>JBJOGL010000030.1:0-4307 GCA_046048255.1 Actinomycetota bacterium | reverse complement strand
CGAGTGGGTAGAGAATGTCGAAAAGATCCATGAATTTAGGGTACGCCGGGAATTTGAAAAGATAGGTGAGGCTTACCAGGGAATTACTTCTCGATCTTCCCAGAGCACACCGGTTACATCTCCGGCGCTGAATTCTCGAGTTGCAAGCCAAATCGCAGTCTCCGCGCCTTCGGCTGCGCTACGCGGAGCATCCGGTCCACCCATATCGGTACGGCTGTGATTAGGACAGATTGCATCAATCAAGAATCCGCGCGAACCATGAGCTGTTTCATGGGCAAGGTTTCTAACAAGTGCATTGACTCCTGCTTTTGAGATTCGATACGGCGCTAGTCCGCCAGCATTACCTGGTCCCGACATTCTCCCCAAGCAAGCGGAGAAGATAATGATTCGTCCATCCCTGGCTTCTGCCATCTTTGACCCAAATGCATTTACTAGAGTGAAAGTAGAATTCAAATTAATGTTAAGAACTCGATTCCATTCTTGATCTGTTGTGCGAAGAGTTTTAGCCATCTTCTCGCTCATGACTCCATGAGCCAGGACAACAATTTGAGGGACGCCGAACTTTGCCAGCATCTGTTCTGCGAGGGTTCGCGTTTGGGTTTGGTCTTCAAGGTCAGCAATTTCGAATTCTGCATTTAATTCTTGGGAAGTTGCGGTGGCTCGATTGCGGTCTTTAGCGATAATCACGACACGATACCCTTGCTTTACAAGTGCGCTCGCGACTTCTTTACCAAGGCCACGGCTGCCACCTGAAACGAATGCCAACTTAGTCACTGCTTCGCCACCTCAACTTTTTCGTAGCCCCGGAGAGTAAAGGAGTCTCTTCGTTTTGGCTCGCTGGAAAGCTTTAATTCCGGGAAACGCTTAATTAGGGCGGGAAGCGCGATAGACATCTCAAGTCGCGCAAGCGGTGCACCAATACAGAAATGAATTCCGCCACCAAAACTGATGTGAGGATTTGGGGCGCGGGCTATGTCCATCGAATCTGGATTTTGGAAGACGCCTTCATCTCGATTGGCAGCGCCTAGAAGACTTGCTATTTTCTCGCCTTCCTTGATTAAAACCCCACCAATTTCTACATCCTCTTTGGCTGTTCTATCAAAGAGCTGCAACGGCGAATCAAATCGCAAGAACTCTTCGATCGCGGTATCGCCATACTTTTCGGGATTACTAAAAAGCAATCGATACTGTCCCTCATCATTAAAGAGTGCAACCATGCCATTTCCAAACCCATTGACGCTTGCTTCGTGGCCGGCATTTAAGAGCAAGACGCAGGTTGCGATTAGCTCGTTGGTGGAGAGTTTCTCTCCGGCTTCTTCGACTTGAGCAAGCTCAGAGATTAAGTCGGCTCCGGGTTTTGCCTTTCGCTCCAACATGAGGTTGTGGACATATTGAGAGAATTCAGTGGCCGCTTGTTGTGCTGCTTTCTTCGCTTCCTCAGTAGGTCCCACTTCATACATCTTTACGATTGCTTGAGACCACGGGCGCAGTAGGTGCTCTTCATCTCTTGGAAAGCCAAGAAGTTCAGCGATTATCCTTACTGGAAGTGGTTCTGCGTACTGTGAGATCAGATCAAAGTTTTCTCCGCCCTCTGCAATCTCATTGAGCAGCTCTTCTACGATTTCTTGGATTTTCGGACTCAGTGACTCAATTCGATTTCGATTAAATGCCTTCGAAATTAGACTACGTAAGCGCGTATGTTTCGGCGGTTCACTCTCGAGTATTGATTCGGAGTGGAGCCAATTAAATGTCTGCCAATCAGTTTCGGGAGACCTTGCAATGTAGATTCGGCCCAATGATTTGCTTCTAAGCACTTCGCTAGCATCTTGATGCGTGGCAGCCAGGTACATTCCAAGTTCGGGATGCCAGACCGGTCTGCCCTCAGCTCGAAGTTCGGCTAGTGCTGGATACGGGTTTTCAATAAATTCTCTAGCCCGCAGGTCAATCATCAATTAAGTATACGAGTACCCTTTAGGACTGTGGCAACGGATAAATCAAAGCGTGAGAGCTACTTTCCGGCTATTGAAAAGAAATATGGCGAGCCCATGAGTTATTGGTTTGCTGCTATGAAGAAGATGTCCGATAAGAAATACCCCGAACAGATGGCATTTCTACAAGAGAGTTATGGATTCACTAGAGCTCACGCGAATGCACTTGTGATGTTTACGAGGGGATCTACCTCTTCGCGTCGATATGAATCGCCCCAGGATTACTTTGCCAAACTTGATAAAGAGAAGGCAAAGACGATGCGTAAGATCTTTAGCGTCATTAAAAAGAAGTATCCAAAACTCGAACTTGTGATTTCTTGGAATCAACCCATGCTCAAGAATGGTGAGAAATATATTTTCGGCTGTTCCGCCTCGAAGAATCATTTGACCATCGCGCCCTGGGATCCAAAAGTCTTGAAGAAGGTTGCCCCGATGCTTGAGGGCTACGTTGTTAACAAGAAAACAGTACGGGTGCCTTCAAATTGGACCGTAGATGAGAAGCTATTGATTGCGATGGTTCGTGAGAATCTAAAGAGTTAGTGATGAATCTGAATCGCTCTTAATTTTCGCTTCTCATTGATAACTAGTAATTCTTCTCCCTCAGTTGTATCAATTAGGTCAACGAGTTCTTGAAGATTCCAGGGCGAGCCTGAATCGGGCGAGACCCAGAGTTGAACATTTCCGCCTAGCTGCTCTTTCAATAGTTGAACTATGTGGGAGTCACTTGGTCCAACGAGCGTAATGTGTCTTCCGCGACGGAAAATCTCAACCGGAGTATCGCGCTCACTCTTGTAAATTGTCCAGTGATATCCGGAAATAGCAGCATTTGTAATCAGGATTCCGATCGCAAATCTCATATCTCGAAAAGTAGATTGAGCTAATTCCGAATTTAGAAGGTCATCGAAGAATAGGAAAATTGCTGTTATTAGTGAAATAACCGTGGCAACGCCTGCTACCCCGAATAACATCAAAAGATAGATTCTTCGTGTAGGGGATGAAAGATCGGATTGATCCTTTAAGACAGCTCTCTCAATTCGATTCCAGAAACCCCACCAAAATGGTGCGCCAACAATTAAAAGGGTCATTGCCAAAACTAATGCGTTCGTTCCTTCGCTAGCGCTGGCAATATCACTTGGAGTAACGCTCTCAATTGCGGCAACAATAATCATGAGAATCCCGAGCGAGGCAGCAATCAGACTAACTCCGGTAACTATGTATTCATAGATACGCCTAAGTTCAGTTCGGTCACTCTCTTCTTGAATGAGTGCACGGTGATAACTCCAGATTGCTAATCCACTTAGAGCGGCACCAAGAGCATTTGCACTTGTAAAGAAATGCTGAGTTGCCGTTTGGTTGCCGGTATCTCCAAAGATCCAAACAAGAATGTCATATAGAACGACGCTGAACCCGACGACTGTTGTTATGAAGCTTGCGGCAATTCCTGCAAGAAAAATATAGGCATGCCATAGGAAATCACGCGTGAAAGTGAGCGCACCCCTCAACCAGTAGATGATCCAAACTGGGGCGCCCAATAGCACCGTTATTGAACTGTTCACGATTGGATTTGTTCGCGCAATTGAGATGACCTCTTTATTTGTATTAATAAGTGCTTCTAGTGAATTGGCGATTACTCCACCGAGGCCAACGGCGAGAATCGATAGGCCAATTCCTGAGCCAATCAAATATTGAGCTCGATTAGCCTCTCCGGATTGAGCTGAGAGGCGTAGATGGAAAATCCAAATTATTGACCAGACCAAGAGTTGCGAAATTGCATCTCCCCGATACGGATCATTACCAATCGACCAGGAAAGGGTGTCATGTAGTCCATATAGTGCAATCACAAGTGATGTGATTGAGGTGATTGTTAAATAGGCCTGCCAGGCTAGAGAGCTTCGCTCAGTTGAATCATCTCTGAGATTCTTGCTTGACCAACGCGCAAATAGATAGACAAGTGGAACTCCTACGATTGCAAAGGAGAGATTTCGGGCAAGATCAGTTCTGCTCTCTGCAATTACTTGACCAAAATCTAAAGTCCTACCTAAAAGTCCGCTAACTCCAACGCCAGCTACGATTACTGAAAAATATAGAAGTGAGTAATGAAAGAGGCGTCGGATCGAGAATTCGCCACTTCCGCGTCTTCCACCTCGACTAAATAACTTGTATGCGCCGAAAAAAAGTAAACCGAGAAAGAGAACTTGAATGAAAATCGCGGCGATCATTTGTTTAGAGTCCCACAATCCCAGAGTGGCCAGGGAATACCTTCAATCCGCCAACTCCCTGACTCTTTAGTCAAGCGGTAGGTATGAGATTCCGTATACC
>JBJOGL010000029.1:0-4401 GCA_046048255.1 Actinomycetota bacterium | reverse complement strand
ACGCGCCATCTCCGATAGTTACTGGAGCAATAAGCATTGAATCGCTTCCAATCCTGACATGCTCGCCCACCTTGGTCTGGTGTTTTTCAACTCCGTCGTAATTTACAAAAATCGTGGCAGCGCCAATGTTTGTCTCGCGACCGATTTCTGCATCGCCCACATATGAAAGGTGGGGCACTTTGGCGCCATCACCAAGAAGCGCATTCTTTATCTCAACGAATGAGCCGACCTTCACCTCATCAGCTAAGACGGTACCACCACGAAGATGTGAATATGGACCAACATTTGCGCGAGCGCCGATTTTGCTTGATTCACAATGAGATTCAAATACTTTTGCGCCAGCGCCAACTTCAGTATCGATTAACGTTGTACGTGGTCCAACAATCGCTCCTGCCGAAATCTTTGATTTTCCACGGATAGCTACGCCAGGCTCGATGGTTACATCACTCTCGACTTCTGCATCTAAATCAATCCAGACCGATGCTGGATCAGTAATTGTGACCCCGCTTCGCATGAGCGAGTCAACGATTCGATCGCGCATAAGAGATGAAACATCTGCAAGTTGCGCTCGATCATTAATACCTAAAATCTCAACAAAATCTGGGGTTAGGTGCGTTGCAACTCTCTTTCCATCGCTTTTTAGAATTGCGATGGCATCGGTCAAGTATTCTTCGCCTTGCGAGTTTGATTTCGATATCTTTGTGAGAGCGCCTTTCAGAGAATCAATATCAAAGATGTAAACACCGGAATTGATCTCGCTAATTTCCCGCACAGCTTCGCTCGCATCACGTTCTTCAACGATAGCCGATAAGGCACCCTTGTCGTCATAAACAACTCGTCCATAACCATATGGATCGGGTAGATCAGTTGTTAAAACAGTTGCGGCTGCACCACTCTTAGCATGTGCATCAACTAATTCGGAGAGAGTCATTCCCGTAAGCAGCGGGGTATCCCCGGCACAGATCAATACCTGACCACTTTTCGCAGCGCCCTCCAGAGCAAGTTTTGTGGCATGACCCGTCCCGCCTCTAACTTCTTGGTAGATGCTCTTTACCTGCGGAGCAATTGCACTCAATTCTCTGATTACTTCATCTTTTCCAGATCCGACGACTACTCGGATTTCTGTTGAATTTAACTTAGCGACTGAATCAAGAACGTGAGCGAGAATTGTGCGCCCGGCGATTTTATGTAGGACTTTGGGGGTAGTTGATTTCATCCGAGTCCCCTCGCCTGCGGCGAGTACGATCACTAGATCGAGTCGGCTCAACACCCCACCTTTCGTGATGGACTCAATTCTATTCGGTCAAATAAGTGGCTCCTCCACCAGGTATCGATCCTGGACCCTGGGCTTCAAAGGCCCATGTGCTAGCCACTACACAATGGAGGAACCTGAATTCTATTGGGTTTCAGGTGTTGCTAACTACGCGTGCGCCTGGGACTGGTCCGGCTACGCGAATCACATTTCCCACTACTCCGCTAGAGGTAAGGGCTACAACTAGGTCTAACGCATGATCTTCACTTTCAGCGAGGAAAGCGACGGTGGGGCCAGAGCCCGAAACAATTCCACCAAGCGCGCCATAATCAATTCCAACATCAAGAATTAATCGCAGCGCGGGCTTTAATGAGCAAGCGGCTGCTTGTAGATCGTTGCTCAACGACTTTCCTAACGATTTAGCATCGCCCTGGCTTAAGGCATGAAGTAGTGAATCGCTTACGTGAGGCTTGGAAATGTCCAATCCTTCTCTCAACCGATCACATTCGCCATATACAGCTGGAGTTGAAAGGCCTGAGCTAGAAAGAGCGAGGACCCAGTTATAGGAACCACGTGAGAGTACTGGAGTTATTTGATCTCCTCTTCCTGTTCCAATTGCAGTTCCACCTGAGATGGTGAAAGGAACATCGGCTCCGATCTCACTTCCGATTCGCTCCATCTCATCTCGTTTTAAACCAAGTGAGAATAGCGAATCAATTCCGACAATAGTCGCGCCAGCATTTGCACTTCCACCAGCCATTCCGCCAGCAATTGGAATTTCCTTCTTGATCCTGATTAGTAATCCAGAAGAGATTTCAAATTTCTTTCGCATTAATTCCGCGGCTTTATAGGCAAGATTTTCACTACCAAGAGGGATTGCTGATCTTCCCACCGTGGCAATATGGATGTCATCATCATCGCTTTCAGCGATTGTTAATTCATCAAAGAGCGAGACAGATTGAAAAACCGTTGCTAATTCATGATAACCATCACGCGCAAGTGGACCGACTGAGAGTTGCAGGTTGATTTTGCCCGGAACCCGGACAGAAACCTGATCGCTCATGCGGCGAGCGTATTACTTACTTGCTTGCCACGCCCTCGCGAGTCTGGCGAATTGGGAGATATCTAAAGACTCCCCGCGCACAGTCGGGTTAATTCCGGCCTCAATTAACAACGCTTCAGCCTTATTCGAAGACCCAATTAGCGTACTTATTGCAGAGCGGAGCATCTTCCGTCGTTTCCCAAAAGCGCTATCTATCAACTTAAAGGTCTCACGGCGCAGTTCTTCATCACCGATTGGAGCGCGTCTCTTAAATGAAACTAAAGCAGAGTCGACATTGGGAACCGGCCAGAAAACACTTCTTGATACTGAGTCACGTAACTCAACGTCACACCACCACGCTGCCTTTGCGCTCGGCACTCCATAGATTTTTGAACCAGGTTTTGCCGCCAATCGCTCTGCGACTTCATATTGGACCATCACAACACCAGACTCAATTGAAGGGAACAACTCCAAGAAATGAAGTAGAACTGGAACTGAGACGTTATAGGGAAGATTTGCCACTAGTTTCTTCGGTGGAAACTGCAACTCATTAATTGAGAGAGCATCAGAATTGATTACCTCAATTGGTGGGGCGCCATGAGCTGAAAGAGTTTCTGATAATCGCGATGCCAGTCTTGTATCGATTTCAATAACACTCACCTCATGAGTAACTTGCAGTATGGCAAGCGTCAAGGAACCCAGACCCGGGCCAATCTCGAGAACTCGCTCACCATTTTTTACTTCAGCAATCCGGACAATCTTCTGACAGGTATTTGCATCAACCACAAAGTTTTGACCTAAGGATTTTGTCGGACGGAGATCTAACTCTTGTGCCAGAGAGCGAATTTCACTGGCGCCGAGAAGTGAGATGCTCATGACGCAAATGAACCAAAGATTTTTTCAGCGCTAACGCTGATTGAATTAGCTAAATCGGCTACATCTTCGCCCCGCACTTCGGCCATCAAACGGAGCGTGTTAGGAATCTGGGCCGGGGTGTTGAGTGCGCCTCGATGTGGCATCGGGGCTAAAAAGGGTGAATCTGTCTCAACTAGCAAGAGTTCGGTAGGAACAACTTTGAGAGCTTCGCGAAGATGTGGTGCGTTCTTAAAGGTTACGGTTCCCGCAAAAGATAGGTAATAGCCCTTTTCAACGCACTCGTGAGCCATCTCAACGTCGCCGGAATAACAGTGAAAAATCGTCTTATCGGGGGCTCCGACTTCGTTTAACGTATCGAGTACTGCACGATGTGCATCGCGGTCATGTATCACCAAGGCTTTATTTGTTTTCTTGGCAATCTCAATGTGGCGGATGAATGAATAGCGTTGTCGCTCTCGAAGATCTTCTTCGGTTCTAAAGAAGTCCAATCCGGTCTCACCGATAGCACGAACTCTTGGATGGTGCGCCAACTCTTCAATTCGCGCTAAATCACTCTCTAAATCAGCAACAACAGGAGCTTCGTTTGGGTGTAAGGCAACTGCGGCTAAGACTCCGGGCCAATTTTCGGCAAGACGCACTGACCACTCTGATTGTTCCGCTGAATATCCAACTTGAACAATTCGATCTATCCCAACTGATTTTGCCTCAGCAAGAACTCTTCCAATCGCTTCATCTTCTGGAGAGGTATTTGTAACTATCTCAAGATGGGCATGGGTATCCACACACTTAGTGGGTAAAGCTTCAGGGAGTGGAGCTGGTTGGCGATCTAGATCGCGGTTATGCCGATCTGCCATTAACTATGCTCGATTATCTTCTAGCCTAGGGAAGAGGATTTCGCCCTTACTGACTTTTGTGCCCGGTTTTAATTGGCCCCACTTAGAAACTTCATCAAGTCTCTGTGCATTTAATTTACCTAGAGAGGTTTCTGCGCCGAGGTAGCCCCACAACTTTTCAGTTGAAATAGGCATTATTGGGTGAAGTAGCACCGCCAAGGCTCGTAGTGATTCAGCGGTGTTGTAAAGGATTGCATCGAGCTCGCCTTTACGCGCTGGATCTTTAGCAACCGCCCAAGGTTCTTTAATGGTTACATAGCCATTGACTTCTTTACAGAAATCCATAATTGCATTTATGCCACCTTGGAAATCCAATTCACAAATCGCACTATCAGCCT
>JBJOGL010000028.1:0-4832 GCA_046048255.1 Actinomycetota bacterium | reverse complement strand
AACTTCGAGCTTATATAGGAGACGAGATGCAACGTGACATTACTCCGGATGCTTTAAGAGGCTTTGCTCTCCTTGGAATTCTTATGGTCAATATTCCTTTCATGGCCTTAAGCAGCGATGAGGGCGCTCGGGGTGAATGGGCGCAAGGGTTCGCAAATGGAAGTGCGACTTGGATTATGGTCGCAATCTTTGCTGGCAAGTTCTATCTGCTGTTCTCTTTCTTGTTTGGCTATAGCTCAAGTTACATAATTAAGAATGAGCGCGCCAACAAGGGTCGATGGATAAAGCGATGTTTTGCTCTAATGGCATTCGGGGCTATCCACTTCACCTTCTTGTGGCATGGCGACATCATCTTTCTTTACGGCTTGTTTGGAATCTTGTTGCTTGCCTTTATGTTTAGAACCGATCGAGTGATTCAAATCTGGACCCGAGTGATCTACTCGGTATCTGCCGTATTGATTACCTTCATTGGTATTTCATTCCTGATTGGCGAGCGTCTTTTCCCCGAGGAATTTGATTCTGCATATATAGAACCAAGGCTAAATGAGGTGCTTCGTTCGGGATCATATGTCGAATCAATCTCGCCTCGTTTGGAACTATGGGCATTTGGCTTGATTTTCGGAATCTTTTTACAGGGCGGGATGGCATTTGCAGCATTTCTTTTAGGTATGAGGCTTGCGCGAAGTAATTTTCTCTCTGATCAAATCGACGAGCTCCAGAACTCGCGAATGATCAAGCGGGGGCTGATCTTTGGCCTTCCAATCCAGATGATTGCGGCAACAATCTTGGTGCGAAATGAGCAATCGGGAGATCCTTATGAAGGGATATATCTCTCCTCGCTCTTTCTCGGATTTCTATCTGCTCCACTATTGTCAATGACGTACGTAGGAATTATTAGAAAATTGGCGCATACGAAACCTAGCGCTGTCTCGTGGATGATTCCGGCGGGTCGAATGTCGTTGACCGTCTACATTTCCCAATCAGTAATAACTTCCTTGATATTTGGCCCATGGGGACTTGGTCTCTTTCAAGAACTTGAGACTTGGATGGTTCTAATTCTCGCGGTAGTTATCTGGCTCTTCCTTGTTTACTTATCCAGAATTTGGTTAAAGCGATTCTCCCAAGGACCACTTGAAAAACTCATGCACATTCTGACCTCGGGCAAAGGCACTAAAGCGGCAGAAATCTGACCATCTTCTGATAAAGCTGTTCCGGCTTACTACGACTTGGTTGCGGGTCGCCGCTTTTTGCAAATCCGTACCTTGTATAGGCGCGGATTGCAATTGAATTTTCTGGCCAGACTCCAAGTCCTTGCGAATTCCACCCCTCTTCAACGCAGATCTGATCCAGTTCAGCAATCATTTTCCCCGTGATTCCGCAGCCTCTAAATCTAGGATCAACCCAGCAGCCCCCAACCCAACAATCAGTGCCTCGAATCGGATCTGACTTTTCAACCGTCATCAATCCAAGGTCAACACCTCTGTGGCTGTAGATGATCCAGTGGAATTTAGATATTAGTTCTTGCCAATCCTCTTTTGTTCTTGACTTCTCTCTATTGAAATCACCTGAAAACCATTGCGGGCTCTCTTCAAGTGATCTCAATCGCAAGTCTGCAATGCGTCGCCATTCTTCGGGGCGCCCATGTTCAGCTTGAAAATCAATTTTCATAAAATCTAACGGACAACGTTTTGGGAACGCCCCAAAGCACTTCTGCAGAGCTCTGTAATGATTTCTTGGTAGCTCTTGCCCGTGGCCTCCCATAGCATAGGAAATACCGAGCGCGGAGTAAAACCGGGCATCGTATTTAACTCATTAATTATGACTTCGTTCTTCTCGGTTAGGAAGAAATCGACTCTTGCGAGGCCTTCGCAACCAAGAGCTACAAATGCGGTGATTGCCGCGGCTCTTATCTCTTTACTTAAGTGTTCCGGGATGTTTGCTGGGACATCAAAACTTGTTGCTCCATCCAAGTACTTCGCTTCAAAATCGTAGAACTCATGTGGTTCATGGACTCGAACTTCACCGAGAACTGATGCGTGAGGAGTTCCATCTACTTCAAGTACAGCGCATTCAATTTCTCTTCCCGTTATTGCAACCTCGACCATCGCTCTTGGATCATGGCGATGGGCTGCCTCTATCGCGGGGGCAATATCGTCCTTGCTCTTAACTTTAGTAGTGCCCCGGCTTGAACCGCTACGAGCTGGTTTAATAAACAACGGAAAACCAAGCGCACTTATCTTTGCGATTTCCATGGCTTGGTTAGCGTGCCAATCCCGTTGATGAACAGTGATTCCATCAGCAACTTTCATGCCAAAATCGGCATAGATTGGTTTTGCAAAAGTTTTATCCATGGCGACTGATGAAGCAAGAACTCCAGAACCAACATAAGCGATTCCAGCCATTTCAAAGAGCCCTTGAATAGTTCCATCTTCTCCATAAGCACCGTGAAGTACTGGAAAAGCTAAATCAACTTCGAGAAGTTCACCGTTTTCCTTCTTGATTCCGGCGCTTAAGATTGAAAGTTCATTTTTCTTCTCTGGAACGGAAGGAAGTCCATCTTCACCCGGGGTAAAGGATTCTTTTCCATTTAAGAGGGTCCAATTTCCAGTTTTAGTAATGCCAATGAGAATTGGTTCGTACTTGCTCCGATCAATCGCTTCAAAAACTCCGCTGGCCGAAATACAGGAGATCTCATGTTCGCTACTTCTTCCACCACAGATTATTGCTACCCGGGTTTTACTCATTGGTCTTCGATCTCCGCTCCGGTGTCCACACTCATCAACCTAATGATGGCTTCGGTAGGTGTAATGGTATTGGTAACTACATCAGCCACCGCTTCCATGATAGGAACTTCAATACCAACAGAATGTGCGAGTTCGACTATTGAACTGGCGGTAGCAACACCTTCAACCGTCGAAGTCGCCCCTTCCGTAGCTTTTTCCATAGAGCCACCTCTGCCCAAGGTCTCGCCAAAGGTTCGATTTCGAGAGAGCGAAGAACCACAGGTTGCAAGGAGATCGCCAACTCCAGCTAGTCCAACAAAAGTCAATGGCTTAGCGCCTCGTGCCATTCCGAGTCGCGTTAACTCATTTAACCCTCTCGTTATAACAAGCGCTTGGGTGTTCTCGCCAAATCCCATTCCGATAGCCATACCTACAGCCAGCGCAATTACATTTTTTGCGGCTCCAGCTAATTCACATCCAACTACATCAGTTGATGTATAGGTTCGGAAATACGGCGCATGAAATAACTCAGCCGTTAAATCAGCCAGCTCTTGCGCGGTTGATGCTGCTACCGCTCCGACGGGCTGTCGCATTACTACTTCACGAGCCAAATTTGGTCCGGTAAGAACTGAAATTTGATCCTGATGCAAACCTAGAACATCTTGAATGACTTCACTCATTCTCAGATTGGTGCCCAATTCAATACCTTTTAAGGAAGAGATCACGGGTAAGTGCGTTGGGAAAACGCTCTTAAATGAGATCAAGTTATTCCGCAATGATTGCGATGGAATCGCCAAAAGTATGGCGCCAGCTTCAGAAAATGCCTCTTCCCTATTTGTTGTGGCTCTAATCAGGTCTGAGAGTTCTAGTTCGGCAAGCGACTTGCTGTTGTGGTGTCTGTTGTTTATCTCAGCTACGACATCAGCATTTCTGCCCCACATCAAGACTTCATTTCCGGCATCGCAGAGAACCTGGGCTAACGCGGTGCCCCATTGACCGGTACCCAAAATTGAAATCTTCATTTTTTCTTCTTGAAATTTCCCGTTCTCGGAAGTGAGGATTTCTTTGGATCAAATCGAACTGCAGGCGCTTTTTCGCCTCTAATAACTTCAAGCAGTCTAGTTATCTCATCCATAATCGCTTCCGTAGCTTCTTCAACCGCGAGGGGATCTCCGGCCTTGCCCTGCCACTTGGAGAGATCTACTGGGTCGCCCATGATTACAGAGACTTTAGTCCGTGGGAAAAGTTTGATTTTCTTTCCGTAAGGCGGAATTACCTTTTCTGGCCCCCAGGATGCACATGGATAAATTGGGACGCCGGTTTGCAGCGCAAGTCGCGCAACGCCTGTTTTACCTTTCATCGGCCATAGATTTTCATCGCGGGTAAGAGTTCCCTCTGGATAAACCCCGAGCAGATGTCCCGCCTTTAGGACAGCAATGGCGTGCTCATATCCCTTAATCGCATCTTTAGATTCACGACTTACAGGAATCTGGCCAGCACCCTTGATTACCCAGCCAATAACTGGGATGCGAAATACCGATTCTTTTCCGAGATATCGCGGTGCGCGCCCATTGTTATATAGGAAGTGGGAAAAAGTGAGCGGATCTAAATAAGAGAGATGATTACAGACAACTATCGCCGGTCCGCTCTTCGGAAGCTTTTCAGCCCCGCGCCAATCCCGCTTCACAATTGCATTGAGTATTGGGCGCATAACCGAGGCGCCGAGTTTGAAAGCGAAATTTGAACCTAGTGGTTTTCCCTTAGGCGGCTTGTAAATTATTTCTCTCCCGCTCATTGACACAGCCTAAGTGGCAAAAGTAAAGGCCACGCGTAACTGCGTGGCCTTTACTGAGAAGTAATTTACTTCCTCTTGCCCTTCTTAGCCTTCTTTACAGCCTTCTTAGGAGCCTTCTTGGCTACCTTCTTTGCTGCCTTCTTTGCTACTGGCTTTACGACAGGAGCTGGCTTTGGAGCAGGTCCGAGCTTGCGTGCGCCGGCGATTGTCTCCTTGAGCGCCTTAGCTGGGAGGAAGCGAACTTTCTTGCTCGCCTTGATCTGGATTGTCTCGCCGGTGAAAGGGTTACGGCCCTTACGTGCCTTGCGATCAAC
>JBJOGL010000027.1:0-4944 GCA_046048255.1 Actinomycetota bacterium | reverse complement strand
CGGAGCAAGCTCGGGCTCTTTGTTACTGATACTCCAGCACGGTCTATAGCCTCGCCCAGAAATCCACTTTTGCTTGTGAGTAGGGCGGGAAATCTTCCACCGAGGGCTTGGGGCCAGAAGTACATCAATTGTTTTAACGCCGCTGAATGGAAGGTTCGCGCTGCGATATTTGGGACTCCGAGGGTGCGCAGGCGAGCGCGCATCTCACCGGCTGCCCTTGCGGTAAATGTGAGCGCAAGAATTCGATTTGGTTCAACCACTCCGATATCAACTGCGTATGCCAAGCGATGTGTAATTGCTCGAGTCTTTCCGGTACCAGCTCCTGCGATTACACAGACCGGCCCGCGCACTGCGGTAGCTACAGCGCGTTGTTCATCATCTAACGCTGCCAGTATCTCTTCAGCTAATTGCGCCATGTTTCAGAACCAACCAAATCTTCACTAGCGCTCTCGCCATACCAACCTTCAATCATCGCTCTAGCGACTGAAATTCTTGGCGGTAGTAGGAGATCTTGATTTGCAACTTTCGACTTAAGTTCAGTGCGATTTAGCCAGATTATCTCTTCAATCTCTTCGCCATCTGCTTTGACAGAATCCGGATTGGAAATAATCGCTTCAAAAGCAATCATTAAAGATGCTGGAAATGGCCAGGGCTGTGAGCCGAGATAACGCATCGAAGTCACTATTCCGCCGCATTCTTCAGCAACTTCGCGGATAACAGTGCTTTCAAATGATTCACCGGGTTCCACAAAGCCAGCAAAGGTAGAGAAACGTTTTGCCGGCCAGACTCTTTGGCGCCCTAGGAGAATGCGATTAGAGCCATCTTTTACTAAAACGATGATGGCCGGATCAGTCCTGGGGTGATGATCGCTTTCACACGAGTCACATCGTCTTACAGCTCCACCCATTGAGACTCGCGTTTCGGCGCCACATTTGGCGCACCTGCGATGAGAGTCGTGCCATTGGGCTATGGCAAGGGCATGAACAGCAGCGCCGATCTCAAGGGAATTTAGCGATTTGCCAACTGTGCGTAGAGATTCATATTCACTGGGAAACTCTTCTAGGGATGCGTTTCGATGGAGAGCAAAGTAGGGAGTGCCTGATTTATCTATTCCCAAGAAATAGCGCTCAGCATTCTCGTCATTTGCAGGGAATGAATCACTAGATTGGAGATCCAAAGAGTTATTTCTGCATCGAAACCGATCGCCCAATAAATCAATTACCTTGGCTCGACTCCACATCTCTTCTAAAGCTTGCTCATCACTTCTTAAGTGAGCTGCTCTATCTAGCTCACCTCTAGATAACGGAAGTGAGAGCGGAAGCGCAATTCCTTCAGGATTGGGGAGCACGGGGCGACCCTACTAGCGACCTAACCGGGTGCGCCGACTACCCTTATTTGTATGAGTTCTGGCCCGCGCAGAGAGCAATCGGGTTTTAGCGTTACCTCTTGGAACCTTCTGCATGGGACGGCTATCCCGCCTAATTCAGGCGAAACGCTCCATGGAGCGCTCGAAAAATTAACTTCATCGGTAGCTAGTGATGTGATTGCTATTCAAGAGGTGGATGTGCACCAGACCCGGTCTGGAAATGGGAATCAGGTTAAGGAAATAGCCGAGCTAATTGGAGCTAAATACTGGGCCTTCGCGCCATCAATGTATGGAACTCCAGGAGAAAAGTGGCATGGCGTTACCGAAGAAATCGTCTTTGATAATTCAACTCCCGTTCCTGCTGATGCAATGTATGGAATTGGAATAGTTTCAAAGGTTCCAGTAAAACGATGGCATCGGATAAATCTAGGGAAAGCACCTCTGGGGATGCCATTGCTGGTAGCTGGTGGTAAGCGGCCCCAACTAATTTATGTCTCAGATGAACCGCGCTCTGCGCTCGTCGCAGAACTCGAAAATGGAATATCTGTAACAACAACACATCTCTCTTTTGTGCCAATTAAGAACCTAATTCAACTCCGAAAGATTACAAAGTGGGTTGAGCAACTTCATGGAATTCACATAATGACTGGCGATTTCAATCTTCCCTGGGGACTTGCTCCCAAGATTTCGGGATGGAGGGATTTGGTTGTTGGGCCAACTTATCCTTCATGGAAACCATCGATTGAATTTGATTACATTATGAGTAAAGAGCTAAAACATGAAGATGTGATTGCCAAGATTCATGAACATTATGGAATAAGTGATCACCTCGCCTCAAGCATCACCATTCGCTAGAGATTAGGCCACATTAGATTTACGGCTTAGCGCCACTTTATGAGAGTTAAAGGCTTTTAGAAGTTCGCTTCGTTTTCCATCCGGCATCGCAAAGGTAGCGGCATATGCTGACCAGGCGTTTAATTTTCCGAGATCATCACATGCCATCAATCGAGTAATAAGTTCTTCCCAATCCCCTTTATTCATAGCCTTCTTCGTGGGTGATTTAGGAGCCTGATTGCGCGCGGCTTTAGCCATCTCTTCCCGGCTGGGGCGCCTGCCCTTAGCGGCAAAACCAAGATTGGCAAGGCAACGACCAATACTTGAGGTCTCACAGTTCTCACTTGCATTAGAGCGATTAACTGGCGAGGTTCCCTCGATTTCGGTAGCGAAGCCGGTTGCTTGTGGACGGACATCATCAAGGTTTGTGTAGGCCTCAGTTCGGCAGATCCATTCGATTCGTCCATCAGGACGCTCGGTACGCTGGAGATCAGTTAGTAATCTTCCATGTGGATATTTAGCCCAGAAAGAACGGATTCGATTCTCAACTGGTTCGTAATCGTTGAGATTGAAATAACTCATTATTGGCCCACCGCCATCAAAAGCTCTTCGGAGATAACTTCAGATGGGCTAAGCGCGCCAGCGCGAAATGCGCCTAGTAAAGCTTCACGCCCACCATCTTTAAATCGTGTAGAGATGTATGGATCACGTGAGTTGAAGTGGATGAAATCAAGAACCTCACCGGTGCGAGGATAGATTGCTTTTCCTTCAACATTTTCAACTGAATCAAGAATATGTTTACGGAAAGAGTCACGCACGCTCTCGACAATTTCATATTCCCAATTGCTCTTCACCCATTCAACGAGCGCCTTCTCGCTCAATACCTCAGCGGAGGTCTTTGGGTGAACCAGCGATACCTTCGCAATCTCTTCACCTTCGAGAACCGCTTTGGCGGCATCAGCGCCGACCTCTTCGAGCGCGGCCGCGAATTCTCGGCGTAGTCGATCTTTAGCCTCTTTCGCCGCATCGGCGATTAAGGTGATAGCGGAAAGTTGGAATGCCAGCTCTCGTAGGTTCATAGGTGTTGCCTCCTGCTTCTTCTTTAGATAGCCGGAGTACACAACCCACCACTGACATAGGCTCGAAAAGGGGCCATTTATCGGCGTTTTGCGGGCCCTTTCAGGGTTAGCCCTCTTGGTTCGCCTTCTTCGCCTTTGAGGTCAACCTTGAGCGCTCGTTTTGATCCAAAACGACCTTTCGAATTCGTACATTGATCGGAGTTACCTCAACGCACTCATCCTCACGGCAGTACTCAAGCGCCTGTTCCAAATTGAGAATCTTTGGTGGAATCAAACGTTCATTTTCATCAGAACCGGCAGCGCGCATATTTGTTAACTTCTTTTCACGGACAATATTTACATCCATATCTTCAGGGCGTGAATTCTCGCCGATTACCATGCCCTCATAAACATCTGAGCCGACCTCAGAAAATATCGTGCCTCGTTCTTGTAAGGCAAAGATTGCATAAGAGGTGGCATTACCAGCGCGATCTGAAACTAGAGAACCGGTTGGACGAGTTCTTAACTCGCCGCTCCATGGCTCATAACCATCGAAAACATGATGAAGTAATCCAGTACCACGTGTTTCAGTTAGAAATTCAGTTCTAAAACCAATCAAGCCACGCGAAGGAACTTTGAAATCCATTCTGATCCAACCAGTTCCGTGGTTGACCATCTGTTCCATTCGACCTTTACGGAGCGCCATGAGTTGGGTGATCACGCCGAGATAATCTTCCGGAGCATCAATCGTTAATCGCTCCATCGGTTCATGCAACTTGCCATCTATCATCTTGGTAACAACCTGTGGTTTACCAACAGTTAATTCAAAACCTTCACGGCGCATCATTTCTACGAGCACTGCAAGTTGCAGTTCTCCACGTCCTTGAACTTCCCAAGTATCGGGTCGCTCAGTATTTAATACTCGAAGCGAAACATTTCCGACTAGCTCGCTATCGAGCCGATTCTTGACGAGTCGGGCGGTCAACTTCTTTCCGACGCGACCTGCAAGTGGCGAGGTATTGATGCCAATAGTCATTGAAATACTTGGTTCATCTACCGTAATTAGCGGTAGGGCATGGGGATTTTCCGCATCTGCGAGGGTCTCACCGAGGGTAATAGTTTCAATGCCAGCAACCGCGATGATGTCGCCAGGTCCGGCTTCAGTAGCCGGTACCCGTTCAAGGCCTTCGGTCATCATCAACTCGGAGATCTTTACCTTTTCTTGAGTTCCATCAGTCTTAATCCAGGCAACGGTCTGGCCTTTCTTGATAGTTCCTTCATGTATTCGACACAAGGCAAGTCGACCTAAGTAAGGCGATGAATCCAAGTTTGTTACGTGGGCTTGTAGCGGAGCACCCTCGTGATACTTCGGCGCAGGAATTGTTTTGAAGATGACATCAAATAGAACATCGAGGTTCTCAGCATCCGGCATACCGCCATCAGCTGGACGGTTTAGCGATGCGCGACCGGCTTTTGCCGAGGTGTAAACGATTGGAAAATCAATCTGATCTTCATTTGCATCTAGATCCAAGAAGAGTCCATAAGCTTCATCTACGACTGCTGCGATACGCGCATCAGGTCGATCCACTTTATTTATAATCAAAATAACTGGAAGATTCTTTTGCAACGCTTTCCGGAGGACGAACCGCGTTTGTGGAAGTGGCCCCTCAGATGCATCAACAAGTA
>JBJOGL010000026.1:0-5772 GCA_046048255.1 Actinomycetota bacterium | reverse complement strand
GCAGCCGCCACATTTGCCGCAACAAGTCTGGAGCGCTTTCCAGTTGGAGCCGAATTTGCGGAACCTGCTTCGTAAGAGAGTTGATAACCAATTCGTTCTGCAAGCTTTTCGACAGTTTCAGTAAAAGTTAGATGATCAATTTTCATCACAAATGCAATTACATCGCCACCGGATTGGCAGCCAAAGCAATGATAAAAACCTTTACTTGGAGTGACATGAAATGATGGAGTCTTCTCATCGTGAAATGGGCAGAGCCCCTTTTTCTGGCCTCCACCAGCGTTCTTTAGTTGGACATACTCCCCCACGACCTCATCTATGGGTGAGCGATCGCGGACGTGTGCGACATCGCTATCTTTGATACGTCCTGACATATCCGAATCCTATGCCTCTCGCTTTTTACCTGTGAGCTCCTGATGAAGTGCGTAGGCGCCAGGGTCTGTAAGAGAGGCGACTTGATCGATTACAACTCGCAAGCGTTCACTCTCTGAATTCGCGCGGTACCACTCTTGCAAGAAGAAGGACTCCAGTGATCCGGGCGCACGCTCCATAACCGCATCGACTAGTTCTGCTAGCAGATCACGTTGGCGTTGGTATAAATCCTGCGATTTCTCAGCCCTAATTATGTAAAAGCCGGGCATCGCCTTTAGTAGCGCAACTTCAACTCTTTGTGCGCGAGGTACAAGTAGATTTGCGGTGTAACGGGTTAAATCACCATCACCGTAATGGGCGCGGGTCTCGCGCTCTGCTGCAAGCGCGAATCTTCCAATTAATTGGCTAGTTAAGTCTTTTAGTAGCGCAAGCTGGCGGTGGCTTCGATCAAACTCTTTGGGCCAGCATGAAAGTGCCATCAGAGAATTTAGTGCCTGGTTTGCCTCTTCTTCAGTTAAATCTTCAAGATATTCTGACTTCGCTACCGCAAATAGATTTGGTAAATCACCTTGCAAGGATTCAAGTTTTATATGTCCAGTTACTAGAGCATCTTCTAGATCATGCACTGAGTAAGCGACATCGTCAGACCAATCCATAATCTGTGCTTCCATAGCCGATCGCTTTGTCGGGGTTCCTTCGCGCACCCAATTGAAGATCTCTTCATCATCACTATAGACACCAAACTTCCGCGAATTCTCTTTGGAGCTCCAAGGATATTTTGTTGCTGCATCAAGACTTGCTCTAGTTAGGTTTAAGCCAACGGATAATCCAGCTTCATCAACAGTTTTTGCTTCTATCCGAGTTAATAATCTAAAGCTCTGTGCATTACCCTCAAAGCCGCCACATCCCTCGGCCAACTTTGCAAGCGCCGTTTCGCCGTTGTGGCCAAATGGCGGATGGCCCAAGTCATGAGCTAAACATGCGCCCTCCAGTAAATCTGGATCGGCGCCTAGTGCTGCACCTAATTCGCGACCAACTTGAGCACACTCTAATGAGTGAGATAGTCGAGTCCGCGGAAAATCACTAGCCCATGGAACTGCTACTTGTGTTTTTGCAGCAAGACGGCGAAGTGCAAATGAGTGGATGATTCGCGCTCTATCGCGCGCAAACTCGGTACGTCCCTTTCGCTTAGCTGGCTCATCAAGAAAGCGTTCTCGATCTTGATCAGAATATCCGGAGTGTTCTTTCGCCTCTCGAAGCGCCATAGTTCGTAAGGTTACAGTTTCCACGCGACATGGTCGCTGATGTGAATTCCCCGACGGCCTAGGGTGATGTAAGCGAGATATGCCCCAGTTTCCCGAAGCAAATAGCGGAAACCGACTTTATCTAGGCTTGCGATTCCGGTTCTAACGGGAGAACAGCTTGCATCAAATCCAAAATCTTTCGCCATAGTTATGGAGCGGAAACAATGATAAGGATCAGTAACAATAATGATCGAGTTATAACGTTCCTTATTGATGTTTAAAGCGAGTGCTTCGATGCTTGTGAAAGTATCACGGCCAATTCTTATTGCGGTAATGGATTTCCAAGGGATGCCATTCTGGGCCAACCAGGCCCGCGAAGTTCCAGCCTCCGTAAATCTATCGCCCGGCGCACCTTCACCTAAAGTGAAAACTTGTGAGGCAAAATCCTTTTCATAGATCCGTACAACTTCCTTCAATCTCGCTTCCAATACTCGACCGGGTCTTCCATCTAGTTGGGCCGCCCCCATTACAACAATCGCATCAGCCTTTCCGATTGTTTCATCATTTGCAGTTAGCCAAGTACGAGCTAGCGCAAAAGTTGGAATGGCAAGTAAAAGCACAAGTAAAAACGTCAAGAACTTAAAAAACCATTTAAATAAAAACATCAGCCGCCAGAACCTGAATCTCTTCCATCGACGCTAACGAGCTCATCTGGATCATCAAGCCAACCTTGTGGTAGCGAAACTGCTCGACCGTGTGATCTGCGACCGCGTGGTGAATCTCCAACCTCTTCTGGATATGGTTGCTCGACTAGTTGATCTAAGAGCAGGCGAAGTTCGGCTAAAGATGCAACCATTCCTAAACGTGGCCGAATCTCGCCTTCAACCCTAAAACCTTTTAGATACCAAGCCATATGTTTTCGTAGATCGCGACAAGCACGCTCTTCGCTATCGAAGTACTTCACCAATAATTGCGCATGGCGCCACATAACCTCTCGAACTTCAAAGAGGGTAGGTAGTGGTCGCTCGCCTTCGCCATTAAAGGCTCGCACTAAATCAGCAAACAACCAGGGACGCCCAAGGCATCCGCGGCCCACAACGACGCCGGCGCAACCAGTCTCTCTCATCATCCGCAGGCCATCATTTCCGGACCAAATATCACCATTTCCCAGAACTGGAACGCCGGTCGGCTTGAGATGCTCCACCAAATTAGCGATCTTGCTCCAATCTGACTTTCCCTCATAAAACTGTTCTGCAGTTCTTGCATGAAGTGCAACCCAGGCAACTCCAAGTTTGGCTGCAATCATTCCAGCGTCGAGATAGGTCTCGTGATTACTATCAATACCTACTCGCATCTTCACTGTAACTGGGATTTTGTATTTTGCTGCATTATCAACCGCAGCCTTAACTAATTCAGAGAATAATCTTCGCTTGTATGGAAGTGCTGCCCCACCGCCTTTTCTAGTTACCTTGGGGACTGGGCAGCCAAAGTTCAAGTCAATATGGTCGGCAAGATCTTCTCGCCCAATCATCTCTACCGCTCTAGCCAAATCACTTGGCTCCGTTGCGTAAAGTTGAACTGATCTAGGGCTCTCACCTTCGCCAGGGACAATCATCCGTAACGTCTCTTCGTTTCGCTCTACCAAAGCTCGAGCGGTAACCATTTCAGAAACAAATAAACCAGCGCCCTGTTCGCGACATAAGAGTCGAAAAGCAGCATTGGTGATCCCTGCCATTGGCGCAAGCACGACCGGAGTTGTTAAATCTAGGCCGCCATCCTTTATTGGGAGATGTAACGGCGCTGGCTTTAGCAACCCAGAAGTCGAGGCGCTAGCCATGCCTCTACCTGATCAATTCCGATTCGCTCTTGCTTCATCGAATCGCGCTCTCGAATTGTGACCGCTTGATCGTTAAGTGAATCAAAGTCAATGGTGATACAAAACGGAGTACCAATTTCGTCCTGACGACGATAACGACGTCCGATCGCACCCGCGTCATCGAAATCAACGCTCCAGTTCTTACGAAGTTGAGTCGCTAAATCCCTTGCTTTCGGGGAGAGCTCTGCATTTCGGGATAACGGCAAAACAGCGATCTTTATCGGCGCTAATCGATGATCAAGCTTCAAGACCGTCCGTTTCTCCATCTCTCCCTTGGAGTTAGGGGCTTCATCTTCGGTATAGGCATCCATCATGAAGGTCAGCGTGCAGCGATCTACGCCTGCAGCAGGCTCAATTACATAGGGATACCAGCGCTCATTGGACTCTTGGTCAAACCAGGAAAGGTCTTTACCAGATTTTTCAGTATGTGCCTTTAAATCAAAATCAGTTCGATTGGCGATTCCCTCAAGCTCACCCCACTCAGTTCCAGTGAACTCAAACTTGTATTCGATATCAACAGTGCGCTTGGAGTAGTGAGATAACTTCTCTTTCGGGTGCTCAAACAATCTCAACCGCTCTGGATTAATTCCTAGATTCTTATACCAAGCAAGTCGGGTATCTATCCAAGTTTGATGCCACTCTTCATCGGTTCCTGGAACAACAAAGAACTCCATCTCCATCTGTTCAAATTCGCGAGTTCTAAAGATGAAGTTTCCGGGGGTTATCTCATTTCTAAATGATTTTCCAATCTGGCCGATACCGAAAGGCGGCTTCTTTCGCGCCGTGGTTGCGACATTTTGAAAATTAATAAATATTCCTTGAGCTGTTTCGGGGCGCATGTAGGCAAGACCCGATTCATCTTCTACTGGTCCAAGGTAAGTCTTCAATAGTCCAGAGAATTGACGGGGTGCAGTGAACTTTCCCTTGTTGCCGCAATTAGGACAGTTCACCTCTTCGAGTGAAGATGGTTTGCGATTGTGCTTTGCTTCAAAGGCATCTTCTAAATGGTCAGCTCGAAAACGCTTGTGGCACGAAGTACATTCAGTTAACGGATCTGTAAAAGTTTCAACATGGCCCGATGCTTCCCAAACTTCTCGCGCCAAGATCACGCACGAATCAAGGCCGACAACATCCTCGCGCTCCATGACCATTGACTTCCACCATTGGCGCTTAACATTATTCTTAAGTTCAACTCCCAGGGGACCGTAATCCCACGAGGCGCGAAGTCCACCGTAAATTTCAGATGAGGGGTAAACAAAACCGCGTCGCTTGGCGAGGCTAACAATTGTTTCTAATCGATCTTGGGCCATTTACTTTTTCACCTGGCGATCTCCATCCGGCTGGCTGTCGGCGGTGCGCACCGGTCGCAGCTTGAGGCTGGGCGCAGGGTGAAATTTTAGATTGAGACACGCTCAAATCCACCCTCCCTCCGAAAATGAAAATCATTTTCATTTCTGCTACGGTGCCGCCCATGAATACAGCCATAGTCCTCGCCGCCATCACCGCCGTAGCCACCGCTCTGGGTGGATTACTTGCCCTGAAGGCTAAAGATCGCCTCCATCTCGTTCTCGGCCTTTCGGCCGGACTCCTCTTGGGTCTTGTCGCCTTCGACTTGATTCCCGAGGTATTTGAGTTGAGTTCTGGAGAACTCCTCGGTGCACCAACTGCATCCATAGCTTTAATCGCCGGTTTCCTTCTGCTGCATTTCTATGAGCGCTTCTTCGGTTCACATGAACCAGCCGAATCCGATTATGGCCATGAGCATTCTCATAAAGCGAATGTCGCTGGAGGGGTCGGCGCAGTCGCCATGGGAATTCATATATTTATCGATGGCCTTGCCTTAGCAATCGCTTTCACAATAAATGATGCGCTTGGATTTGCGGTATTCGCAGCACTTCTTGTCCATGCATTTAGTGATGGATTAAATCTAGTGTCTTTCTTGATCAAGAATGGGAAATGGAACAAGAAAACAGTATGGCTTCTTGGCGTTGACTCCTTAGCACGTGTCGGCGGGGCGGCGGTAGGAACCTCGCTTACATTGAGTGAAAACTTCACCGCTATCTACC
Organism: Actinomycetota bacterium; assembly: GCA_046048255.1. Taxonomy (GTDB): domain Bacteria; phylum Actinomycetota; class Actinomycetes; order Nanopelagicales; family Nanopelagicaceae; genus MAG-120802. Next base: position 217 of record JBJOGL010000026.1, on the reverse strand, counting down.
TTGCAGCATTTTCGGGAATCATCATCTACCTTGCAACAAGTCATATTCTCCCTGAAGCACATGCGCGCCACTCTTCCCGTTGGACTCTCGTCGCGACGATTGCTGGCGTGCTCGTAATGTGGGGATTAGTAAGCCAACTCCATGCTGTTCATGTCCACTCGCATGGTGACGCTGGACACTCCATTGAGTCCGATCACAATCATGAAGAAGATCATGA
>JBJOGL010000025.1:0-5811 GCA_046048255.1 Actinomycetota bacterium | reverse complement strand
CTGTTTGATGCCCGGGAGTTGGACCAATATGGGTTCCGAGTAGTTCTGGTGGCATGAACTGCATCGTCCAACGTTGAATCTGTTGCCGCGCTAGGGCATCGTTGTTATCGCTAACCCAGAAACGATCTACATAATCAACCACGCCAAAATCAATTCTTCCGCCTCCTGATGCACAAGACTCAATTTCAAGTCCTGGATGGCGTTTCTTGAGTTCTTTAAATAAGTTATAGATACCTTGAGTCTGTCGATGAATTGCGGCTCTTCCTAGATATCCCGCATCAACGAGGGTTCGATTGTGATCCCACTTAATATATTTAACGCTGGCATCCGCTATGACTTTGCTGACTGAATCCAATACACAAGTGAAGGCATCTGGATTTGCTAGGTTGATAACCAGCTGATGGCGCCAAGTCGGCGGGACTCTATCTTTCTCGCTCAAGATCCAATCTGGGTGGTTTCGAAATACATCCGAATCGGGATTAAGCATCTCGCCTTCAAACCAGAGCCCAAACTCCATACCTTTGCTGGCGATGTAATCAGATATCGGCTTCAAGCCATTTGGCCAGACATCTTTGCTTATCTGCCAATCCCCTAAGCCAAGTCGGTCGCTACGACGCGAGCCAAACCAGCCGTCATCGAGTACAACTCGCTCTACTCCAACCGATTCGGCAACATCGACAAGTTTTCGAACTTTCTCTTCGCCGTGATCGAAATAGATCGCTTCCCACATATTTAGCGTTATTGGTCGTGGTCTCTTTGGGTGAATTGAACGGGCCCGCAAATGCTGGTGATATTTACCCGCTAAACCATCTAATCCCGAATCTGAATAAACCGCAATCAAATCCGGGGATTGATAGCTCTCCCCTTTTTTGAGAATAACTTCCCCAGGAGCCAAAATTTCATTCGCTCCAATGGCTTGGACCCCTTCATAATTTTTCTCAATGGAATAGCGGACATCACCACTCCAGGCTAGAGCGACCGACCACGACTCACCTTGCGAAAAATTTGTCGTTTCAGTTAGCGCAATCTCACCAATCGTAAAGTTATGTCCACCTCGTCCTTCATAGGACTCGCGGACCCAGCGTCCGACATCAATCCCGCGTCGTTGGGGATTTCGCTCGTTTGACCAACGGCCGGCAAAGTCCAAACTCTGGGTTGCTTTATCTGACAACGGCAACCAGTAAATCAATTCATTAAGAGTGTAATCATCTCCGTGATTAAGTAGTGAATAACTTGCCCTAGCTACGCCATTAACGTCCAGCTTTAATTCCAAATCTAGCTCTAAGGAGATTGCCAAATCTTCAAAACGGACTTGCAGCAAATCTTTTGTAGCTTTCATATCCTTTACTGCAAATTTCGAGGACCAATCTTTCCCACTTCGATGCCCGGAAATAGTGGGATACCCGAGCCAACCGCGTGAGTGCTCACGCATGATGCCAGGGCTTTGAATTGAATCGAAGTCACTATTTGGAATAGAGCGTTCAAAATTGAAATTCGATAAATCGCTCGCGACTGCCTTACCCCAATAACGAATAACTAGTGCGCCATCAACTTCCTCAGCAATGAAATCAACCCCGCCATTAGATAAGTGCGCTAACGAGGACATGCCGGTAGAGTAATGGTCATCATGTCGAGCAAGAAACTAGGTGCTGGGGTCATAAGAACCGACCGCTTGCTCATGGATGGACGAACCATCCGTTATTACGACACTCAAGGACAATCTAGAACCGCAGAAGATCAGCGCGAGGTTGAGACCCAACCTCAAATCGGAGAGATGCGATTAGATTCATTGAATAATGAATGGGTTGTGATGGCCGCTCATCGACAGGGTCGAATCTTCCTGCCACCAAAAGAACTAAATCCGCTAGCCCCCAGCCGACCTGGATTTTTAACTGAGATTCCAGAGAGTGACTATGAAGTGGTGGTCTTTGACAATCGATCGCCATCGCTACGATCCCCTGAGAGTTCGGTGGCCCTTCCTAAAGACATTGGTTTTGAGACTCCCCCAATTCCCGCAGCTGGAAAGTGTGAGGTTGTCTGCTTTACCTCTAATTATGAGGCCTCGTTTAAAGATTTATCGCATCACCAAATACGCACCGTATTGGAAGCATGGCGAGATCGCGTCGCTGAACTCTCTCAAGTTCCATATATCCAACATATTGCTCCATTTGAAAATCGTGGCGAAGAAGTTGGCGTGACTCTCTCACATCCGCATGGTCAGATTTACGCATACCCATATCTGCCACCGCGTACCGAGAAGATGCTAGCGGCAGCCACAAATCACATGAAGAGAACTGGTCGAGCCTTACTTGATGACATTATCGCTAGAGAAATCAAAGATGAGGTGAGAGTTATTGCTAAGAATTCTGAATGGGTTGCATATGTTCCGTATGCCGCCAGGTACCCATTTGAAATTCACGTTGCCCCAATTCGTCCGGTTCCTGATTTAGCTGCGTTAGACGAAAGCGCATGTGAAAACTTTGCTCCGATTGCAAAGGAAGTTTTACAGAGGCTAGATGGAGTATTTGATACCAAAATGGCATACATAGCTGCTTGGCATCAAGCGCCAGTCAGAGTTGGTAGAGACGTCATGCGCCTACATTGGCAGATCACGAGCGTGCGACGTGCGCCCGGAAAATTAAAGTATCTCGCTGGTTCGGAGTCGGCTTTTGGAGCATTCATGATGGATGTTTGGCCAGAACAATCCGCACAGCAGCTTCGGGATGTAAAAATCTGAGATGAAAATCCGAGAGGATTTCACTGCACTATTTGGAGTGACTCCAGACCTATTAGCTTCTGCGCCCGGTCGGGTAAATCTAATTGGTGAACATATTGATTACAGTGATGGCTTCGTCCTTCCGTTTGCTATTCAAGCTCGAACTTATTGCGCGATTAGGGTTAGAGAAGATGAGCGAATCAGAGTTGCATCTATCCAGCATCGAAAAGAAATCTACGAGAGTTCCGTAGATGCGTTAAAACCAATGACCGGGCCAATTTGGACGAGATACATACTCGGAGTCTTGTGGGCTCTTGAAGTACAGGTTGGTCTAGATATCTTGGTCGATAGTGAAGTTCCCTCAGGAGCCGGCCTCTCATCTTCTGCTGCCTTGGAATGCAGCGTTGCGACTGCGATAAATCATAAATTTGATCTTGGAAAATCACTCACTGATTTAGCTCGGATAACGCAAAGAGCTGAAAATGAATATGTCGGAGTTCCATGCGGAATCATGGATCAATCAATCTCATTGATGGGCAAAACTGGCCACGCACTTCTTCTTGATTGCCGAGATCTCTCCACGCGTCAGGTCAAAGTTGATTTCGAATCTAATGGTCTAAAGCTTCTTATTGTTGATACGCGAGCCCATCATGCGCTCGTTGACGGTGGTTATGCCGAGCGCCGTGCTCAATGCGAATCTGTATCTAGTGAGCTGGGTGTTAAAGCTCTGCGGGACTTAACTCTGGGTCAATTAGAGAGCGCAAGGAACCGATTGCCTGAAGTGAATTTTCAGCGCGCCCGGCACGGGGTAAGTGAAATTGCGCGCGTCCTAGAAGCGGTGAAACTTCTTGAAGCAGATCAATTCACGGAATTTGGCCAACTTTTAAATGAATCACATTCTTCTCTTCGAGATGATTACAACGTCTCTTGCCCAGAACTCGACTTGGCCGTTGAAACCGCCCAGCGTCTTGGCGCTCTTGGTGCTCGAATGGTTGGCGGAGGCTTCGGTGGAAGTGCCATTGCCTTGATTAGAGAGGAGGATGCGGCCAGAGTCGCACTCGAAATAGAGAGAGCTTTTAGCGAACGTAGTTTTGCGGCTCCAAGATTTTTCGATTCGCTCCCAGGTGATGGAGCGAGAGTTGAGAACGTCTAGTTAACTGGAGTTACTGAGAGAACTTCGACGCCACCGATCGCATTTAATACATTGATCAAATCCGCTGGGTCAGTTCCGGGAAACGCAACGGTGATGTCATCGATACCGCGGCCACCCTCTGAAGAGAGAACCACCAAACCCCTTATATCTCCCCCGGCAAAACCAATTGCGGAGGCAACCGCGCCTAATGAACCAGGGCGATCTGGAAGAGCTACTCGGATTCGGACCATTGCCATAGAGATGAGTCTAAATGAAAAGCTCCCTGACTTGGACTCGAACCAAGAACCTGCCGGTTAACAGCCGGCTGCTCTGCCGATTGAGCTATCAGGGATCGGCTAAAACTCCGTCAGACTCTACGACAAGCCCTCTCCGAACGCCAATTCCCGGAGCGAGCGACGCTTTCGCTCCATCTCGACCAATTGGGCGAAAATTTCACCATACTCCTTCTCGTTCTCGACTGGATTTAATCGTTGCAAAGTCGACTTAATTTCAGCGATGGATCTAGAGAGAGCGACCTCATTTAGTCGAGCCATAATGCTTGAAACATAACGATCCGAAATCTCGCCTTGAGTACGCACTGGCTCAACGAGTAACTCTGTTACAAATGAGCGCAACTCTTCAGAGTCAATCTTGGCGACATCAACAGCTTCCAAATTTTTCTGGGTATCGATGAAATTTCGAAGCCGTTCATAAGCGGGATGAGAGAAGGCATTTGGTTCGACTTCATTCCATTGTCTTGCAAGAGCGGGCATTTGTAGGCGAACTTTAAGAACTTCGCGCTCAAGCGCAAGTCTTGGTTCGTTTGGATCAGGTCTCCAATTTGAAGTTGTGCCCTCTTCACTTCGCGGAGCTGGGCTCTTGGAGGCGCTCTTCTTCACAGCCGCATTTACAACTTCGACATCCATTCCGAGCCAACCCGCAAGAGTTCGAACATACTCTGGACGGAGCGAAGCATCCCTAATCTTTCCAATCAATGGCGCCGTTGAGTTAAGCGCACTAACGCGACCCTCTGGATTAGTTAGATCAAATTTCTTAATCTCAGTTTTGATGGCAAATTCAAATAACGGAACTCTACGTGCAATCAAGTCACGGACAGCGCCATCTCCACTTTTCTGGCGCAGCTCGCAGGGATCAAGTCCATTAGGCTCGACTGCAACAAAGGTCTGCGTTACAAACTTCTGATCATCATCAAAGGCTCTTAGCGCAGCTTTCTGTCCAGCTGCATCGCCATCAAATGTAAAGATAACTTCTCCTCTAAACGAGTCATCATCCATTAAGAGACGGCGCAGGATTCGAATGTGGTCATCGCCAAAAGCCGTTCCGCATGTTGCGACCGCAGTCGTGATTCCTGATAGGTGTGCCGCCATGACATCGGTGTAGCCCTCTACGACGACTACTTGGCGCAGTTTTGCAATCTCTTTCTTAGCCCTATCTAGGCCGTACAGGAGTTGGCTTTTCTTATATATCGGGGTCTCGGGCGTATTTAGATACTTCGGACCGTTGTCCTCTTCATCGCTTGCGAGCTTTCTAGCTCCAAAGCCAACCACATCGCCAGTTATGTCATGAATTGGCCAGACCAATCTGTTTCGAAACCTATCGATCGGTCCACGCTGTCCTTCTTTAGATAATCCTGCAAGCGTCAATTCTTCAACAGTAAACCCTTCAGCGCGTAGGGCTTTAGTGAGCGCATCCCATTCCTTTGGAGCAAAACCAACTCCGAAGCTGCGAACTGACTCGCCATTAAATCCACGCTTCTCTAAGAAATCTCTTCCGATAGCAGCATCTGGAGTCTTGAGTTGTTCTTGATAGAAGCGCGCAGCCGCCACATTTGCCGCAACAAGTCTGGAGCGCTTTCCAGTTGGAGCCGAATTTGCGGAACCTGCTTCGTAAGAGAGTTGATAACCAATTCGTTCTGCAAGCTTTTCGACAGTTTCAGTAAAAG
>JBJOGL010000024.1:0-6878 GCA_046048255.1 Actinomycetota bacterium | reverse complement strand
CCGTATACCCATCATCAAATGGACCGCTGGAACCGGTAATTGCATCAATCTTCACATAGGCGTTATCGCCATCGATTGAGGTTGAAACTAAATTGACGCGCAGCGTTTCGGAGACATAAGCCCGATCAATGTCTGAGGCGTCACATGTTGAGTCGATAGCAAAGTAAGAGGCGGCCTGATCATTCTTACCTTCTATGATCGCAGTCAAATACATCTGCACAACGCCTTCAGGGGAATTAGCCGAGAATTTCACATCCTCACGGAGCGCAGAGACTAACGCTGAGACTGCGCTCAAAATCAAAGCTGCGATTATCACTAAGGCCAGGATGCGATTCGAGGTTGCTCTTCCCATACCCTTATTATCAACCTTCGTACGAAATAAACCTCGTATCAATCTCACAAAGGCTGAAATAGAGGATTTTGCGAGGCCATTACAATTCTCGGGTGAAAACAGAGTTGCAGAAAATCATCCTTTACTACGGGTTCGCGCCCGTAACTGATCCAGAGGCCGTGCGCCTTTGGCAGACAACTCTCTGCGATTCGCTTGGACTAAACGGGCGAATCCTTATCTCTAAACATGGAATTAATGGAACTCTGGGCGGCGATATGTCAGCTCTCAAGAAATATGTAAAACAAACCAAGCAATATCCAGGTTTTAAGAAAATTGATTTTAAATGGTCTGATGGAACAGGTGACGATTTTCCAAGACTAAGCGTTAAGGTTCGTGATGAGTTAGTTTCCTTTGGTGTGGCCGATGAGATCGAAGTAGATTTAAGTGGAGTAGTAAATGGCGGCACGCATTTAACTCCAGAAGAGGTCCACGAGTTAGTTGATGCTAAAGGCGATGAAGTGGTCTTCTTTGACGGCCGAAATGCTTACGAAGCCAAAGTAGGAAAGTTTAAGAATGCAGTTGTTCCAAATGTTAAAACAACTAAGGATTTTTTAGCTGAAATCGAAAGTGGAAAGTTTGACCATTTAAAGAAGAAGCCGATTGTCACTTACTGCACGGGCGGAATTCGCTGTGAAATCCTCTCAACTGTAATGAAGAAACGCGGCTTCGAAGAGGTTTATCAAATAGCTGGAGGCATCGTGCGCTACGGTGAGAAGTTCGCCGACAAGGGATATTGGGAAGGCTCGCTCTACACCTTTGATGGACGGATGACTGTGGACTTTTCAGATGAAACTAAGATTATTGGCGAGTGCGATCAGTGTGGATCCCCCACTAAATCATTTACGAACTGTGCCAACCAATCTTGTCACCAGCTATACCTTCTATGCGATAAGTGCCTTGCGAATCCAAAGAATCTAGAGTGCACCCATGTCCCGTCAGAAACTTTCGCGAACTGATAACAAGTACGTCAGCGACATGCTGGAAGCCAGGCTGCGAAGAAATTCACATCTGTATCGGCCCTAGAAGTCCTCGAAGAACTACGGAATGTTTGAACCAAGCCGGCGCAAGTGATTAGATTGCGATGTGTCTGAAATTCCCTCTAACCCAGAACGTGGCAAAGAAGTATTTGATTTAGATAGAAAGTACGTCTTTCATTCTTGGTCTGCCCAAGCACAGATCTCCCCTATGCCAGTTGCCGGAGGCAAAGGTTCGTACTTCTGGGATTATGAGGGTAAGAAGTACTTAGATTTCTCCTGCCAATTAGTTTTCACAAATATTGGATTCCAACATCCCAAGGTAATTGATGCCATTAAGAAACAAGCAGATGTGCTCGCAACGGTTGCCCCACAGGTAGCAAATGACGTTAGAAGTGAAGCAGCCAAAAGAATTGTCGAATTAGCAGGTCCTAAGTTTTCTAAAGTTTTCTTCACCAACGGTGGAGCAGATGGAGTTGAGAACGCAATCCGGATGGCTCGACTCTTTACCGGACGCCACAAAATCCTCTCCTTCTACCGCTCGTATCACGGCAATACCTCGGCAGCCATATCAGCTACCGGAGATCCGCGCCGCTGGCCCAATGAGTTCGCTTACGGACATGTGCATTTCTTTGGTCCTTATCTATACCGGAGCGCTTTCTGGGCCACGTCAGAAGAAGAAGAGTGTGCTCGTGCGCTCGAGCATTTAGAGAACACGATCATTTTCGAGGGCGCTAAGACAATTGGTGCGATTCTTATCGAGTCTGTTGTTGGCACTGCTGGCGTTTTGATTCCACCGAAGGGTTACTTGGAGGGCGTTCGAGCGCTCTGTGACAAGTACGGAATTCTCTGGATCGCCGATGAAGTAATGGCTGGTTTTGGAAGAACTGGAAAGTGGTTTGCTTATCAACATTCAGCAGTCGAACCCGATCTTATTGTCTTCGCGAAGGGTGTGAACTCCGGATATGTTCCACTTGGAGGTGTTGTTATCTCAACCCCAATCTCTGAGTCATTTAACGACCGAGTATTCCCAGGTGGGCTTACTTACTCAGGCCATCCCCTTGCCTGCGCAGCTGCCGTGGCCACGATTGATGTGATGAAGGAAGAGAAGATTGTCGAGCAGGCTGCTCAGATCGGTGAGAAAGTCATCGGTCCGGGACTACGGGAATTACAGAAGAAGCATAAGTTGATTGGTGAAGTACGTGGTCAAGGTGTCTTTTGGGCCATGGATTTAGTTAGCGACCGGGGAACAAGAACGCCACTCGCTCCTTATGGTGGAAGTAGCCCGGCTATGACTGAGTTGGTCGCTGAATGCAAGAAGCGCGGCCTTATGCCATTTACTAATTTTAATCGGATGCATGTGGTTCCGCCTTGCAATATCACTGAGGCTGAAGCGAAAGAGGGAATCGCGATCATCGATCAGGCGCTAACCAGTATCGCAAAGTACTACGAAGGTAAGGATTAATCTTGAGCACAAAAAGAATAACTCATTACATCAATGGTTCTTCATGGAGCGGCAGCGCCGAAAGAAGCGGCGATGTCTTCAACCCTGCAACTGGCGAGGTAAGTGCAAAGGTTGATTTTGCTACCGTAGATGTAATTGATGAAGCGGTAGCTGCAGCAAAGAAGGCGTCAATTGAGTGGCGCAATACCTCTCTTGCAAAGCGGACCCAAGTGTTGTTCGCCTTCCGGGAAATTGTTAATGCCAAGAAGGAGGAGTTAGCTAAAGCAATCACCCTTGAACATGGCAAAGTTTTATCTGATGCTTTAGGCGAAGTTACCCGCGGACTTGAGGTTGTTGAGTTTGCCTGTGGAATCCCCCACTTATTAAAGGGTGGATATAGCGAAGGAGTCTCGACCGGTATTGATGTCTACTCAATCCGCCAACCACTCGGCGTTGCTGCAATCATCTCGCCATTTAATTTTCCAGCCATGGTTCCAATGTGGTTCTTCCCGATTGCAATTGCAACGGGAAATGCAGTCATCTTGAAGCCGAGTGAGAAAGACCCCACGCCATCATTATTAATGGCTTCGTATTGGAAAGAGGCCGGTTTACCTGATGGCGTATTTAACGTGGTTCACGGCGATAAGGTCGCGGTCGATCGGATCTTGGAGCACCCTGATATCGCTTCGGTTTCATTCGTAGGATCTACACCGATTGCCCAATACATTTATGAGAACGGCACAAAAGCTGGGAAGCGAGTGCAGGCGCTTGGTGGAGCGAAGAATCACATGTTGGTCCTTCCGGATGCCGATCTCGATCTCGCCGCTGATGCCGCTGTCAATGCGGGTTTCGGTTCTGCTGGTGAACGTTGCATGGCGATTTCCGCGCTAGTTGCAGTCGAACCAATTGCTGATGAACTAGTTAAGAAAATCGCTGAGCGAATGGGCAAGTTGCGCACTGGCGATGGAAGTGCTGGCGCAGATATGGGACCGCTCGTTACTTCGGTTCACCGTGACAAAGTTGCATCGTATGTAGATGCCGGCGAGCGCGAGGGCGCAAAACTTGTAGTTGATGGCCGCAATCCAAAAGTGGATGGCGCCGCAAATGGTTTCTGGTTGGGTCCAACGCTCTTTGATCATGTGAAGTCAAATATGTCCATCTACACCGATGAAATCTTCGGCCCGGTTCTTTCGGTGATACGCGTAAAGAGTTATGACGAAGGGCTTACGCTAATTAATTCCCACCGCTACGGAAACGGCACCGCCATCTTTACAAATGACGGTGGCGCCGCTCGACGATTCCAAAATGAAGTAACCGTTGGAATGATTGGAATCAACGTCCCAATCCCAGTGCCGACTGCTTACTACTCATTTGGCGGATGGAAGAGTTCACTCTTTGGCGACACTCACGCACATGGAACTGAGGGAGTTCACTTCTTCACCCGTGGAAAAGTGGTCACAAGTCGATGGCTAGATCCAAGCCATGGTGGAATCAACCTAGGTTTCCCGCAAAACCGCTAACTCTTCTTTACAAAGTACTCCATAAGTTCATTAACCGGGGTGTTTGCTAACTTCTCATAATTCAGGGTTAGCTCGGCAATCTTTTCTTGTTGAATTTTGTCGAAGATTCGGGCGAGGTTGGTTCGATACTTCTCAATTAGAAGCGGAATTCCCTCTTCTCTGCGGCGTTTATGACCTACGGGGTATTCGATTGAAATCTCATCAACCTTCGTCCCATCTTTGAAGAACACAGTGACTGCGTTCGCGATTGAGCGCTTTTCTGGGTCGTGATAATCATTCGTGAATTGTGGGTCCTCAACGCAGTGCATCCGCTCACGTAGCGCATCGATTCGTGGGTCAGCGGCAATATCATCTTCGTAATCCCGTGCTGTGAGGCGACCAAAAATTAGTGGGATTGCAACCATGTATTGGATAGTGTGATCTCGATCAGCGGGATTTCTCAGCGGGCCTTTTTTATCGATAATGCGAATGCAGGCCTCGTGGGTTCTAATCTCAATCCGCTCAATATCAGCTTCGCTCTTATCGCGCGCAACCATCTCTTGGTGAATTTTCAAGGCTGCTTCTACAGCGGTTTGAGCATGAAACTCGGCTGGGAATGAGATTTTGAAGAGCACGTTCTCCATTACATATGAGCCATATGTACGTTGGAATTTGAACTTAGTTCCTTTGAACGAGACATCGTAAAAGCCCCAAGTCTTGGCTGAGAGCGCAGATGGATATCCCATTTCGCCAGTCTTCGCGATAAGTGCTAAACGAACAGCGCGAGATGTTGCATCGCCGGCCGCCCATGATTTCCTTGATCCGGCATTTGGGAAGTGACGGTAGGTGCGTAGTGATTGGCCATCAACCCAGGCTAGGGAAACAGCGTTAAGAATCTGTTCTCTAGTTAATCCAAGTAACTTTCCAACAACTGCCGTTGATGCAACTTTGACCAAGATGACATGATCTAAGCCAACTTTATTGAAGGAGTTCTCAAGGGCGATACAGCCTTGGATTTCATGAGCCATGATCATCGCGTTAAAGACATCGCTCATCATTAAGGGTTTCCCACCAGTTGCTGCTGCGTTCCTAGAGAGCCAATCAGCTACGGCAAGAATTCCACCTAAATTATCTGAAGGATGGCCCCACTCAGCTGCTAACCAGGTGTCATTGAAGTCAAGCCATCTAATGGCAGCTCCAATGCTAAATGCACCGGAAACTGGATCTAATTCATAATCTGTTCCAGGTACTCGAACACCATTTTCAATTCTTACTCCTGGAACAACGGGCCCAAGTAGCTTTCGGCATGCTTCATATTCAAGTGACTCTAAACCGCAACCAATCGTGTCTAGGAAGCAATACCAAGCTGTTTTCCTCGCCAACTCTGAATCGATCTTGTAGTCGAGAACATAGTCGACGATATCGACTATCTCTTGATCGAAAGGTAGATCTGACTTAGCGAAATTCGATGACATCTAGCGATCCTCCAGCTTCACAAATGCTCTATTTTCTGGGCCGACATAGTTTGCACTAGGACGGATAATTTTGTTGTCATGGCGCTGCTCAATTATGTGACCTGCCCAACCCGTAAGACGCGCAAAGATGAAAATCGGCGTGAAGAAGGAGGTTGGAATATTCATTTCTTTATAAGCCACTGCTGAGAACCAATCCAGGTTCGGGAACATCTTCTTCTTATCCCACATCACGCTCTCAATGCGTTCCGCAATCTGAAAAATGCCTTTACCACCGGAAAGCTCTCGTGCAACCGACTTGATGATCGGATTTCGTGGATCACCGACTGTGTAGACCGGGTGGCCAAAGCCGATAATCACTTCTTTACTCTCAAGCCGCTTAAGGATGTCCGCCTCGGCTTCATCGGAATTGGAATATCGCTCTTGAATCTCAAGAGCAACTTCATTTGCGCCACCATGTTTAGGTCCACGCAATGCGCCAATTGCTCCGGTAATACTTGAGTACATATCAGATCCAGTTCCGGCAATTACACGAGCGGTAAATGTGGAGGCATTAAATTCATGTTCGGCATAGAGAATCAATGAAACATGCATCGCCTTTATCCATAAGGGGTCAGGCTTCTTCTCGTGAAGCAGAATCAGAAAGTGTTCTCCGACGCTATCGGCGCCCGTCTCTAGCGAAATTCGCTTACCGTTATCTGAGAAGTGATACCAGTACAAAAGCATCGATGGGGTCGTGGCAATTAGTCGGTTAGCGACATCAAGGGCCGCCTCATCGCTATGCGAATCAGACTCTGGAATCTCACAACCAAGTGCAGATACTCCGGTTCGAATCACATCCATCGGATGGGCGCTCTTTGGTATGTTCTCTAGAATCGTAAGTATTGAGGATGGAAGACTCCGAAGTGACTTCAACTTTTTCTTATAAGAATCCAACTCAAGTTTATTGGGTAACTTTCCATAAAGAATCAGAAACGCAACCTCTTCAAATTCGCAATTCTCAGCAAGATCCTTGATGTCATACCCGAGGTAATGAAGTTCGTTGCCGTTTTGACCAACCGTGGATAGAGCCGTATTTCCAGCCGGCACACCGGATAG
>JBJOGL010000023.1:0-6907 GCA_046048255.1 Actinomycetota bacterium | reverse complement strand
AGATACGAAGCGGTTGCGCTAGCGGTTCCAAGAAAAGAGGGAAGCTTGTTAGTTCCAAGTAATTCGGCAGGCGGTGTCTTGGGCATAGCAACCAAGAGGGCCGGGAGTTGAATCAATCCACCGCCACCGGCAACAGCGTCCACTAAACCAGCTAATGTTGAAGCGAGAACTAGAAAGAGGATTACCTCAACCGAAAGCTCCACTATTTAAGTGCGGCCAGAATTTCGTCAGTTACTTCGCCAAGTAGGACTTCCCGCTTCACTCCAGTAGTTCTTATCCGAAGTTCAACTTTTCCTTCAGCTAAGGCTTTGCCAACAATCACGATTACAGGATTACCGATTAACTCAGCATCTTTAAACTTAACGCCTGGGCTTGCCTCTTTACGATCATCGAGCATGACCGTAACGCCCTTGGACTCCAATTCCAGTGCAATTTTTTCAGCGGTTGCAAATGGTAAATCTTCCTTCCCCGTTGCAACGATGTGAACCTTCGCCGGTGCTATTTCGGTCGGCCACACAAGGCCAATATCATCGTGAGTCTGTTCGGCGATTGCCGCAACGGCGCGTGAAACACCGATTCCATAAGAACCCATAGTTACAACTCGAGATTTTCCTTGGCCATCTAGCACCGTCAATTCAAGCGCTTCGGCGTATTTTCTTCCTAATTGGAAGATGTGACCAATCTCGATTGCGCGATCTATTACGACTGGGGTGTCGCACTTTGGACATGAATCTCCTTCGCGCACTTCTGCAGCTTCCACAAATCCATCGACTTGAAAATCTCTTCCATGAGTCACATAGCGTGCATGTTTATTCTGTTGATTCGCTCCAGTTATCCAATGAGAACCCAGAACAATTCGTGGGTCGGCATATAACTTAACTCCAAAACGTTTTGCATCTTGCGGTCCAACATAACCTTTTACAAACTCTTTACGTTTTGCGAAATCTTCATCATCAAACAAGCGGAGTTCTTTCACTCCTGCGAGATTTGCTTCTAACCGCTTGAGATCAACTTCACGATCTCCGGGAACAAGTACGCAAATTGGCTCACCATCAGCTACAAGGAGAACATTCTTGAGAGTGTCCGCGGCAGAGATATTTGAGTTGTACTTTTTATTCATCACCTCTACGAGAGTTTCAATGGTAGGTGTATTTGGAGTATCTAAGACTTCAATCGCCGGTGGAGTATCAATCGTCTGCTGTTCAACTTTGGTTACCATCGCTTCAACATTTGCGGCGTATCCACAACTCTTACATAAAACATAGGTGTCCTCACCGGTTGGACAAGGCGCTAAGAACTCTTCAGATTTTGAACCACCCATAGCGCCAGACATCGCAGAAACGATGTTGTAAGAGAGCCCGAGTCGATCAAAAGTGGAGATATAGGCTTCACGATGTTTGTTATAGGAAATTTCTAAACCATCATCATCAATATCAAACGAGTAAGAATCCTTCATGACGAATTCGCGACCCCGGATGATTCCACTCCTTGGCCTGGCTTCATCTCGGTACTTAGTTTGGATCTGATAGATGGAAAGCGGAAGATCTTTGTAAGAGGAGTACTCACCTTTCACCATGAGCGTGAACATCTCTTCGTGGGTTGGGCCGAGTAAGTAATCACTTCCCTTGCGATCTTTCAAGCGAAAGAGCGCCGGACCATACTCATCCCAACGTGAAGTCTTCTCGTAAGGATCCTTCGGTAAGAGGGCTGGGAAGTGAACTTCCTGAAAGCCGGCTCTATCCATCTCTTCTCTAATTACTCGTTCTACATTTCTAAGAACAATTACTCCGAGAGGTAGCCACGAGAAGATTCCGGCTGCAATCGGGCGAATGTATCCCGCCCTTACTAATAGTTTGTGGCTAGGAACAGAGGCATCAGATGGATCGTCGCGGAGCGTTCGCAAAAATAATGTAGACATCCGCAACATGGTGCGTAGCCTAGCGAATTACTTAACGCTTACTGAGGGTTCACCGGATGCGACACCGGCAGCTTCCATCTCTTCTGCGATTTTCATCGCCTCTTCAATCAGAGTTTCGACAATCTGTGCTTCTGGAACGGTCTTAATTACTTGGCCCTTAACAAAGATCTGGCCCTTTCCGTTTCCAGATGCAACGCCAAGATCTGCTTCGCGCGCTTCACCCGGGCCATTAACAACGCATCCCATTACTGCGACACGGAGTGGAACAGTCATTCCCTCAAGTCCCGCTTGTACCTTCTCGGCTAGTGAATAAACATCAACTTGTGCTCTTCCGCAAGAAGGACATGAAACTATCTCAAGTCGACGTTGGCGAAGATTTAAAGATTCAAGAATTGAGATTCCGACTTTTACCTCTTCAACTGGTGGCGCAGATAGCGAAACTCGAATCGTGTCACCAATTCCTTCAGAGAGCAGAATTCCAAATGCAGTTGCAGACTTTATTGTTCCTTGAAATGCCGGACCTGCTTCAGTAACGCCAAGGTGTAGCGGGTAGTCACACTTTGAAGCAAGAAGTCGATAGGCCTTCACCATTGTTACCGGATCATGGTGCTTCACCGAGATTTTCATATTGGTAAAGCCATGCTCTTCGAATAGGCCAATCTCCCAAAGCGCTGACTCTGCAAGAGCTTCTGGGGTTGCTTTGCCATACTTCTCAAGTAAGCGTGGATCTAGTGAGCCAGCATTAACACCGATTCTAATTGGGATGCCAGCATCTCCAGCAGCCTTCGCAACTTCCTTAACTTTGTCATCGAACTGTTTGATATTTCCAGGATTTACTCGAACACCAGCACATCCAGCATCAATTGCAGCGAAGATGTACTTTGGTTGAAAGTGAATATCTGCGATAACTGGAATTTGAGATTTCTTAGCGATTTGCGATAGAGCATCGGCATCATCTTGGCTTGGGACAGCGACTCGGACAATCTGGCAACCTGATGCCGTTAACTCAGCAATCTGTTGGAGAGTGGAATTAACGTCGGCAGTGACCGTCGTGCACATAGATTGGACTGAAACCGGTGCATCGCCACCTACTAGAACATTTCCTAATTTGAGCTGTTTGGTCTTGCGACGCGGAGCCAAGGTAGGAGGTGGAGTCTGCGGCATGCCGAGATTGACCATGTGCTTATTCTGCCTTAAGCATTAGAGTTGCTCAAATGAAGCCCTGGATGTTCGTTGTATATCTAGTCGTATCTATAGCCCTCATAACTTGGGTTTACGGTTTCTAGATATTCAAGTTAATCGGATTGAAAATATCTGCAAATAAGAGCAGTAAAGTAAGAAATATCAATAACGCTAGTACAAAGACGGTAATCGGGGTCAGTTTCTCGACATCAACCGGTCCGGGGATTTCTTTTCCACGCATGCGATAAATTTTATTTCGCGCTCCTTCATAGAGAGCTACTGCGATATGTCCGCCATCTAACGGAAGTATTGGGACTAGATTAAATATTCCAACAAAAATATTGAGCGAGGCAACTATCAATAAAAAGGTAGCGAGTTTTTCTGCTGATGTAAGAAGGCCACTAGATGCAGCTTCGCCTGAAACGCGGGCTACTCCAACAATTCCTACTAAGCCTTCCCCATCACGTTCTTCACCGAGAAATGTTTGGCCAAATAAAGAGGGGATCTGGGCAGGTAGCCCAATTAAGGCTTTAAGTGATCCAATGAAGAGATCTCGAGACGCAGATGCTGATAAAGCAATCGCATCAATTGGGTTCTCACGTACCTGGCCGAACTCATTCACAATTCCGAGAAAGCCTCGTGCTTCACCATCAACAACTCGTGTTGCCGGGATCGTGTTTATGATGATTTCTTCACCGCCACGAATAATTATTAAAGACAAGTTCTTCCCCGCCGAACTGCGCAAAATGGGAGTGATCTCTTCCCAATCCAAGTCTCGTTGGCCATTTACTCCGATAATTTCATCGCCGGGAAGAATTCCGGCGCTCTTGGCCGGTGAAACTGGATCATTTGGAGTGCACTCAGCGCTCTTTGGAACACATGGGACTACTTGTGAGACTGTGGGAAGCACCTTTGAGACTCCAACGCCAGCGAAGAGGAAGAAGAGCAATAAGAAGCCAAGAACAAAGTGAAGAAATGATCCAGCGCCAAGCACAACCAATTTCTGTGAAGTCTTAGCTCTATAGAAAGCTCGTGGCGCGACATCCTCGGGCAACGCTTCGTTGGGGGTCATTCCAGAGATTTTGCAATATCCACCCGCAGGTATTGCCTTCAATCCAAACTCAGTTTCACCTCTATGGGTTGACCAGATTCGCTTGCCGAATCCGAGAAAGAACTCGGTTACGCGCATTCCATAGCGCTTCGCCGTTATGTAATGGCCAAACTCGTGGACCATAACCGAGAAAAGCAGCGCCGCAACAAACGCCAAGACTCCGAGTAGACCCACTTAATCTCCTATTTCTGCGTCAGCAACTCAGTAGCAACGCGACGCGAATCATTCTCTATTGCGGTGACATCGGCCAGATCCCTAACTCTCTCGGGAGCCCCCGAGGTAAGTTTTGAAACGGTCTTATCAATCGTATCCACAATTGCTGTGAATGGAATGCGTTCGCTCAAAAATGCCTCAACAGCAACTTCATTCGCCGCGTTGTACATTGCCGTAAACGCTCCACCTAGAGCGCCACATCTCCTCGCCAGCGCAACGCTGAGAAAACGAGATTCATCAATCGGCTCAAAGTCCCAGGAAAACTTTTTATTCCAGTTAATTGGTGCCATAGCTCCGGTGACTCGCTCTGGATATGCCAGTGCATAAGCGATTGGCCCCTTCATATTTGGAGGCGAAGCTTGCGCGATCGTAGAACCATCGATGAACTCCACCATTGAATGAACTATTGATTGTGGATGAATCACCGCCTCAATCTTTGGGTAAGGAGTTCCGAAAAGATAATGAGCCTCAATAATCTCCAGACCTTTATTTACCAAAGTTGCTGAGTTGACTGTGACAACTGGCCCCATCGACCAGGTTGGATGCGCTAAGGCCTCCTTAACAGTTACAGTGCTCAAGTCGCGGCGCTCCCTAAATGGGCCACCACTCGCGGTAAGTACAACACGGGCAACTTCACTGGCACGACCAGATTGCATCGCCTGAAAGAGCGCAGAATGCTCTGAGTCAACCGGAATAATCCGCTCTCTGCCATGAGAAATAACTAGATCGCCACCAGCAACTAATGACTCTTTATTTGCCAGCGCAACAGTATTTCCTACTTCAAGTGCCGCAAGAGTTGGTCCCAAACCAATTGAGCCAGTTATTCCATTTAAAACAATATCTGCCTGGAGTGAAGCGACTTCACGGGCAGCGTTTTCGCCATCAATCACGGTGGATCTAGGCAATGCATCTTTAATAGATGCACCATTCCCAGAGGTTCCGATAACCGAAACATCAAATTTACGCGCTTGCTCAATAAGTAGGTTTAGGTTTCGCTCCCCCGCAGATAAGCCAACGACTCGGAATTTATCGGGATTCTGTGAAATAACTTCGAGGGCTTGGGTACCGATTGAGCCAGTCGAACCCAAGATAACTACATCACGCACTCGGTAATCATCTCAGAAACCGAAATATTCGCAGTAAAGATAGACTGCGCCAATGACTTCCGGCCCACACATTCCGCAAGAGCGCAAAGTTGTAACCGCTATCCCAGGACCAAAGTCACAAGAAGTCATAAAGCGCAGAAGCGAAGCGGTCTCGGCAGCTCTCGGTATGGCCATTCCAGTCGTAGTTGAAAAAGCTGGCGGTGGCGTGATTGTCGATATCGATGGAAACTCCATTATCGATATGGGAGCTGGAATCGCGGTAGTTAACGTTGGAAACTCCGCTGATCGCGTTGTTAAGAATGTAAAAGAACAAGTCGAGGCCTTCACTCATACCTGTTTCATGATTGCTCCATATATGGGCTATATAGAAGTCTGCGAAGCTCTAAATCGCCTTACACCAGGAACTCACAAGAAAAAGTCTGCGCTATTTAATTCTGGCGCTGAAGCAGTCGAGAATGCTGTGAAGATTGCTCGAAAATTCACCAAGCGCCAAGCAGTAGTTGTCTTTGAGCATGGCTATCACGGCCGCACAAATCTAACGATGGCGATGACCGCAAAGAATATTCCTTACAAAGATGGCTTTGGACCATTTACTCCAGAGGTCTACCGCATGCCGATGGCTTACCCATACCGCTGCGACTCATGCGCTAGCACGTGCGAGAACTCTGTACTAAATAATGTGATTCATAAGATCGAAAAAGAAATCGGCGCAACAAATGTAGCTTGCATTGTTATTGAGCCAATTCTTGGAGAAGGTGGATTCATAGTTCCATGCAAAGGTTTCTTACCTGGCCTAGTTAAGTTCTGTAACGAGAATGGCATCCTTTTTGTAGCCGACGAAGTTCAGACTGGTTTTGCCCGAACTGGCCAGATGTTCGCCTGTGAAGATGAAGGAATCGTTCCCGATCTAATTACTACTGCTAAAGGAATTGCCGGTGGCCTTCCGCTCGCCGCTGTCACGGGTAGAGCTGATGTCATGGATTCAATTCACGCAAGCGGATTGGGCGGAACCTTCGGCGGCTCCCCGATTGCCTGCGCTGCCGCACTAGGCGCTATCGCCACTATTGAAGAAGAGAAATTAGTAGACCGCGCCAAAGAAATCGGCAAAATTATGTCCGATGCGCTTCATGAAATGAAGAAGAAGTACCCAATCGTTGGGGATGTACGTGGCCGCGGCGCAATGCAGGCAATCGAATTAGTGAAGCCTGGTACGAAAGATCCGAACCCAGAAGCACAGGCTGCCATCATCAAGTATTGCCAACAAAAGGGCGTATTAATTCTCTCGGCCGGAACCTATGGAAATGTAATTCGCCTAATCCCACCATTGGTAATTCCAGAACACCTTCTCAAGGAAGCGTTAACAATCCTTGATGAAGC
>JBJOGL010000022.1:0-8489 GCA_046048255.1 Actinomycetota bacterium | reverse complement strand
GGAAAAACCTTTGATCGCGTAGCAAATAGAGAGGTAAATTCACTTTCAGGCGGAGAACAGAAGAAGTTAGTTCTCGAATCTTTACTCAAAGGAAGTGACGAGGTTCTGATCTTGGATGAGCCAGATAACTATCTCGATGTCCCCGCGAAGCGATGGCTTGAAGAGGAGATCCGTAACTCGAAGAAGACCATTCTTTTTATAAGCCACGACCGTGAATTGTTAGCTGCCACAGCAAACAAAATCGTCTCCCTTGAACAAGGCGTCAATGGAAATTCAACCTGGATACATGGCGAAGGTTTTGATACTTATCATGAGGCGCGTAAGGCAAGGAATGCCCAGTTCGCCCAACTAGTTGAGCGTTGGGAGGATGAACATAAGCGACTTAAAGAGTTAGTTTTAACTCTGCAATGGCAAGCTGCGTCTTCGCCAGATATGGCTTCGCGCTACCGAGCGATGCAGACCAGGCTCCGTAAATTTGAAGAGGTTGGCCCACCGCCCCCTCCACCGATTGAACAGCATGTGAAAGTAAATCTGCGAAGCACGAGAACCGGTGAACGAGTAGTTAGTTGTGAGTCACTTACTTTAGAGAATCTCACCGAACCATTTGATTTTGAGATTTATTATCAAGATCGAGTTGCAATACTCGGAAAGAACGGAACCGGAAAATCACACTTTCTTAGGAGATTGTCGGGTGATGAAACAGTTCGATATACCGGAACATTTAAGTTAGGCGCCCGAGTAAAGCCGGGCTTCTTTGCGCAAACCCATGCCCACCCAGAATTTGAAGGAAAGAATTTGCTTGAGATTCTATGGGAGCAGAATTCGCTCCAACTGGGCGCTGCAAAAAGTGTTCTTGGTAGGTATGAATTAGCCGAACAAGCAGAACAACTATTTTCATCTCTCTCCGGAGGACAACAAGCGCGCTTCCAAGTTCTTCTTCTTGAATTAGCTGGCGATACTTTGTTATTACTTGATGAGCCCACAGATAACTTAGATTTAGCGAGCGCTGAGGCGCTCGAGCGCGCGTTAGAAGCTTATGAAGGAACGGTCATTGCGGTGACGCATGATCGCTGGTTTGCCCGAGGGTTCACTAGATTCTTGATTTTTGGTGCGGAGGGTCAGGTTTATGAGAGCCCTGAGCCAGTCTGGAGCCACTGATTTTGACCCTCCCGAGAGGGGCGGGTAACCTTCCCCTTCTGCCTCCGCAGCCTCAAAAGTGGCCGGTGGAGCTGACAAATAAGTAGTAACAAAGAAGTAAGAAGAAAGCGAGTTCGCCGTGCGTACCTTTACTCCGACCCCTAATGACGTTGCGCGTAAGTGGTATGTCATCGATGCTGCCGATGTTGTTCTAGGTCGCCTTGCGAGCCATGCAGCAACACTTCTTCGCGGTAAGCACAAGGCAACTTTCGCTCCACATATGGACATGGGTGATTTCGTAATCGTCATTAATGCTGACAAGGTAGTTCTAACTGGAAGCAAGATGACTGAGAAGATTGCGTACCAGCACTCCCAATACCCAGGCGGTCTAACTGAGCGTAACTATGCGCTCCTCATGGATAAGTTCCCAACCCGCGCTGTTGAGAAAGCAATCAAGGGAATGCTTCCAAAGAATTCAATCGGTAAGCAGATGGCATCAAAGCTAAAGGTTTATGCAGGTCCAAATCACCCACATGGATCGCAAGCTCCGATTCCTTATGTTTTTACACAAGTCGATCAAACCAAATTGGGCAAGTAAAGGATGATGATGTCAGAGAACGAGACAACTACCGCATATAGCTCCAGCACTCCTGCTGGCGCAACAAACCGCGCCGCTGTAATCGCACCAGGAGCTGGCGTTGGTCGACGTAAAGAAGCGGTTGCTCGCGTTCGCCTTGTCCCAGGTTCTGGTCGTTGGACTGTTAACGACAAGGCTCTTGAAGTTTATTTTCCAAACAAAGTTCACCAGCAATCAATCTCTGAGCCACTCCGCACCGTTGGCGCTGAAGGCAAGTACGACGTAATCGCGCGAATCGATGGCGGCGGAATCTCCGGTCAAGCTGGCGCACTCCGCCTCGGCGTTGCCCGCGCCCTTAATGCGATTGATGTTGATGCAAATCGCCCAGCCTTGAAGAAAGCGAAGTTCTTAACTCGCGATCCACGCGTAATCGAGCGTAAGAAGTACGGTCTAAAGAAAGCTCGTAAGCGCTCCCAGTACAGCAAGCGCTAATCCTCTAGCGTTTGGGTCATGGCCCTATTCGGCACAGACGGTGTCCGAGGCGTTGCTGGCGTTGATTTAACCGAGCAACTTGCCCACGATTTAGCTGTCGCTGCTGCACATGTTCTTACCGATATCGGTGAGCTTGCTGGACATCGCCCTAAAGCAATCATTGCGCAAGATTCCCGCGAATCTGGCGAATACCTTGAACTGGCAATTGCTAAAGGTTTATCTGAATCTGGCATAGATGTTATCCGGGTAGGGATTCTTCCCACTCCGGCTGTTTCATTTCTTGTTACTGAATTGGGTTGCGATCTCGGTGTCATGATCAGCGCTTCACATAATCCCGCATCTGACAATGGCATCAAGTTCTTTGCGCGCGACGGCCGCAAATTAGCTGATTCAGTTGAGGCCCAGATCGAAGTTCAACTTGGAAAACCATGGACACCTAATGGCGTAAAAGGTGAGATCAAATTAGAGGAAAGTCTGAAAGAAAAATACATAGAGTATTTGTTAGGCACAATACAAACTACTTTTGCAGGTCTTAAAGTTGTAGTTGATTGCGCTAATGGCGCCGCCTCTACTGTTGCACCTCAAGTGCTAAGTCGAGCGGGCGCTGAAGTTATCTCAATTTCAGATAAACCTAATGGCAAAAATATAAATGAGAATTGTGGCTCTACTCATCTGGAGAACTTAATCGCCAAAGTGGTTGAAGTTGGCGCTGATTTGGGTATCGCTCATGATGGTGATGCTGATCGCGTCTTAGCGGTAGATCATGAAGGAAATGTCATTGATGGCGATTTTATTTTAGGAATTCTTGCTCAGCACACCGAATTGCCAACCAAGAAATTGGTTGGAACGGTGATGACCAATTTGGGATTAATTAGAGCGTTAGAGAAAAAAGGAATTGGATTCGTCGCAACACCAGTTGGCGATCGCTACGTTCTAGAGGAAATGCTGACTGGCGGGCATTCATTAGGAGGCGAGCAATCCGGCCATGTAATTATGCGTAAATTTGCCACTACGGGTGATGGAATTTTGACTTCGCTGCATCTGATTTCCGAAGTCGCCCAAAGTAAGAAATCGCTTAAAGAATTGGCTAGCTTTATGAATAGGTACCCGCAAATCCTGATAAATGTAAAAGGTGTAGATAAGTCAGGGCTAAAAACTAACCAAGTTGTTAAGGCACAAATCGCTGAGATTGAGCGCGAGCTCGGTGAGAGCGGGAGAGTTTTGCTCAGAGCCTCTGGAACCGAACCAGTCATTCGGGTAATGGTTGAAGCGGATACAAATGAGAAGGCTGAGCGATTCGCTTCTGCACTAGCTGCGCTAGTAAAATCAGAACTCGCGCTGTAAAGGAGCAAGATAAATGTGCGGCATTGTCGGCTACACCGGCTCTAGCCCAGCGCTATCTAAAGTCATAGAAGGACTAAGAAGACTCGAATATCGAGGATATGACTCTGCGGGCGTAGCTCTTGCTAATCAAAAAGGTGAGAAACTCGTCGTAGCGAAGAAAGCCGGAAAGCTTGCGAATCTAGAGAGCGCTCTTAGTGGAAGTTATGAAAGTGCAACTGGGGGAATTGGTCATACTCGCTGGGCGACTCATGGTGGCCCAACGGACGAGAATGCACATCCGCATCTTGATGAAAGCGGAAAACTAGCGGTAATACATAACGGAATCATTGAGAATTACGAGGAGCTAAAAGCCGAACTTGAGCGGCGCGGTCATAAATTCAAATCAGAGACAGATACTGAGTCGGTAGCGCATTTACTTGGAGAAGAATTTAAAGTTACCGGCGATCTCGCCAGTGCAATGCGAAGTGTCTGTGCTCGGTTAAGAGGCTCGTTCACGCTATTGGCTATTCATTCGGATTCACCAAATATAATCGTGGGCGCCCGGCGAAATTCACCTCTTGTTGTCGGCGTCGGCAGCGGTGAGAATTTCCTTGCCTCAGATGTATCTGCTTTCATTTCTCATACAAAGCGTGCCCTTGAATTGGGCCAAGACCAAGTTGTAGTTGTAACACCTAGCGAAGTTGTTGTAACAGACTTGGCTGGAAAAGTAGTAACTGCAAAAGAATATGAAATTACTTGGGATGCAAAGGCTGCTGAACGAGGCGGCTTTGAACATTTCATGCTTAAAGAGATTTACGACCAACCAAAAGCTGTGGCTGATACTTTGCTGGGAAGGTTTCCCTCTGATTCATCAATAACGCTCAAGGAGCTTGATGATTTAACGGATGACTTCCAGAGAATTTTGATTCTCGCTTGTGGCACTGCCTACCATGCCGGCCTGATCGGAAAATATGCGCTGGAAGAATGGGCGAAAATTCCAGTTGATGTTGAGCTTGCCTCTGAATTTAGATATCGAAATCCAGTTATTGCAGAGCGCACTCTAGTTGTCACAATCTCACAATCTGGTGAGACCATGGATACTTTGATGGCGCTACGACATGCAAAATTGCTTGGCGCTAAAACTCTCTCAATTTGCAACACCATGGGCTCCACAATTCCACGTGAGTCTGATGCAGTTCTTTACACCCATGCGGGTCCCGAAATTGCTGTTGCTTCCACCAAGGCGCTTCTGACACAGATCATCGCGTTAGATCTACTTGCGCTTCATCTTGCAACGAAACAAAAGACAATCAATGCAAGCCGGGCAAAAGAATTAGTAGTAGCCCTACTGCAACTGCCCAATAAGATTGAAGAGATCCTAGAGACGGTAGAGCCGTTAAGGGAGATGACGCGGGGATATAAGAATGCAACCTCTGTCCTTTTTCTGGGACGACATGTGGGTTTTCCGGCAGCCCTTGAAGGAGCGTTGAAGTTAAAAGAGCTTGCTTATATGCATGCTGAGGGTTTTGCGGGAGGCGAGCTAAAGCATGGACCGATTGCTTTGATTGAAGAGGGAACTCCGGTAATTGCGATACTTCCGCCAGCAAAAAGTGAGATTGCTGAGAAGATGCGGAGCAACATCCAAGAGGTTAGAGCACGTGGTGCACGAGTGATTGCGATAGCTGATCAAAGCCATTCGCTAGATCTTCCTGACTTGATAAGAATTCCCGAATCAGAAGAGATTCTCCAACCAATTCTCTCTATAGTTCCGCTTCAGGTCTTCGCCTACGAAATGGCGGTGGCTCGTGGAAACGATGTAGACCAACCAAGAAACTTAGCAAAGTCGGTAACAGTCGAATGATCGCTCGTTTTGATGACGTTGTTGACCAACGTCTGGAAGTCCGGCGCCAAGAAATGGCAGTCGCGCTCCGTTGGTCGCTTGGGCTACTTATTGCCTTTGTTCTAGTGACTCTGGATGTTTTCTTCCAAGGTTTACTCTGGCGAATCGATCAATATGTTGCAGATCTTGAGAGACCACAACTTCAGGGGATTACTAGATTCATAGTGCTTCGAGTTGATGATTTGGGTCTACGTTGGATAACTGCCACATTCTTAATTATCGGAGCCATTTTAATTGGAAGAAGATTTAAATCATGGCGCCCGCTCAACCTTTCAATTCTCTCTTTACTTTTCCTAAATCTATTTGTTGGCGCTGCCAAAATTGGATTTGGTCGCTGCAAGGCGCGCGAAGATTTTGAGATTTGTATGTTCGCGGATGGAATGGCATACCCAAGCGGTCATACTGCAAATGCGCTTGTCACCTGGGGGCTCTTTGCATACATAATCTTTCGATATACCCACCGCGAGCCTTTTGAAGGGCTAAAGCTTTATTGGTTAGTTGGTGTAATAACACTTGCGGTCTGCGCTGCCTCACTCATTCGCAACACACATTGGTTTACAGACCTGCTCGGCGGCATGCTCCTTGGTGGATCGATTCTGGTCTTAGTTGTCGCAATTGATCGCTTTATTCCATCTAATAAGCAACCCTCGTAAGGCGGTATTAGGCTAACGCCATGAATCGGGCTGAGGCGCTAATCGACCTCAGCGCTGTTGAATACAACGTCAAACGTTTGCTTCAAGGTACGAGTGCGCAGGGTCTGGCGGTCGTCAAAGCAGATGCCTATGGACATGGACTCGTTCCAGTAGCAAAGCGAGCTCTTACCGCGGGCGCAAAGTGGCTCGGAACCGCACTTCTTGAAGAAGCGATAACCCTTAGAGATTCAGAGATAGAGGCCCCAATAATCGCTTGGCTTGCTCCTGTTAGTGATGATTTCGAAAGCGCACTAAAGAAAAAGATTGATCTTGCTATTCCTTCGTTAGGTCACTTACAAGCATTAGTAGAAGTTAGTGATGCGATGCGTATTGTTCCGCGGGTCCATTTAGAGGTAGATACTGGGATGTCGCGCGGTGGCGCGCTAAGTGAGTGGAAAGCTCTAGTTGCTAGAGCTTCTGAATTATCAAAGAGTGGAAAATTGGAGATTATTGGTATTTGGTCTCACTTTGCACGTGCAGATGAGCCTAATCACTCATTTAATGAAGAACAGCTAGAAATGTTTAATGCTCGCATATCTGAAGCTAAAGCATCTGGAATTACTCCGCGTTTGATTCATCTAAGTAATTCTGCGGCCGCCCTTTCGAATCCTTCTGCTCATTTTGATTTGATTAGGTTAGGAATTGCTATGTATGGGCTTTCGCCAGACGTTGAGAATATGGGCAGTTCTATTGAGTTAAATTTAAAACCAGTAATGAAACTTCGCGCGAGATTGCATCTTGTTAAAGAAGTCCCAGCAGGTTCTCAGGTTGGTTACGGCGGAATTGGAATTACCAAATCTGATACAAAGTTAGGCGTTGTAACAATGGGCTACGCAGATGGCGTACCTCGAGTTGCCGACTCAAACGCTGGCGTACTTGTAGGTAATAAAAAAGCGCCGATTATTGGCCGGGTTTCGATGGATCAATTTGTCGTTGATTTAGGTAACGATTCGGTAGCGCGTGCCGGAGATTGGGCCTATTTGATTGGAAGTGAAGGGAGCGACGGCTACACTG
Source organism: Actinomycetota bacterium (assembly GCA_046048255.1). Classification (GTDB taxonomy): domain Bacteria; phylum Actinomycetota; class Actinomycetes; order Nanopelagicales; family Nanopelagicaceae; genus MAG-120802. Next base: position 1,354 of record JBJOGL010000022.1, on the reverse strand, counting down.
CCGACTCTTGGGCTAAAGCTTGCGCCACAATCAATTATGAGATTGTGACGCGAATTGGACCAAGAGTTCCACGAGTCTTTTTGGATTAACGAGAACGAAAGCAGGAGCGAATTCAACGATGACTTCAACCGAACGAGTCCTCGCTATTCGTGACCTCTCCGTAAATTTCGGCGGATTGAAGGCGCTCTCCGGCGTCAATATTGACCTTCATCGGGGGGAAGTCCTCGGGTTAATCGGGCCAAATGGCGCCGGGAAAACGACCGTCTTTAATGCGCTCTCCGGTCTAGTTGCTCCCGCAACCGGAACTTTGGAACTCTATGGGCGAAAAGTTAAGTGGCTAAAGCCCTATCAATTAGTAACAAACGGAATTGCACGAACTCTTCAAGGCGTTGGATTGTTTCCCGATCTCACGGTTCTTGAAAATGTGATGATGGGTGCTCACCATATCGCAAAGGCTGGATTGACCCAGTCATTTTTCGGGTTTGTCGAAAAAGATGAAGAACACCTAAGAGAACTAGCGCAGACTGCTTTAGAGAGAGTCTATGTCGGAAGTTTAGCTAATCGAAGAGCAGAAACTCTTGCTTATCCTGATACTAAACGCGTTGCGATAGCGAGAGCGCTCGTCAGCCAACCAAAGATTCTTCTCTTGGATGAACCTGCGGGCGGACTTGGACCTCAAGATATCGAGTGGTTCAATGGCTTGATTAGAAACATAAAGAGCCATACCTCAGTAATTATTGTCGAACATCACATGGATGTTGTTATGTCCATCTGCGATCGAATCTCCGTTCTTAACTTCGGCGAATTGATTGCTTCAGGTTCAAAAGATGAAGTGAGAAATGATCCAGCTGTCGTTGCGGCATACCTTGGCTCTCAAAAAGCAGGCGCTAAGTGAGTTCGCTGGTTGTAAATAATCTGACTGTTAACCATGGCGCGATTCGAGCGCTCACCGATGTCAGTTTTGAGGTTCAAGAAGGCGAGTTAACCGCTGTAATTGGCGCAAATGGCGCCGGTAAAACCACTTTACTTCGCACGCTATCTGGGTTAAAAAACGCTGAAAATGGAACTGCTACATGGCGTGATCGAAACATCTTGGGCAAGCGCCCCGAGGACCTAGTCCGCCGCGGAATTTCCCATGTTTCAGAGGGTAAATCAGTTATCCCAGAGTTATCTGTGCGCGAAAACTTACTCATTGGTGGGCTATGGCGCAGAGATAAGAACGGCACTGAAAGAGCCATCCAAGAAGCCGTTGAACTTTTCCCAAGGCTTGGTGAACGTATGACTCAGAGCGCAAACACACTCTCTGGGGGCGAACGTCAGATGCTTGCTATTGGCCGAGCTTTGGTTTCTCGTC
>JBJOGL010000021.1:0-8626 GCA_046048255.1 Actinomycetota bacterium | reverse complement strand
GCTGCTTTCTTTACGGATGACTTTTTGGTGGCAGCTCGCTTAGTAGCGACCTTTTTCGTCGCTGACTTTTTGGCGCTCTTTCGGGCCGGACGAGCAGATTTCTTCTTACTGGCCACTTTGGCTCCTTCGACTTTGGAAGTTTCCTCAAACTTCTCCTGCCGGAAGCCTACTCGCGACTTTCATGATGGCTTGGCATTTACCAAAATATTTATACGAGCTATGAATTCAAGAAAGGAGCCACCTTAGGCGCAATCTCGGCCAGGGCGCGGGCGCGATGGCTTATCGCATCCTTCTCTTCTGGCTGGTACTCCCCCAAGGTTCTAGAGCTACCTGTAGGTATAAAGATCGGGTCGTAACCAAAACCATTAATGCCGCGTTTGCTTGTAGCAATACTTCCGAGCAGCTCGCCTCTTGCCATAATGTGTGAACCATCGGGCTTTGCTACTGCGATCACGGCGATGAATCTTGCAGAGCGCTCTAATCCAGAGTCAGAGAGATCCGATAGTTCCGAAAGTAGCTTCTCAATATTGGCGGCATCGTCTCCGTGAACACCGCTGTAGCGAGCTGAAAAGATTCCTGGCGCACCGCCCAGCGCCTCCACCGCTAAGCCGCTGTCGTCAGCGAGCGCTGGAAGCCCGGTAGCGCGTGAGACGGTAAGGGCCTTTAGAAGTGCGTTTGCTTCAAAGGTGTCTCCAGTCTCCTCAACATCCGCGAGATCAAATTCAGCAACAGATTTGACAGTTATTGCAGCCTGATTTAATCGGTCGAATTTAAGGATCCGCTCAATTTCGGCAACTTTTCCTTTGTTACGAGTTGCAATTACGAGGGTTTTCACAAAGCAATTTTCAAGATTGAAGAGCAGACTTTTGTAGATTGCTCAACTCGAGGCAACCTTTCGCTCCTAAATCGAGTAACTGATTGAGGAGATTTCGATCAAAGGGCTTGCCTTCTGCTGTTCCTTGAACTTCAACAAAGTTTCCATCGCCAGTGCAGACGATATTCATATCGGTCTCCGCAGATACATCTTCCTCGTAGCAAAGATCTAGCATCGGCGTTCCGTTGATTATTCCGACGCTTACAGCAGCAACTGAGCCGCTAAGTGGAATTGAGGAAATATGACCTTTTGATTCTGCCCAATTCAATGCATCTACAAGCGCAACGTATGCACCGGTGATGGCTGCAGTTCTAGTTCCCCCATCTGCTTGCAATACATCGCAATCCAAAACGATTGTGTTCTCGCCCAGTTGTTTCATATCGACAATTGAACGTAGCGACCTTCCGACTAATCTAGAAATTTCTTGAGTGCGTCCACCTAATTTTCCTTTAACGCTCTCGCGATCTGAACGAGTATGTGTTGACCGTGGCAACATCGAATATTCGGAAGTCACCCAACCTTTACCGCTTCCAACCAACCAGCGCGGAACTCCCGGAGTGAATGATGCAACGCAGAGAACTCTTGTGTTGCCGAAGGAGACTAGGACAGAGCCTTCAGCTTGGTTTAGCCAATTACGCTCAAACTTAATTGCGCGCAGGTCCTGGGGCCCGCGCCCATCGACTCTCTTTATTTGGCTCTCTGTCATATCTCTCCTTAAATTAGCGGCCCCTCACTACGTCTCACTTCGCCAACCTCGGGCCCCAAAAATCTGCCGGCGAGATTGGTAAATGAAACTGGGTCTCCACTAGAGATGAATCTATAGGTCGGTCTTGCCTCCGATGTTCTCACTAGATTTTTCTCTACTAGAACGCGATAAAGATCCTTGGCGGTCTCTTCGGCGCTTGAGACAAGCGTGACATCGTTACCCATAACGTATGAGATAACTCCGGTGAGCAATGGGTAATGAGTACAACCTAAAACTAGGGTGTCTACTCCCTCATCTTTGAGCGGCTTCAGGTAGCGCTCTGCCGATTCGGTTACCGCACTTCCCGAAGTTTCACCACGCTCCACAAAACTCACAAAATCTGGGCAAGGTTGTGTGGTCAACTTAAGTTGGGGCGCCGCAGCAAATGCATCTTCATAAGCTTTTGAATCAATCGTGGTCTGAGTACCTATTACTCCCACCTTTCCGGTTCGGGTAGCAGATACTGCGCGACGGACCGCCGGTTGGATAACTTCAATAACTGGAACTGAATACCGCTCGCGCGCATCGCGGAGCATGGCAGCGCTGGCAGTGTTGCATGCAATTACTATCGCCTTTACGCCTGCATCAACTAGTCGATCCATAATCTCGAGGGCAAAGGAGCGAACTTCTGCCAGCGGTCTCGGGCCATATGGGCCACGCGCAGTGTCACCGAAATAAATGATTGATTCGTTTGGAAGTTGATCGATTATGGCTCGCGCAACGGTTAACCCGCCCACGCCGGAATCAAAGATTCCAATCGGACGAGATGAAGGGTCATTAGCGGACACCTGCGAAGTTTAGAGCGCTCACTTAGATGTCCGATTTGCCCTATTGGAGGGGGTATTTTCTCTCAGGAAAGGCAAGAAATCTTTGAATTATCTGCGATTCTGGGTTGAACAACTCGTGAGTAGGGAGCACTCTTTACCCTAATTGCTATCAGCAACGCCCATAACCAGGGCGTGAGAGGTCGCAACGGCTCACTCCAAACAGGAGTCTTGAGCAAGTCGAAAGCCCACGGAGGCCCAATTTGTTAACAACCATGGAGTTAACTGCAACGCAGTGGAGCGCCGTATATAACGTCCTTTCATTCGGACTTATCTCGATGCTCGCTACAACGGTTTACACCCTTGTCTCAACAAACCGCGTTCTACCGAAGTACCGGAATGCTCTAGTCCTATCCTCGATGGTCACATTCATCGCTGGGTATCACTACATCCGTATCTTTGACTCATTCCACTCAGCATCAATGGTGGAAGGTGCCGTCGGTAAGGTCGTAACTGCAGGACACCCAGACGCATTTAACGAGGGATATCGTTATGTTGACTGGATTCTTACTGTGCCACTACTTCTCGTTGAAGTAATCGCAGTTCTTGCTCTTGCAAAAGAAGCTTCAAAGTCATTGATCACCCGACTTGTTCCTGCATCTGCAGCGATGATCGCGCTTGGCTACCCAGGCGAAATCTCCTCAGACCAGGGAACCAAGATTCTTTACGGTGTTCTCTCAACCATTCCTTTCCTATACATCCTCTACATCCTCTTCGTAGAGTTGAGCAAGTCCCTTGATCGTCAGCCTGAGGGAGTCGCCGCAACTGTCGGCCGTCTCCGCCTCCTCCTCATCGCATCATGGGGCGTTTACCCAATTGCATACCTTCTACCAATCATCGATGCAGACGGCGCAGCAAGTTCAGGCGCATATGTCGGTCGCCAGGTTGGTTACACAATCGCAGACATTCTCGCAAAGTGCGTATGGGGTCTAACCATCGTCAAGATCGCAAGAATGAAGTCAATTGCAGAAGGCATGAAGGACGATCACTAATTCTCAGAAATGAGAAATTAGAAAAGTTCTCTAAAAATCAGGGCTCGGGAAACCGGGCCCTGATTTTTTCTTTCTGGAGTTTTAGAGTTCGTCAGCGCGCTGAAGCGTTGCCCATAGCCCATACTCATGGAGCCGTTGAACGTCTCGCTCCATCTCTTCACGTGTTCCCGATGAGACGGTTGCTCTTCCTTCGTTATGAACTTTCAACATCAATTCAGTTGCTTTTTCTTTTGAGTAACCGAAGAGGACCATAAATACATGAGTTACATAAGTCATTAAATTAACTGGGTCATCCCAGACAACGCAGACCCATGGTCTATCTGCTTTTAGGTCTAATTCACTCTCAGAATCAGTCTCAGATTCAGTCAGCGTTCCTATTGCGACCAATGATTATTCACCAGATCCTTGATTACTTGAATCACCGGGACCTTTACGGAGACCTGAGTAAATCTCCTTACAGGTAGGGCAGATCGGAAACTTTTTTGGATCGCGATTAGGGATCCAACGTTTCCCGCAAAGAGCTGTAACTGGTTTACCACTTACTGCTGATTCCACAATTTTCTCTTTCTTCACGTAGTGCGCAAAGCGCTCGTGGTCTCCAGACTCGAGTTCTTCCTGGGTTTCGCCTTCGAGGTCAGTTGAGGCGTCCTGCTCCTCGATAACGCCTCCGCGGCGCGTGAAGAAACCCATTTTCGAGCTCATAGCGAAATCATAAGGCCGAGCCCAATTACTAGACTAGGCCAGTGAGCGGCGCCCAAAATCAACTCCTTAAGGATCTACTCCGTACCGAGGACCTCTCGCGCGCCGATGTTGAGTTAATCCTTACAACTGCATCAGATTTTGCATCGGACCCACTTAAATCCTCCGTTGCGCTAGCGAATAAGACTGTTGCCATATACATGACAAAACCATCTACCCGCACTCGTCTGGCATCCGAGAGCGCCGTTGCTCATCTCGGCGGTACGCCAATCTTTCTAAGAGGTGATGAACTTCAGATCGGTCGGGGTGAAACAATTGAAGATACCGCACGAGTCATAAGTCAGTTCTGCTCAGCTCTCATTATTCGCACTTTTGCCCAGAGCGATGTTGATCAGCTTGGCGCTCATGCTTCGATACCGGTAATTAATGCCCTCACTGATGACGATCACCCCACTCAATCGCTCGCTGATTGGATGGTAATTCGAGAGAAGTTCGGAAACGATATATCCGGGCGCAAATTAGTTTATGTCGGCGATGGCAACAATGTTGCTAACTCTTGGTTATTGATGGGCGCGATCATGGGAGCGCATGTAGTTGCCGCAACTCCTCCAAGGAAATTTTCCGTTTCTGCCGATGTCGTCGCGAAAGCAAGCGCTATTGCAGAGAAGAGCGGTGGAAAAGTTGAGACTACGAGCGATGTTAGAGCGGCAGCCGAAGGCGCTTCCGTGATTTATACCGATGTCTGGATGTCAATGGGCGATTCAGAAAATGAGCGAGCTGAGAAGTTCAAGGCGTTATCTGGTTTTGCGGTGACTGATGAGTTGATGTCGCTTACTGCCAAAGATTCAATATTCATGCATTGTTTACCGGCTCATCGCGGTGAAGAGGTTGCCGCTTCGGTCATCGATGGCGAAAAATCTGTCGTATGGCGCGAGGCCTTCCATCGCAGGACTACGATTCAGGCGCTGCTCTATCTTTTGACTCGTGGCGAGTTAAAGGGAAACTAATCCACTGATGAAGATATTTGTGCCCAAAGAGAGCCGTGCTGGTGAGATGCGGGTAGCGCTCGTCCCAGATGTAATCTCAAAACTCACTCGGGTGGGCTTTGAAGTAGCTATTGAAAGTGGCGCTGGTCTTGGCGCAGGAGCTGGCGATAAAGATTTTGTAGGCGCAGGAGCGAGAGTTGTAAGCGCAACTGAAGTTAGCGCTTCATTAGCAAACTCGGATGTCGTTCTATCGGTCCAGCCCTTAAGTGTCGAGCAAATTAAGTCACTTAAAAATGGCGCAATCACCATTTCATTCCTCTCACCAACTACCGCTAATGAGAATATTGATGCGGCAGCTTCAGCTGGTGCAACTGCCTTCTCATTGGAGTTAGTCCCAAGAATTTCTCGTGCCCAATCTATGGATGCGCTCACTTCACAGGCGCTCTGTGCCGGCTATAGAGCGGCTCTGGTTGCAGCTGAACTCTCTCCTAGATTCTTCCCACTTTTGATGACAGCAGCCGGAACTGTTACTCCAGCAAATGTCCTGGTCCTTGGCGCTGGCGTTGCTGGACTTCAAGCGATTGCGACTGCTCGTCGCCTTGGAGCGGTCGTATCGGCTTACGATGTTCGTCCATCTTCTGCCGATGAAGTTCGGTCGATGGGCGCAACCTTTATTGATCTTGGACTTGAAGCCATTGAAGGTGCCGGTGGATACGCCCGCGAGATGAGTGAAGAGCGCGCAGCAAAACAACGTGAGCTGCTTACCCCGTTCATCACTAAATCTCACGTATTGATTACAACTGCTGCAGTTCCGGGCAAACCCGCTCCGCGACTTGTCACGAAAGAAATGTATGGCGCTATGGTCGAAGGATCTGTAATTGTTGATCTTGCCGCTGAATCTGGTGGCAACGTTGAAGGTTCAAAGCCGGGCGAGATTGTTGTTACAGGAAATGGAGTGCGGATCTGGGGTGGCAAGGATGTTCCAAGTCAGCTCCCCTTCCATGCCTCATCTCTCTATGCTCGCAATGTTGTGAATTTGCTTCTCCTAATGGTCAAAGAAAGCGCTCTAAATATTGATTTTTCCGATGAAATTATCGATGCCGCTGCGCTTACACATGGTGGCGAACGTCGGAAAGTGAGCGGGAAATAATGGAAGCAATTGCAATCATTTCAATCTTTGTACTCGCTGTGTTTGTTGGCTTTGAAGTTGTTTCTAAAGTTTCATCCACGCTACATACGCCGTTGATGAGTGGGGCAAACGCGATTCACGGTGTGATTCTTGTGGGCGCAATCATCGTCGCAGACCATGCAGAGACCTCACTTGAGTTGGGACTTTCAGTTGCAGCAATTGTTCTCGCCACGATAAATATGGTCGGTGGTTTCGTAGTAACCGATCGAATGCTTGAGATGTTTAAGGGTAAGGGCGCGGGTGATAAGAAGTGAGTCCATTTCTTTATGACCTAATCGGATTGATTGCAGGCGTCTGCTTCATTCTTGCTCTTAAGGGTTTATCGCATCCTCGAACGGCACGTCGTGGAAATCTTTTGGGAGCTGCGGGCGCTGCGATTGCAACTATATTAGTTTTCTTCCGCTCTGAAAATGAAGGTCGAAATCTTGGTTGGATTCTCGGCGCAATTGTTGTTGGCATAATCGTAGGAGTCCCGGCCGCGCGAAAAGTCCAGATGACCGCGATGCCTCAACTTGTTGCACTCTTTAATGGTGTTGGCGGTGGAGCGGCTGCTTTAGTTGCGATTGTTGAATATATGAAGCTGGGTGACTCAGCATCCTTTGCTGTTGTATTGGCAACGGTATTCACAGTCGTGGTCGGATGCATTTCTTTCTCAGGTTCAATTATCACCTTTTTGAAGTTGCAGGAATTGATGACGACGGCGCCAGTTGTTTTTCCCGGTGGCCGAGTCGTAATCGCTGGCACGCTTGGCGGAGTTATCGGAGTTTCGGGTTGGGTAATGGCCGAGATGGGTACTACCCCACTCTTAATTTTGGCCGCTTTATCGCTCCTTTTTGGCGTCCTATTTGTGCTTCCGGTTGGTGGCGCGGATGTTCCGATTGTCATCTCACTCTTGAATGCCTTCACAGGTCTCACTGTTGCTGCATCAGGTTACGTACTGAATGCGACTCTGTTGATAATTGCTGGAACTTTAGTTGGAGCCTCCGGAACTATTTTGACTCGACTGATGGCTGAAGCGATGGGTCGCTCGCTATTTGGAACCTTGTTCGGGGCATTCACCGCAAAAGCGCAATCTGGTGGCGGTGAGACCGATACGCGTCCAGTTAAATCCGGAACGCCTGATGATGTTGCAATTCTTCTCAATTATGCGCGCCGAGTTGTGATTGTGCCCGGTTTTGGACTTGCTGTCGCGCAGGCGCAACATACGGTTCGCGAGTTGGCTGATTTGTTAACAGCTAAGGGTATTGATGTCGCATACGGAATTCATCCCGTTGCTGGTCGCATGCCTGGGCATATGAATGTGCTACTTGCTGAGGCCAATGTTCCGTACGAACAGTTATCTGAAATGGAAGAAGTAAATCCAACTTTCCCACAGACCGATGTCGCATTGATTATCGGCGCAAATGATGTTGTAAATCCCGCTGCGAAGACAACGCCGGGTTGTCCTATTTATGGCATGCCAATTCTTGATGTCTCACTTGCCGGCAACGTTATTTTCTTAAAGCGTTCGATGCGCCCCGGTTTTGCTGGAATTGAAAATGAGCTCTTGTATGATCCGAAGACAACGCTCTTGTTTGGCGATGCAAAGGCATCCCTTACAAAAGTTGTTTCGGCGCTAAAAGTGCTTTGATAAGGGCCTATTTTGTGGCCACTCAAATAGTTAGAAGGAAGTATTTGGTGTTCTGGCCTGATGCTGGATACTTGAGTGGGCGCCTATGAGTTCAAAGTTTGTCCGAGCAGAAGATGGCTCGATACATATTGTCTTTACTTCCCAAGAGGCTCATGTATTGATTAATCTGACTGAGCAGATTCTGGAGCTTCTAGGTGACGGAGCGGTTAACGCGGAGATAGATATAGATCCCATTTTTCAGATGATGGGGTTTGACTCGATGATGGGTATGGGTGGAAGCGAGCAGCCCCCAGAAGATCCAGTGCTGCGCCGTTTGCTACCTAACGCCTATAAAGATGAAAAGTCAGCCTCGGAATTCCGTCGTTATACCGAGCATGGACTACGCGAAAAGAAGCGGGCTCATGCGCTTACTGTTTATGAAGCTTTGATTCCACAAGATGAGGATTGGAACGCAGACCAGCCAATTGATCGAGGCTCAATTGAAATTAAGTTCATCGATACCGATGCTATGGCGTGGCTAGGTGCCTTAAATGATTTGCGGCTCGCTCTTGCTGTTCGACTTGGAATTAGTAAAGAGTTCACAGAGGGCTCAACTAGTTTGGCTGATGACAGAGCCACTTCTCAAGCAAGTGACTTAGGTACGGGCGGTGATGGCGGCGCCCACTCTGATAATTCTAGAGATGATGG
>JBJOGL010000020.1:0-9245 GCA_046048255.1 Actinomycetota bacterium | reverse complement strand
CAAAAAAGGCAGGAACTGCCATTGTTACCGTGACTCAATTGGAATCAACTAATTATTCGTCCGGAGTCGCAGCAACCACGATAGAGGTTCTCCCCGCCGTCACTGCAAAGTTGAAGAATCGGAGAATAACTGTGAAAGTTATTGGAGCCTCCGCAACAGTGAGAATAAATGGCATTAAAGGTAAAGTCGGAGTTAATAAAGTAGGCCCCGGCACGAGAAAAGTGGTTGTTTCCTCAGGTGGAGAGACAATCTTTTCAAAAACCTTCAAAGTTCCTTAAAACCCTCAATCAAGCGCCTCCAGTAGACTATTGGCACCATGCTCTTCCTCGCCGATCGTCGCTTTACAGCTTCATTTATGCTCTTCGGAGCCATTAGCGGTTTCATTGCATCGTTTTTGCTTACAGTCGACAAGATCAAACTTTTGAAAGATGCCCAATTTAATCCATCTTGCAACATAAATGAGGTCTTGAATTGCAAGAGCGTCATGCTCTCTAAACAAGCGGAAGTGTTTGGCTTCCCAAACTCACTAATTGGGCTAGCGGCATTTGCGATATTCATAGCGATTGCCGTAGCGCTCTTCGGCGATATTCAATTTCCTGGTTGGTTCTGGAAGTTAGCTTTGGTTGGAACGCTTTTGGGTATGCTCTTCTCACAATGGTTAGCGCAACAAACTACCTTTGTAATTGGTGCGCTCTGCCCATATTGCATGGTTGCTTGGTTTGGGAACTTCTTAATTCTCTCTGGCGTTATTCAAGAGAACCTAAAAATTAAGTCTTTATCTACTGATGACGATGAAGCCAAGAGCGCGATTGAAAAAATATCTGGGTTTATGCCAATCTTCCACTTAGTCTGGTTGGGATTGGTAATTGGCGCCGCATTTGTGGGCGTTAGCTAGATGGGCTACTAAATATCAATAACCGACCATCATCGGTTGAAGCTATTAAACGTTGGTCGGGAAGAACGTCTAGATCACGAATGCGGGCTCCAACGTCTACAATCTCGGTATCGAGAATCCTTTTGTTTTCATAGCGCATAAAGACAAGTGATGCCTGGCGGAGCGTTCCCATCGCTAAACCTCCAGAATACTTACCAAACTTTCCATTTGGTATTTGAACCAATTCAGTTGGAGCAATTGATGGCGTCCATTGCTTGAGTGGTTCACGGAAACCAGTATGTGTTCCGGTCTCACCTGGAATCACATAATCACCTTGGCTGTAAGGAGCTCCATAAGTCACGAAGGGCCAGCCATAATCAACACCACGCTCAACCAAGTTGATCTCATCACCACCTCTCGGGCCGTGTTCAGAGAGAAGAAGATCCTTATTTGCCATAAGGACAATTCCTTGCTGATTTCGGTGACCTTGCGATATTCGAGTTACCTTTGATTTCGAAATTCTAAAGACTGAACCTAAATCGCCTCGCTTCGACCGATTGGGAAGATCATCAAAACCGAGGTCACCGATTGTTAGGTAAGCGGATCTGGAATTTATCGCCTCCATTCGACCAGCTGCATGTTGAACAGCGGATATCGGCACACAAGGTGAACTTCTAAACCATCTCTCATTCTTTTTCAGAGAGTGAGCAGCGCGATTGAAAGTTGCACGGAAGACTACGACCTCAACACAACGCGATGCACCAAGCCTGGGATAGGAAATTAAAAGATTTGCGCTCTGATTATTTTCGGCAAGAATTGCGATATCCGTTATGGCAAAGCGAGAATCACGGATTCTCTCTTTAGACTTCATCATCTCACCAAGGATTTTCAAATCTTGAGTTTCTTCATCCCAAGCGAAAATAGTTCCACCCCGAGAACCGCCACCTAAAAGAACTGTGCCATCTTTAAGAACGGCTATGGCGGGGCCACGTTCGTTACCACCAAGGGATTTACTTTGTTCGACATCGAAACTAGCCAGATCAATCGTTAATCCACCAACTCGTATCTCAGCTGCGCGAGCAGGAGCCACAGCTAGCGTCAGAGAGATAACGAGCGCAATTAAGCGAGCCATGTTTCTAGATTAGCAATAAGGCCCCCACATTTCGTGGGGGCCTTACCTTGGCTATCACTAGCGCAATCAATCATTAGAGCTTAGGAAGCATTACCTGTGAAATTGCATGCGCAACTTGCTTGTTTCCCTTGTTGATGTCGACAGCTCTCAAAAGTACAAGTGCATTTGTGTGCTTCTTACTCTTATCGACAAGACGAATATTGGTTCCGCTTACGCGAACCCCAATCGTCTCACCAGATGCAGCGTTTAGGTTCGCACCATTTGCTTGAAGTGCCGCGGGCGAGAGGATTGGGTCCCCAACCACTACGTGGTACAGAATTACTTTCTCCACGGTCTTCGCACCGAGGCTCATGACCGCGTTTGCAATTCGTGCCTCACTCTTATAGGTCTTTCCAGTAAGGAACGTAACTACCCGCTGGAAGGCGCGATCTGTTGGAACAAAAGCAGTTAGCGCAGTATTGCCTTGAGAAATAGCCTGGATAGGTGATTCGGGGAGCTCGCCCCAGACTCTCATCCAAAGATCAGTAAATACATCAAAGTCGCTGAAATCATTATCAAAAGATGCGTAACGAAGATCCAACACCTCGGTTAAAGGCATCGAATTCAGAGACTCTTCTTCCGCCTTGGCAACTGACATGGGCGAAAAGAGGAGAGCTGAGGCTGTTGCGACGGCTGCAATGCGCTTAATGTTCCTCATATTGCTTCGTCCTTTCTTATTACGTTTTAGTTGTTTGTGTAGGTTTCATTTAGGATCTAACAAGAGCGAAGCATCTTCTGAATATCTTTAAAATCCCTGTCATTACTCTCTAAAAAACTCCATAATTAGGTCAAAAGTTCCTGAGCGATAAGAGGTGAGAATGGAGAAGATTCTCCTTACTGGATTTGAGCCATTTCACAAATCTCACCTAAATCCCTCAGAAGAGATTGTTAAAAGAATCAATCATCCGAATCTCATCGCCAAAGAGGTATTGCCCGTCACATTTGGCGAGGCAGCAATGAGATTAACTGCGCTGATTGATCTACATAAACCAACAGCTGTTCTGGCCTTGGGTCAGGCCGAGGGACGTAGCCAGATTACCCCTGAGAGAGTTGCAATCAATCTTGATGATGCGCGGATAGCAGATAACGCTGGAAATTCTCGAAGGGAAGAAAAGATTGTGCCTGATGGTCCAGATGCCTATTTCACAACACTTCCTATCGGCAAAATTGTTGAACGACTAAATGAATCATCAATACCTGCTGCGATATCGCTAAGTGCTGGGACATTTGTCTGCAATCACATTTTCTACTCAATGCAGCGCCATTGTTTAGAAAAGGAAATCAGGAGTGGCTTTATTCATCTTCCACTAATGGATGAGCAAGCAAGTGAGTTTCCAGAACTTCCCACGATGAAGATTGAGGAAATGGTCAGGGGTATTGTTACCGTGCTAGATGTACTAAGTGAGAAAAATTAATTAATTTGAGAGTTTGCCCGGTCAAGATCAGCCTGAAAATCGACCTCAACAGCAAATAAATCGGATATGTCTACTGGCTCGATTTCAATACCGGCGCTCTCGATAGCAAGCTCTAACCCACGTTCAAAATAATCGTTTTCAGCACATGCGTGGAGCTGCTCTATTACAGGTGCCTTGTGGTGTTTTGAGACGAAGTTGATTCCGACTGCTTCACCTAGCGCATTCTCTACCTTCTTTGAGAGGGAGTTAATGAAGCCTTTAGCATCAACGGTGTATTTCACTTCTTCTTCGCCAACAGCGGCAGTATTAACACAGACAAAAGATTTTTCATGTTGGATGCGGTCAGTTACCCGTTCAAGAACTCGAGCATCGAAAACCACGTCTCCATTTAGCCAAAGAACCCCACTCTCATGTGAGTTTAGCAGCGCTTTTAATAGACTCTTTGAAGTATTGGTCTGGTCGTAGGCTTCGTTGTAAACGTAAGTAACGTCAGGGTGTGCTTCCATGATCATTTCTAGTTTGAAACCAACAACTATCGATATCCGAGCGCTCTCGCCAAAGACACCTCTGACATTTTCGATCTGTTGTTGCAAGATAGATCGGCCGTCGGCGAGGGGCGTTAAGGGTTTTGGCCACGGTTTTCCGAGTCGAGTGCCCATTCCAGCAGCGAGAATCACGACTTGGATGGCCATAGATTTATACTACTCTAAATGAGCGGCGTACTTGATTCACTGACAGTCACCGCCAAAACCACCCTCTTAGAAATTCTCGAATCATTTAAAGAATCTAAAAGCGATCTTCTTTTGGTTGATGAAAGAACTGTAATCACTCAACCACACCTTGAGTTGTTAACTGATTATCCAAGGAGTACATCCGCTGCATTGGTTGCGGTGGTCAAGAATGGAAACACTTTAGTTAGACAGAATCGAATCGCTAGCGCATCTTCAACTTCGCATAAAGTGTCTATAGGTAACCGGGATTTTGTGGGAGCGCTTCGGCTATCTAAGAAACAGAGCGAGTCGATAATTCCAACGATTGAAAGTGCAATTACCTCCAAAGCAAAAGGAAATGCGCTTGATTTACTCCTAGTCGCCCTAGTTAGAGCAACCATAAGAGTTGATGCCGTAGATGTCCTGGGCGCACCTTGGTCAAGGAGTGATAATCCAGATGAGCGTGAGCAGGTTAAGAGTGAAATAAAAAGTTTAAATATTGCAACGCTTCGGCTACGAATGGCCAACCGCGCTAACGATGGATTCTTCTCGGTCTTTTTTCTCCGTAAGTTTTCTAAGATCTTGACTTGGGTAGCGGTAAAGATTGGTGCAACCCCCAATCAAGTCACCCTTCTATCTTTTGCAATCGGTCTTTACTCGGCATATTCATTCTCGAGAGGTACTTTCTTGTCGATCCTACTCGGAGCTTTTCTCTTGCAGCTCAGCATCATCGTTGATTGTGTAGATGGTGAGTTGGCGCGCTACACCAGGAAGTTCTCAAAATTAGGCGCCTGGTTGGATGCAGTGACTGATCGAGTGAAGGAGTACCTAGTCTTTCTCGGACTTGCTTACGGAGCATCCTTAGAAGGTCGCAATCTATGGATTCCCGCAATGGCAATGATGATTATCCAGACTTTCAGACATTTATCCGATTACAACTTTGCCCAAAGTGTGAAGATTCGAGCGGAAGCAAAGTTCCAAATCCCCGTTGACTTCATGGCGGAATTTGATGGCATTGTTCCAACAGAACGGGAGCCAAAGGGAAGACTCCGTTATTGGCTAGGCAAGATTATTCAATTCCCAATTGGCGAAAGATGGTTAGTTATAAGCGCCAGCGCTGTTATTGGTGGCGCGGCATTCACCTTCACGATTATGCCAATCCTCGCCTTTATCTCGGCCCTAGTCGTTTACAGAGGAAGAATTCGTAGAACCAAAGAGATGGAAAAGACCCCGTTAAATGGTTCACTTATTGAGAACCAATCTGATTTGATGGGAATCAAAGCTAGCTTCACAAACCGAGCTAGTTGGATTGAACCTTCCATTCTTCGACTTTTGGAATCATTAGCTTTGCTTGCAATCTTCATTCAGCAAGATGTTCTAGGTATTCCTAGTTTTATTATCCTTTTCAGCATCATCTTCCATCACTATGACAACCTTTATCGCGCGCTTCAGAATGAGAAGAAACCGATCTGGTTGAGCGCTTTAGGTTTCTATGTTGGTGGGCGAATTCTGCTTATCGGAGCCGCGCTATTAGCGGGTGTAAATATCACCCTAGTTGCTTGGTATTTCGCCATCATCTTCCTTGTAGTTTCATCGATTCAATGGGTTATCGGACATAAGCAGAATAGAATTCGCGAGTGACCCAGCGTCCGGCTAAGCCGACCATTGCTGAATTGCGCGCAATTTGTCAGCCCGCATCAGTAACGGGACGATCCAATGCAGAACATTGGGTAGCAGACCTATATCTCCGTAAGCTTTCTCCTTATTTAACAAGAATTCTTTTGAGAACTCCGATTACTGCAAATGGGGTTACCTATTTGATGATCGCGACCGGTGTTTCAATCAGTCTTGCCCTACAAATACCGGGTTTTCTAGGCTTAGTTATCGCATTATTTCTATCTCAATTGCAGATGCTCTGGGATTGTTGCGATGGCGAGATTGCCCGTTGGCGCGAGAGCCAATCACCTAAAGGCGTATTTCTAGATCGAGTCGGCCATTACTTAACCGAGAGCTTGATTCCAATTGCGCTCGCTTGGCGAATCGGCGAAGGTGATTACGAACTTCTGTTCTTGGCTGCGCTGATTTCTATCTTGATTCTTCTGAATAAAGGTTTTAATGATGCCGTCCACGTAGCGCGCGCTTATGCCGGACTGCCTAAACTCGCTGATAGTAGGAGCGTGGGTGAGCCAAGGTCGCTAATTATTAAAGTAGCCCGTGCTCCGTTTAGAATCTTTGCAATTCAGCGACTTTTCCACTCAGTTGAGATGTCGATTCTGATCCTGATCTTTTCGGGCAATGAGAACTTGATTCGTATCGGTCTTCCGCTAGCTGCCTTTGTTACTGCTGGTCATCTTGTTGCGATTCTTAGCTCGCGGAAGTTGGAGAAATAGATGCTCTCTATAGTTCGCGAGATAAGGCTCGGCTTTACTGAATTATTTCCAGGTGGAAGATTTAGATATGTTCTTGTAGTTCTCTCCATGCTTGCTGCGGTAATCTCAGTTTCGGAACTGCTTGTAATGAAGTTTTTCGTTAACATAGTAGTGCAAGAAGGCGAAATTGAGCGAAATAGATTCATACTGCTTGGACTGGGCGTTGCTGTTTTCTTTATCATGATGAGGGTAAGTCAGTATTACCAACGCATTTATAGAGTGAAGGCCTTTGCTAGATCTTTTAAATCGCTGCGCAAGCTGAAGAAACGTGGCGCAAAAAACCCGGAATGGGCGATGGCATTTGAGGTTTCAAACATACTTACTCAGGCAACCCAGTTAAGCGCTGTATTTATATTCATTTTGATCCTAGAGCCATTTTTCGCTCTGGCTAATTTCATTGTAGTTATCGTTGTTTTGGCCGTTGTTGGCCGACTTTTTGGTAAGCAATTAGAAGTTCAACAGAATCTACGAGTTTCACGTGATGGAAAGCGGGCTAGACCACAGAAGCGTTATGGCGCACGAATTAGAGCAGCTGAGTCAGGATCGTTATTTGCCGGCTTAGGGATTGCTTCACTTCTTGGTCTACTACTTTTTATGAGTTATAACGGAGATATAAGTCTTACCAACACCCTGATAATTTTCTTTGGTACTCGACTACAAAATGGTTCGCTCACATCTTCCTCACGTTCCTTAATGCGCTACGCAAAGGCGAAGGCGGGTGCAAGGAGCCCCGAAGAAGATGATGAGTGATCGACCAACTCTGACAATCGCCTATTCAACTCTTCCTTCGCGTCTGACTTCAATTACATACCCTGAAAAAAGAGATGATCGCGAAGTTTTAGTGCTTGTACAAAACTCTGATGAGAGTTCCTATGCTTTCACCGAGAGAAATGCAAAATTGGTGGAGCTAAAGAATAGAGGTGTGGCAAAGAGTAGAAATGCAGCGCTAGCTCGAGCAAGTGGTGAGTACCTGCTCTTTGGTGATGATGATATGAAATTCATTGAATCAGGAATAGATGAAGCGATTGAGTATCTTCAAAATAATGCGGATTGCGCCATCATTCTTGGTCAAGCGGTAGATGAAGATGGCGTGTTGCGCAAGAACTATGTAAGTGAAACAACTCCGTTAAAACTTACCAATTCGGCGCGCGCTGCTACGTATGAGATGTTGGTAAGAGTTGATGCGCTCCGAGAGAAGCAGATCCGATTCGATGAGAGTTTCGGCGCTGGCGCCACTAATTATCTAGGCGACGAATACATTCTCATCGCCGATGCCCTGAGGGCGGGATTAAAAGGAGTGCATTTACCAGTCAAAATCGCGATCCATCCCAAAGACAGCTCCGGCTCAAGGTGGGGTGAAGCATCTGATTTAGCAGCCCGGGCAAAGGTATTTACGAGAGTCTTTGGTTGGAAGGCTCCGCTCTATAGAGTGGCATTTCTCATCCACACAAATAATCCATGGCCCGGTATTGGCAAAGTGCTACGTTTCATATTTGCGCGATGAAAATCTTCGCCCATCGCGGCTTCAGCTTTAAACATCCCGAAGCAACTCTTGCCGCATATCAATCCGCTATTGATTTCGGAGCTGATGGTCTTGAGTGCGATGTTCGCCTAACTAAAGATGAGATTCCAGTTTGTTTCCATGACCGCAACACTAAACGAATTACCGGAGTAAAGAAGCGCGTTGCATCGTTAACTCTGGCACAGCTTCGAGAATTGACAGATGTTATGACCCTTGAAGAGCTTCTCGAGTTGGCTAGAGTTAACAGCAAACAGGTTTTGGTTGAGACTAAGCATCCAGTCCTAAGCGGTGGTCGGGTCGAGCGCAAAGTTTCTGCGTTAGCGGAACGCTATGAGTTCACCGCAATGTCGTTTTCGCTCATTGCAGTCTTTCGAATGAAGCGTAATTTGAAAGATGTTGCCTATGTAATCTCCCATCGATGGCGTCTGCTTTACATACCAACCAAGAAGGTCGCAATTGATATTGAGCTATTAGAGCGCTCACCGTGGGTTAGAAGACGATTACGTAGCCATGAGATTTTGACTTGGACTGTAAATGATACGAGTTACATTCCTAAGTTACAAGAATGGAATGTGTCAGCGGTAATAACCGATAGACCCGATCTACCTTTTCGACTTAGCTAACGCGTAAAGAACTTCGGCGGTTGGCTCTTCGGTATCACTACCTGGTGGATTGTCACTCAGTTTTACGATTACCGTTCTTGATTCTGGATCAATAAAGATGAATTGGCCATATAGACCAAGGGCCATCGCGGTACCTGGGTAAGGGTGCCAAACCTGTGCGGCGTAGCCCCAACCATGATCAAGGCTAACTACAGGGGTTTTCATGCGATCTAGCCAGTTGCGACTGATTATTCGGTTGGAGCCAGCAAAACCACCATTAAGGATTGCCATACCCACGCGTGCGTAGTCACGTGCCGCGGCGTTGAAACAACAGAAAGTTTTTTCTGTTCCGCCAACTCGATCGACGTTCCATGTAGCTGGAAATTCGGCGCCAACTTTCTGCCAGATATTTTCACTAAAGTAATCAGCAACTCGCATACCGGTTACTTTCTTGATAATCATGCCGAGCATCTGGGTATCAATGCTTCGATACTCTGCATTTAAGCCAGGCTCAAAAAACAT
>JBJOGL010000019.1:0-12697 GCA_046048255.1 Actinomycetota bacterium | reverse complement strand
AGTCCGATAACTAGACGCTTTAAAGCGCGAAACATAGCTATTAACGCTCTTCTTCTTGGGCTCTAGCTAGACGTTGCGAGACGTAGACTGGGATCAAAGAAAGAAGTATTACTACAGTTGCAACGACATTTACAACGCTTGCCTGATTTGGACGTCCCACTTCTTTAAGTATCCAGAGTGGCAGGGTGTCTACGCCAGGTGGAGCAGTGAATATTGTTACAACAACCTCATCAAAGCTAAGGGCAAAGGCCAGCAGCGCGCCAGCGGCAAATGAGGTTCTAAATTGTGGGAACGTGACAAGGCGGAAGGTCTGCCATAACCCAGCGCCCAAATCAGCCGAAGCTTCTTGCAGACTTGGATTCATCCGGCGCAGACGGGCAAAGACATTGTTAAAGACCATCACGATACAGAATGTTGCATGAGCAACAATCATCCCAAAATAACCAATGTTGATTCCGGCCGGAGATAAAAAGTTTGAGTAAGTGTTGCTAAATGCAACACCGGTAACAATTCCTGGTAGCGCAATAGGCAGAACTACCAAAATATTGACCGTGCTCTTGCCAAAGAAGTCAAAACCTTTCATGGCAAATGCAACTAGAGTCCCGAGGATTGAGGCAATCACCATTGCTCCGGATGCAACTAGAACTGAATTCAAGAGCGCAGCTCTAATTGGTTGATAATCCTTGGCGAAGACCCACCATTTTGTGGAGTAGTTTTCTATGGGCCAACCAGAAATCTGAGATTCATTAAATGAGTTGAGAATTAGCACAAAGAGTGGGGTGTACATAAACACTAGAATCAATGCGACTATTGAGATTAAGAAGATTCGAGTCATTCGCGAAAGTTGCAACATGGCTACATCCGCTCCAAGGAGCCGGTGCGACGAGCGACCATCAAATAGATGACAACAAAGAAGATCGGAATCATCGAATATGCGGCTGCAACAGGTGGATTTAGATTGATATTGGCTGCGATTATGCTGCCAATCATCTGAGTAGCGCCGCCAGTGAATCGGGCGGCAAGATAATCACCGAGGCTTAATGAGAAGGTGAAGACGGAGCCAGCTATAACCGCAGGGACTATAAGAGGGAACACAACGCGATAGATTGTGGTGAAACCTTTGGCTCCCATATCACTCGATGCGTCAAAGAGATTTGGCGGAATCTGGCGAATTGCGGTGTAGACCGGGAGGGCCATGTAAGGGAACCATAGATAGGTAAGGGTCAAAATCACTATTGGAATTGAAAATCCGGGACCTCGAATCCCAAATGGTGCCATCGCCCAGTTGAAGAATCCTTGCTCAGTGAAGACTAGTCGCATCGCGATGATCTTCACTAAGTATCCCGCCCAAAGTGGAAGCGTTATTGCAACAGCAAGAAGATTACGGATCCAAGGCTTGGCAATCTTTGCCATGTAGATACCCAGTGGCACAGCCAATAGAACACAGATAAGCGTTACCGCGAGGGCAATTAGAAGAGTTCTAATTGAGGTAGCGATATATGCCGGGACAGTAAGAACCATCTTGAAATTCTCAAGATTAAAGGCCGGACTAACCAAAGATGAGAATGGGTCAACTTCCCAGAAAGCGGTAACCAAGAGCAAGAAAAGCGAAACTATATAAACGCCAACAATCCAAGTCATCGGAAGTGCAAGCAGACTCAGGAGCCTCACCTTTGATTTACGGAGCAGGTAAGAGGAGATTGGCCTGGTCTGCTTTTTTGTTGGCGTTGTCATTTTATTTAGAAACGTGGGGGCTGATTACTCAACCCCCACGTTTTACTTAATCAACCTTTAACAGTTGCCCATGCATTGGTCCAATCCTGGAAGCTTGTGCACTTCACATCGGTTCGACCATCTACGCAGGTTTCAATTGGAGTAGTCCAAGGCCAGACTCTCTCGAAGAACTCTTCATCCTCTGCGAAGAAAGTATCGCAGTGAGCTTGAGCTTCTGGGCTTGAAGCACAGAACGCAGTATTGGCAGGTGCCATACCGAAGTTAACGGCGATTGCACCGTTTACTTCTGGCTTGCTGGTGTAATCCATCCAGGCATATGCGCAATTGACGTTCTTGGTTGTTGAGCTAACTAGCCAGGAGTCATACCAGCCAGTCGAGCCTTCAACCGGGAGCGTTGTCTTGATGTTCTCTTTACCAGCGAACTTTCGCAAGACTTCCCATGAAGTTCCAACGACAGTGTTTCCACCAACGAAGGAAGTGATCTGTGCGACTGGGTCTGACCAGTACTCGCCAATTACGTCGTTCTGTTGCTTCAACAGATCGATAGCAGCAGCGAGCTGAGTTTCATCTAACGCATATGGATTTTGAATGTTTAGTTCTGGATTGTGATACATCAAGTAAACGGCTGCATCAGCGATATAAATCGGTGCATCGTAAGCAGTGATCTTGCCCTTGTAAGGAGTATCTAGCTCCCAGACAACATCCCAGCTTTCAGGTGCGCCACCGGTTGCATCCTCGTTGTACTGGAGCAAGTTTGCGCCACGTCCAATGGGCACTCCGTATGGCTTGCCATTTACTGTGTCATAAACATTTCCCTTCATTCCAGCGGCAATGTCATCGCTGAAGTTCGGGATTAAATCAATGTTGAGTGGCTGAACATCGCCACCAACAATTAGACGTAGCGCAGCATCACCCGATGCAGAGACTATGTCGTATTGACCGGTTCGCATGAGGGTAACCATTTCGTCGCTGGTACCAGCAACACGTGGATTTACTTTGCAACCAGTTTCAGCTGTGAATTGATCGGTCCAGGCTGGCTCGACAAAACCAGACCAGTTCACGATATTTAATTCACCTTCAAAATCTCCCATTGCCTGATGCATTGGGATATCTGGTACTTCAATTGATACGCCAGAACTATCTTCGCTGCTTGATGAACATCCACTGATGATCAATACTGAAGCAGAGAGTGCGCTGAGTATCGCTAGTTTCTTCCCCTTCATTACCTTCCTTTCGACTGACGCGCGTCAGTACTAAGCGGGTATCTCTGCGGCCTGGCTGTTGTGCCAGATCACGAGAACCCGATCGCCCGGGGCAAAACTCTTGTCTTGCCCCGGCAATTCTGTATTTGCGTGACTTACATTGAGTTTGAAACCGTATTCGGTTTCAATTACGTAGACAGTATTTGCTCCAACAAAGGCAGCTTCTTGCACTATTCCACTGATTGAGCTTTCATCGCTCGATGTCTTGGAGTCTGGATTTTCTAATCGAATTCGCTCTGGTCGAATACTTACGGTCTTTGACTTACCAAATACCTTCTTTGATACCTCACCACTCAAAATATTGGCCGCTCCAAGGAAACCAGCAACAAAGCGGGTAGTAGGTTTGTTGTAGACCTCTTCTGGAGTTCCGACTTGTTCAACCCTTCCTTCATTAAAGACCACAATTCGATCACTCATTCGCATCGCTTCTTCTTGATCATGGGTAACAAAGATAAAAGTGATTCCAGCGTCGCGTTGAATCTTCTTTAGTTCAATCTGCATCTCTTCACGGAGTTGGCGATCAAGAGCGCCTAAAGGCTCATCCAATAGAAGAACGCGCGGGCGTAATACAAGCGCACGTGCGAGTGCGATTCGTTGACGTTGACCACCAGAGAGTTGATGCGGTAAACGGTCTGCGGTCTGCTCTAATTTCACCGAAGCGATAGCTTCTAGCGCCTGCTTAGCTCGCTCTGCCTTTGGAACTTTTCGAGTACGTAGTCCATACTCGACATTCTCTTGAATAGTCATGTGAGGAAAGAGCGCGTAATCCTGAAAAACAGTATTTACATCTCGATCAAAGGGCGGCAGGTGAGTGATGTCTTGACCATTAAGTGCGATGGAGCCAGAATCTGGATCTTCAAATCCAGCAACCATGCGAAGAACCGTGGTTTTACCGGAGCCCGAAGGACCAAGGAGAGTTATGAATTCTCCGGAGCCGATATCAAGGGTTACACCATCGACCGCTTTGACTGAGCCAAATGCCTTCGCGAGATGACGAATCTCTATCAGCGCCACCCGAAAACCCTACTCGGGGGGGCGCTATTTGTAAGGGGTTTAAGATAACGAAATGGTTGAGCGCCTAACACTTTCAATAGATTGCGGGGGTCTTTATCTAAAAAGTTGTGTTTTGGATGACTCAGGAACAATGCATTCAAAACCAAACCGAATTGAGACCCCGTACCCCCTGTCGCCCGATCGATTTGTTGAAACGATTTCGGAAATTGCCTCCAACCTTCCCGCCAGTTATCGCGCCACAGTCGGAATGCCCGGAATGATCCGCAACGGCGTAGTGGTAGCAACCCCGCATTACATAACAACAAAGGGCCCAAGAACACGAATAGATCTAGAACTACAAGAACAATGGAGTGGTTTTGATGCGCAGAGCGCAATCGCTTCAAAATTAGGCGTTCCAACTCTAGTTTTAAATGATGCAGAAGTTCATGGCGCTGGAATTATCACTGGAACTGGATACGAAGTTGTTATTACCTTGGGCACTGGGCTGGGATTTGCCATCTTCTATGGCGGGAAGTTAGCGCCTCACTTTGAGTTATCTCATGCAACAGTCCGGCGTGCTACAACTTATGACACATGGATTGGTGAACAAGAGCGACGTAGATTAGGAAATGTTTTCTGGTCTAGAAGATTTCGCTTACTAGTAGAGGAACTCCGACCAGTCTTTAAGTGGGATCGACTCTATATCGGTGGCGGTAATGCGCGATTGATTCGACCAATTGATTTAGAGCGTATTGGCGATGATGTCGTGATAGTTCCAAATACAGCTGGGGTTGCGGGCGGAGTTAGAGCTTGGAGCTTAGAACACTATTACCGCGCTTAAGCGCGAAGTGCTTTCGCGAGCTCTAGGAAGTCACCGACGATAATGTCGATTTCACGCTGTCCATGGGCGAGTGAGATTAACCATTGCTCATCAAGCCCAGGCGGAGTCATTACATTTCTATTCTGTGCCCAGAAGAAGGAAAGCTCGGCTAGATCAAAATCCGTAGCCTTGTAATCGCGGTAGTTGCGGACTGGTTCGCTCGACCAGGTGATACATCCTTTAACGCCAAATCCAACGGTGTGCGCAGGCAATTCATATTCATTGATGATTTCAGATACCCGAGTGAGCGCCTGGCGATTGAAATCTTCAGATCTCTGTAGCGCTTCGGAGGTACATATTCGATCGACGGCGCGAAGACCTGCCATAGCTAAGAAATGTCCATTGAAAGTCCCAAGATGTGAGTGCGATCCGTTTACAACGGTCTCCATGTATTCACGCTTACCACCAAATGCTGCGACCGGAATTCCGCCACCAATTGATTTCGCAAGTGAAATCAGGTCTGGTTTTACACCGAGACGCTGCGCTGCACCTTGTGGTCCCGCTGTTAAGCCAGTCTTCACTTCATCAAAAACAAGAAGTACACCATATTGATCGCAGAGCGCACGTACTCTCTCCAAGTAGCCCATATCAGGAAGGACGATTCCGATGTTCTCAAGAACTGGCTCCATCATGATGCAAGCAATTGAATCGGCACGTGCCTTGAATACGCGTTCGATCGCATCCGCATCGTTGTAAGGAACGACATGAACTTCGCCAGGAACAGTCGCAGGAAGCGGAACGGCGTTCGGTGAATCTGGGGAGCCAGCCTTATCAAGAGCTGGTTTCGCAGAGACCATCAATGGGTCATAGGAACCGTGATAACCGCCTTCGATCTTTACAATTCCAAGTTTTCCGGTCGCAGCGCGCGCAGTTCTAATCGCATACATGGTCGCTTCAGTTCCAGAGTTAGCGAACCGGACCATGTCTATGCCAAAGCGACGGCAGATAATTTCGGCGCCATCACGAGTAATTGGTGATGGGGTAGCAAAGAGGGTTCCGATCTCGAGAGTCTCCTTGGCTTCCTTAACAACTTCATCATTTAGGTGCCCGACAAGGAGTGCGCCAAAGCCCATCGAGAGATCGAGCATGTCCCGGCCATCGACATCTTTTAACCAGGCTCCCTTAGCCGAGACGATTGAGATTGGGTAGGGATCCCAATGTTGGAAGCTGGAGGCGACGCCGAGCGGGGTTACTTTTCCAGCGCGCGCGTTCTCGTCGCCAGACTTCGGTGCGCGCTCAACAAACTTCTTTTTCTCAATCTCAAGGAGTTCTTGGACACGTGTGGGTGAGACCGGGGTAGCCGAAAGCGGTACCCGTCTAAAGGTCTGTGGATGATGTGTTTGATTAAACATGGGAGTTTGGGACTTCCCAAATACGGTTCAGAAGAACCGATTTGTTGGTACCACTCTCCTTCACTAACGCTAATAATCGAATCTGAATTTCTTTGCAGGAGTTTACTCCCGAGTAATGGGGGCGGTCAACCGGTGTGTCTTATGCGTAAGTATGCGTACTTTTAACGCATAAAGAGATCACGTAAGCGGCGCGTAGTAAAAAAGAGTCCTAACACAATCATTGCTAAGAAGTAAATTAAATGAGAGAAACTTGAGAAATCGATAACACCAAACCAGATATCTCTTACAAGTTCAATGCCATGCCATGTTGGAAGCAGTCTTATTGTGAACTCTAACCAGTCTGGGTAGACCGAGATTGGATAAAGCGATCCGGAAAATAAAAACATTGGAAGTAATACGATTTGGATCAAACCCATCTGTTGGTAAGTCTTAAAGTAAGAAGTAATTGCCATTCCAAATGATGCAAATCCAAATGCAATTAAGACGGCTGCTGGAATTGCAAGTAGCGCTCCCCAACTTGGGACGAGACCAAGTGGTGCAGTGATCAACATAAATGCGATTGAATACGAAAGTCCACGAAAGAGCGCCCAGATAATTTCGCCAAGGGCAATATCTAGCGGACCAAGCGGCGTTGCGAGCATGCCTTGGTATAACTTGCTCTCATTTAATTTGAAGAAGACATTCCACGTAGAGTCATAAATGGCGCCATTCATCGCGCTCGTTGCCAACAATCCGGGTGCAATAAAGACGGTGTAATCGATCACTCCAGCGCTTGTAGAGATTTCACCTATCAAGGCGCCCATTCCAAAGCCAAAAGCAAGGAGGAATAGAACTGGTTCAACAAAACCGGTTGCAATAGGAACCCAAGTAGATGAGCGGAGCGCCATCGACGCACGCTCAATAACAGCTCGCGCCCTACCGGCATAAAGTTGATGTCCCGGCTTATTTGCGCGAGCGTCAGCAATCTCAACTGCGCTTCTCATTTAAGCAACCTATTAGTGAAGCGGACATTTGAAATCTTGATTCCGACGACCAACATCGCCGTCAAGTAGAGAGAGTGTATTAAGAGCATGGTTCCGGATAATTGCTGCCCGTAACCAAAGTAACGTCCCAATTCAGTTGTATGCCATAACGGTGAAATCCAACCGATTGGTTGGAGGTAGATCGGCATATTGGTCAGCGGGAAAAAGGTTCCAGAGAATAGGAATAACGGTGTAATCACTAGACGGCCAAGTACGGTTAGGAAATAGTCATCTTTCTGCACTCCCGCCACAATACCCATCATTAAAGCTCCGAATGCGGCTCCGCCATACATAGCTACAACGGTAGAGAACCAACTATCTTGAAATGAGAGAACACCGAAAGCGACTAACAAGATCCAATAAACAAGGACGCTAAATGCAACACGTACCAACGCAGCGAGAAATACTCCAAGTGCGATTTGTGGACCAGTTATTGGTGTTGAATTCATTGCATAGAACATCTTGCGCCACTTGAATCCTTCCATTACTGGGAAGACCGTTTCATCCATCGCTCCAAGTAACGCGGTATTGGCAAGTAGCGCCGGTGCAATAAAAACAATGTACTCAACGCCACCAGTTCCGGATGTCCCAGAGTTCTCAGTGACAAGAATCCCAATTCCAATTCCAATTGCCACGAGGTAGAAGAGCGGGTTTCCTATGGAAACAACGGCGATGATGCCTTTCCATTTAGACATCTGCCGGATTCGAGACTCTGCCACATAAATAGCCCCATTACGCCGAATATTTTCAACGCTGACGCCTTTATTCATACGAGACTCATTCGATTAGCGATCTTCCAGTTAAGCGGAGAAAGACATCCTCTAAGGAGCTGCGACGAACGAGCGAAGTGTTTGGATGGAGACCCTTTGCGGTAATCGCCTCAAGGAGCGCCTCACCATCTTCAACATAGAGCAAAATTCGATCAGGTAGCTCTTCAATTCGCTCACACATCTCACGCAAAATTGGCGCCACCTCTTTATTTCGATCTGAGCCAAAGCGAACTTCAAGGACTTCGCGAGTTGAGTACTTCTTAATCAACTCAGCGGGAGAGCCCTCCGCCATAATCTTTCCTTTATCCATCACAACAAGACGATCACAGAGCTGTTCGGCTTCATCCATGAAGTGAGTAGTAATAATCAAAGTCACGCCATCCTCTTTCAATCTAAATAAGCGATCCCACAAGATATGGCGGGCTTGTGGATCTAAACCGGTTGTGGGCTCATCGAGCATCAAGATGTCAGGCTCACTTACCAAGGCGCGCGCGATAGTAAGGCGGCGCTTCATCCCACCGCTAAGTGCTTCTACTTTTACATCCTTCTTCTCTTCTAATTGAGCAAAGGCAAGGAGTTCTTCAACTTTCTTATTTACAAATTTCTTGCTTAGC
This sequence comes from Actinomycetota bacterium, assembly GCA_046048255.1. Classification (GTDB taxonomy): domain Bacteria; phylum Actinomycetota; class Actinomycetes; order Nanopelagicales; family Nanopelagicaceae; genus MAG-120802. The sequence goes on along the minus strand of JBJOGL010000019.1, from coordinate 4,070 downwards.
CCAAAGTATCTTCCATAGATATATAAGTTCTCAGTAACAGTTAGCTCGGTATCGAGATTATCTTGTTGGGGCACAACGCCAAGATGGGCGCGGACTTGGGGGCCATGTTCTTCGGGGTCGCGACCTAGAATTGAAATAGTTCCGGCAGTACGACGAGAAGTTGCGGCGATAATCCGCATTGTTGTGGATTTGCCAGCGCCATTTGGACCAAGGAGTCCAAAGGACTCACCTTTGGCTACATCGAAGTTGATTCCATCAACAGCTGTGAAATCGCCGAATTTCTTAGTTAAGCCACGCGCGGAAATGAGTGATTCAGACACTGATTTATCCTATCTATCAAAAGGGGTCTACACTCCCACTACGTGCGCTTAATACACGAGGCAAATCACGATCTCACCTACGACGATGTATTTATGATTCCGTCTCGTTCTGGCGTGACAAGTCGAATGGACGTGGACTTAAGCACTACCGATAATTCGGGCGCGACAATTCCACTAGTTGTTGCAAACATGACAGCTGTTTCGGGACGGAGAATGGCCGAGACAGTTGCACGTAGGGGCGGGCTTACCGTCATTCCGCAAGACATTCCCATACCGGTTGTGTCCGATGTGATTTCTTGGACAAAAAAGCGCCATATTTTGTTTGATACGCCAATCACTTTAGAGGCGCATAACACGGTCGCCGATGCCGCAGCCCTAATTCATAAGCGCGCTCATGGTGCAATCATTGTTGTGGCGGAAGATAAACCGATTGGAATTGTTACGGAAGCTGACTGGGAAGGCGTAGATCGCTTTACTCAAGTACAACGTGTGATGTCTAAGGATTTGATGGTCATCCCAGACACGGTAGATGCGCGTGCCGCTTTTGATTTATTGCATGAGAAAAATCGCAAACTTGCCCCAGTAGTTGATAAGAATGGAAAGCTCGTTGGAATCCTCACGCGGACAAGCGCACTTCGTTCCACTCTTTACCAACCCGCTCTGGATGCCAATGAAAAGTTAAGAATTGCTGCAGCGGTTGGCGTAAATGGTGATGTTAAGGCCAAGGCGGAAGGCTTAATCGCAGCTGGAGTCGACCTACTTGTAATTGACACGGCACATGGACATCAAGAGAAGATGATTGAAGTTCTTAAGTTGATTCGAAGCATCAATCCAAAAGTTCCTCTAGTTGCCGGAAATGTTGTTACTGCTGAAGGAGTGCGCGACCTTGTTGAAGCCGGCGCTGACATCATCAAAGTTGGCGTTGGTCCAGGCGCTATGTGCACCACGCGCATGCAGACTGGCGTTGGCCGGCCACAATTCTCTGCTGTCCTGGAGTGCGCCACAGAGGCAAAGAAATTAGGAAAACATATTTGGGCAGATGGTGGCGTTCGTCATCCACGTGATGTTGCACTTGCTCTAGCAGCCGGGGCCGCCTCGGTGATGATTGGTTCCTGGTTTGCAGGAACTTATGAATCACCAAGCGATCTTCGGGTTGATGCGCAAGGTCGTCTCTACAAGGAATCTTTTGGCATGGCATCAGCGCGCGCCGTTGCGGCACGAACTTCAAGTGAAGATGCCTTTGATCGGGCCCGCAAAGCGCTATTTGAAGAGGGAATCTCTTCATCCAGAATGTATTTAGATCCAGAGCGTCCCGGTGTTGAAGATCTCATCGATGACATCATTTCTGGTCTTCGTTCCTCCTGCACATATGCCGGCGCACGTAACATAGAAGAGTTCGCTGAGCGCGCAGTTATTGGAATTCAGTCTGCTGCCGGTTATGCAGAAGGAAGACCGCTGCATAGCTCCTGGAAATAAGAATTAACTTTAAGCAGATTTTGCGTAACGCGCTGCGGGAATAAGTGCAGCGGTAAGTACGACAAGTAAAAAGAGGGCCCAACGAAGTTCAATTAGCTCGGCCAAGAATCCAATCATCGGTGGTCCAATCACAAAACCGAAGTAGGAAACTCCAGATACCCTAGCGATAGCTTGCGAAGGTGCAATTACACCTTGATATTTTGTACTCGCCAGAGTGCCAGCAGCGCTAAACATCAGCGGAATTACAACCGATAAACCAATACCTAGTAGGAACCAGGCGATCATTAACGCTGGTATTCCACCGACAAGTAAGCCAACTGCAAGTCCGATTGCAGCGATGCTGCCACCAGATGCAATCACCTTCGAAGCTCCAAAGCGGTGCGCCAAATAATCACCAGAGAAGCGACCAATCACCATCGCTAAGGTGAAGAAGATAAATGGAAGAGTCGAGATAAATGGAGTTGCATCGAAGGCATCGCGGGCGAGGACTCCACCCCAATCGCCGGCAGCGCCCTCACTTAAAGCAGCAAAGAGACCAAAGAGCCCAAATATCCAGAAGATTATGGGCGACTTTGCCTTCTTTTCTTTAGTGATTGGATGCTGATCGATAGTGGCAGGAAGAAGTAGAGATTTGATGACATAGGCGATTATTAGATAAGCAATCGATAAGAAGATTGCTTGAGTGAGTGGCGAAATTTCGAATTGAGAGAGAGCGCCGCCGAAGATTCCACCTATGAAAGTACCAACAGAGAACATCGCATGAAATGTGCTCATTAACCGTCTTCCAGCCCCTTGCTCAATCACGACAGCATGGGCGTTCATCGCAACATCTTGCGTGGCCAACATAAATCCAAATATGAAGAAGGCGAACCAAGTGAATTGAAGGGAAGGAAGTAGCCCAACAATCGGTAGCGATATGGCGATACCGATTGTTCCCCAGAAAGTTACTGGGGCACTTCCAAACCGGGCGCTATTGCGACCAGCCGGACGAAGGGCCAAGAAGACTCCGATAGAGATGAAAAGAAGTGAGAGGCCCAAAGTTCCATCGGAGATTCCGAGAATCTTCTTAATATCAGGAATACGGGCTACGAAACTTCCGGCGGTAAAGCCATTTACTACAAAAGCGAGGGTCACCCCAATACGGGCCCTGCGGAGATCTTCACTCATAAGTTGCCCGCTCATAAGTTGCAAAGCCTACCCAGCAAAGGTTGAATTCCCATTAAACAATCTCTCAGGAAAAAATGAAAGTGTCCGCCACATGAATACCGTATCTACATTCACCAAAGTAATGACTGGCTTCGTTATGGGCGCTGTCGTGGCCGGCGGTGTCGCCGTTGCTGTAACGCCCGATACGCCGCCAACAAAAGTTTGCGTTAATACAAAAACCAATGCTCTTTATGCCAGCGTCGACGGATCTTGCCCTAAGTCGCGACAACTCATGGAGATTGTTGGAACTTCAGTAGATGTCCAAACAATTGCTTCTACTGTCTCACCTTCAGTCGTATCGATTGCTGTAAATGGGCTCTCGGGTAGCGGAACTGGATCGGGAGTTATCTACCGCTCTTCTGGAAGCAATTCTTTTATCATCACTAATAATCACGTAATTTCTGAAGCGGTATCAGGTGGCACCATCACGGTTGAGTTAAATAACGGTGATTTAGAACCAGCAACTATCGTTGGAAGAGATGTCGCATATGACATCGCAGTATTGAGAATCAATCGTGGTAATTTGAGAACTATTAAGGTTGGAAACTCGAATAAATTAATAATTGGAGAGCCAGTAGTCGCATTCGGTTCACCACTCGGACTTTCAGGAACCGTAACAAGCGGAATTGTTTCGGCTTTAAATCGCCCAGTTACAACGGGAAGCACCGGGGCTGAATCATTTATCGATGCCATTCAAACGGATGCTGCGATTAATCCAGGAAACTCAGGTGGCCCACTGGTTGATGCAACCGGTGCGCTAGTTGGAATTAACTCGGCGATTGCGACTCTCAGCGGTGGTGCCACGGGTTCAATCGGACTTGGCTTCTCAATCCCGATCAATCAAGCTAAGCGCGTAGTTGATGAAATTATCGATACTGGTAAATCTTCACGTCCCTTCTTAGGTATCAACTTTGATACCACTTATACGGGTCAGGGGGCGCGCATTCTCAGGACAGTTGAGGGTGAAGCTGCAGCAAAAGCAGGGATCCCTAATGGCGCCGTAATCCGTGAGATTGATGGGAAGAAGGTGAACGACTTGATTACCGCAATCGTTCGCATCCGCGCTTA
>JBJOGL010000018.1:0-13002 GCA_046048255.1 Actinomycetota bacterium | reverse complement strand
GTAACGCTGACGATATCCCCGATATCGATATCTGCTTTCCAAGTTTCAAGTTGGGTCTCACCGACTTTATCGAGTGAGAGCATTACTTGAAGTTCAGTTCCTTCACCCTCGCGGAGCATTGCAAAGCAGAGCTTTCCGGTATCGCGTTTGAAGATAATTCTTCCGGTAACTGATTCGGTAACACCTGATGAGGTATCAGTCTGTAAATCCTTAAAACGTTCGCGAATCTCACTTAGGGTAGCGCTGCGCGGAACTTGGACGGGATATGCCGGTATGCCGCGAGCAAGAAGTGAATCTCGTTTCTCACGCCTGATCCGTAATTGTTCGGGAAGATCGCTCTCCGTCATAGTGATGGGAGTCTATCCATTCCGTTCATGTACGAGGCGGAGCCCGATAAGCGTTAAATCTGGTTCGTGAAATTCAAGGGTCTCGCTAATACCGAGAACTAATGGAGCTAAACCACCGGTAGCGATAACCGAGACCTTCTGATTATTTGGGTATAGATCTTCTAGTTCATCAGCGATGCGATTTACCAGGCCATCGACCTGGCCAGCAAAGCCGTAAATAGTGCCGGATTGCAAGGCTTCTACGGTGTTCTTTCCGATTACCGATTTTGGCTTAATTAGTTCAACTTTTCTAAGTTGTGCCGCTCTTGCGGCTAGTGCTTCAACTGAGATCTCGATTCCAGGCGCAAGTGCGCCACCAAGGAATTCACCCTTTGGTGAAACCACATCTAGATTTGTAGAAGTTCCGAAATCAACCACAATCGCAGCTCCATCTTTTCCATATAGATGATGTGCAGCGAGAGTATTTACGATTCGGTCAGCGCCAATCTCTTTTGGATTATCAACCAAGAGTGGAACGCCCGTTTTAACACCAGGTTCGATGATGGTGACTCGGATATCTTGAAAGTAAGAATTGACCATAGTGCGCGCTTCGCGAAGCACCGCAGGAACGGTTGAACAGATTGCTAGACCTGAGATTGTGTAACCGGTAATTAGTGACCGCCACTGTAACCAGATCTCATCAGCAGTATCGCGGGCATCAGTTTTAACTCGCCAACTATCTACTAATTCATCTTGGTGGAAGAGTCCAAGAACGGTATTTGTATTTCCGATATCAACAGTTAATAACATTAGAAGTCCAATCCGATATCCAAAATAGGTGCTGAGTGGGTTAAAGCTCCGACAGCAAGGTAATCAACGCCGGTCTGGGCATAAGCGCGGGCGTTCTCAAGGGTAAGCCCACCAGATGATTCCAATTTTGTTTTCGAGCTCTTCGCAATCTCGACAGCTTGTTTCGTACTCTCGAGATCCATATTGTCGAGCAAGATAATTTCAGTTTTTGTGGCGAGGGCTTCGCGAAGTTGTTCGAGATTATCCACTTCTACCTCAATCTCCATCCCGGGGAATTCTTTTCTCACTCGAGCAACAGCTTCTGTGATTGAACCAGCGGCCGCGATGTGGTTGTCCTTGATGATGGCGCCATCAGAGAGGTTCATCCGGTGATTGATTCCCCCGCCCATGCGGACCGCGAATTTCTCTATTTGGCGCATGCCGGGCGTTGTTTTTCGGGTATCCCGAATCTTGGCGCCTGTGCCTTCAATCGCATCTACCCAAATTTTGGTGAGGGTTGCGATTCCAGATAAATGGCTAATGAAGTTAAGGGCGATGCGCTCGCTGCGCAAGATATCTCTCGTGCTTCCTTCAACAACCAAAATGGTCTCACCAGCTTTTACAGAATCACCACATTCTTTTTCATAAGTTATGTTCGTAATTCCGACACGCTCAAAGACCAGTGCCGCGACACAATTTCCCGCCACGACGCCATCCTTACGGGCGCGCATGTAGGCGCGAGAGGTCTGGTTTACATCAATCGTTGCAAGCGTGGTCTTGTCATCACCTTCCGGCATATCTTCAGCGAAGGCATGTGAGATCAGATTCGAGAGTTGATCAGTCTTTACGCCATAACTCTCTAACTTATTGATGCATGATGCTGAGGTCATCGAACACCTCCTCATAAGAGGTGCGCCAATTACCAATCTCATCTAAACCCTGATGAATTCGCTTCTTCCAACTATCTGATATTTCAGCGAAATCTTCCCGCCAATGTGAACCTCGAGACTCAGTTCGCACTAAAGCAGAGCGAGCAATCGCGGTCGCTAGCAAGTAAAGATTAGTAGTCTCCCAGGCTTCGACATTTGCATAGATTGTTGTTGCATCTTTAAGGCGATCAAGAGTAGCGAGCGTCTCTTTCAATGACTTCTCGGAGCGAACTACTGCAGCGCCACGCGACATCGCTCGTTGTAATTCACCGCGGACCGATGGCGAGATAAGAATTTCAATTGGATCTGGTGAAATTGGATCTTCCCAAGTCTGTAGATTCTTAGCGATGTCTTCTGCGATCCGGGCTCCGAAGACAAGGCCTTCGAGAAGTGAGTTAGAGGCGAGGCGGTTGGCTCCATGAGCGCCGGTGCATGCAGTTTCACCAACGGCATATAGGCCTGGAACTGACGAATGGCCGTTTAAATCAGTGCGAATTCCACCTGAGGCGTAATGCGAGGCAGGTGCAACCGGGATGAGATCTGTGGCCGGGTCAATACCTTGTTGTCTGCATGAAGTATGGATAGTTGGGAATCGATCTGCGAAGTCTTTGATTTCGCGCGCATCAAGCCAGACATGTTTAGCGCCGCTCTTTGCCATCTGTCGTGAAATTTCCTTAGCCACAACATCACGTGGTGCTAGATCGGCAAGTGGATGAACATCTTTCATAAATCGCTCGCCGCGATCGTTAACAAGGATTGCACCTTCACCACGGACTGCTTCACTAATCAGAGGTTGTTGGCCACGCGAGTTCTCACCCATGTAGAGAACGGTGGGATGGAATTGAATGAATTCAACATCTGCGACATCAGCTCCAGCGCGAAGTGCGAGCGCAACGCCATCACCGGTTGAGACCGAAGGATTTGTAGTTTGCGAATAAACCTGACCGAGTCCACCTGTCGCTAGCACAACTGCACGCGCCATAATCTGGCCGACGCCATCGCGACTTCCTTCACCAATAACGTGGAGCGTTACGCCACAGACTCTTCCGCTTGCACTCTTGAGTGCATCGAGAACGAGAGCATGTTCGATAACTTCAATACCGGGATCTTCTGAAACCGCCGCTAAAAGTGCGCGCGATACTTCAGCGCCAGTTGCATCGCCACCTGCATGCAAGATGCGATTACGAAGGTGTCCGCCTTCGCGAGTTAAGGCAATCTCACCAGTCTCTGACTTATCAAATACCGCGCCACGGGCGATCAGCTTTCGCACCGCTTCTGGTCCTTCTGTCACCAATACTTTTACCGCCGGTAAATCACATAAACCTGCACCGGCAACCAAGGTGTCGCGTTGGTGATCTTCGGGTGAATCACCCGGGCCGAGCGCCGCAGCGATTCCACCTTGAGCCCACTTAGTTGAGCCTTCATCGACTTGGGCCTTAGTTATAAGCATTACCGAGAGGTTATGTGAGCGGATCTGTAGCGCGGTGGTTAGCCCAGCAACACCTGAACCAATTACAACAACATCAGCAGATGCACTCCAACCAGGAAGCGGCGCACGAAGTCTCATGCACGCACCAATCTTCGACTCATCGCTTGGTTATCAATTAATCGAACGCCATCTACCCAACCCGCAACGATTGCGCGCGGTCTTGTGGTGTACTCATTTGCCACCTCAAAGGTTTCTTCATCAATAATCTCAGCATAGTCGAGTTCAAAACCAGCAGATGCATTAAGTACAGCTAACTCTGCTTTCATTTCTGATAGAGAATCTTTGGCTGCAGCCACATTGAGAGTTTTCGAAATAACCTCTGCTGCCTTAATACCAATCTCACTAAGTCGGACATTGCGAGATGAAAGGGCTAGCCCTGATTGTTCGCGGATTGTAGGCGCTGCGATGATCTCAATCTCGGGGTGAAGCTCGGCAGCCATCTTTCGAATCAGAAACAATTGTTGAAAATCCTTCTCGCCAAAAATCGCATACTTTGGTTTAACCAATTCAAATAATCTATTTACAACTGTAAGAACGCCATCAAAGTGTCCTGGTCGGCTCGCTCCTTCAAAGCGCGTACCAATCTCACCCGCACTTAAATTAACTTCATTCCCCGGATAAATGTCAGTCACATCAGGACGCCATAAAAGAGTTGCGCCAGCCTCACTAGCTAATAACTCGTCGCGCTCAGGAGTCTTTGGATACTTAGCTAGATCATCTTTATCTTCAAACTGGAGCGGATTAACAAAGACTGAAACGACTACTTCATCGCAGAATTCTCGTGCCATCTTGATGAGAGATTGGTGGCCAGCATGAAGCGCGCCCATAGTCGGCACAAATGCACATGGGCGTGCCAGATCGGTAATGACCCGCTCTACTCTCATTTAAAGCTCCAGTCCGCTTGGGGTACCAGGCGTGAGAAGTCTACTTTCTCAAGTTAAAGCCGCCAAAAGTTCTCGAACTAAGCCTCTTCCGGGAAGGTGTGCCTCTGTATCTATCTCTAGCCAGGGCTCCAAAACAAAGCGTCTTTCATGGGCTCTCGGGTGGGGCAGAGTAAGAGCGGCGCTCTCCATAAACAAACCACCTAAATCAATAATGTCGATATCAATAATCCGTGCTGCATTTTGAAATGAACGTGTACGTCCTAGTTCGTTCTCTACTTCTAAAAGAGCTTTCATTAAATCAAGTGGCTTCTTATCGGTTTCGCCAATTAGGACAGCATTTATGTAATTGGGCTGGGAGTCTGGGACTCCAAATGGCTCAGTTTCATAGAGTGATGAGACTGCAGTAACTTTAATTATTTCCTTAATCGCATCTACCGCGCTAGTGACTTGAGAGCGGGGCTCACCAAGATTGGCGCCAAGTGCGATTACTGCTTTCATCGTTTCTTCTTGAGAGTTACTGAGACATCATCAAATGGAACTGAGATGGGCGCTTTTGGTTTATGGACGGTTACTTTTACCTCTTCGATCAAATCAAAAGAGTGCAAGACACGAGTAGCGATTCGGTCGGCTAGCGCTTCAATTAAATTCAAGGTTGGGCCCTTGATTACTTCGACTACCAATTTGGCAACTTCATCGTAATTGACAGTTTCACTAAGGTCATCTTCTTCGGCTGCTTTTCCTAAATCTAGTTCTAGTTCAATATCTACGATAAATGGTTGATTTGTAACTTTCTCTTGTTCTAGAACCCCATGCGTTCCCTCGGCCTTGATGCCGGTAATTCTTATCTTGTCGCTCATGTTTAAAAGTTTATCTTCTACCTAGTGCGCTAATCGTTGCGATTACATCACGATGTGGTTTTACCGAATGAGTGCGCACCCCCCAAATACCCTGCTTTGCCATAGCTGCGGTAATGGCGAGGGAGGCCGCCTCTCGTTCATCAGGATTTGTGCTGTCGATTAGCTCGCCCAGGAATCGCTTTCGTGAGGCCCCAATGAGGATGGGATAGCCCAATAATGAGAGCCGATCAACGTTTTTTAGCAGCTCCCAATTATGTTCAGCGCTCTTAGAAAAACCGATGCCTGGGTCAATGATTATTTGATCTGGATCGACGCCAGCTTCAATCGCTGAATTAACGCGTTCCTCTAGCTCTTCTTTAACTTCCTTTACAACATCCTTGTAGGTGGCTAGCTCTTGCATCGTCTTTGAGTGGCCGCGCCAATGCATAATCACATATTGAACCTCGGGGTGTTTTGCGATGAGAGAGTACATCTCTTTATCTGCTAGTCCCCCAGAAACATCATTTACATATTTGACGCCGAGTTTGATCGCTTTTTCTGCAATTGAACTTCTAGTTGTATCAATTGAGACTTCAATCCCAAGTGGAATAACTTGCTCTAGAACTGGAAGTACCCGATTCTCTTCTTCGCTTTCACTTACTCGCTCAGCGCCTGGTTTTGTGGATTCACCGCCAATATCGATGATATCTACGCCCTCTTCAATCATTGCATTCGCACGATTTACTGCATCTGCTGTTGTGAAATGTTTACCACCATCAGCAAAAGAATCTGGGGTGACGTTTAGGATGCCCATCACCAGAGTGCGCATCTTTATTTTCCAGTGATTAGCGACATCGCTTCAGCGCGGGTGGCTGGGTCGCGGAGCATCCCACGAACTGCGCTTGTCACAGTGCGAGCTTGTGACTTCTTTACGCCACGCATCGACATACATAGATGTTCACAATCAATAATCACAATGACTCCGCCGGGTTCAAGGTGTTTCACTAACGCATCGGCAATCTCTGTCGTTAGGCGCTCCTGTACTTGCGGGCGACGGGCATAGAGATCAACTAAACGAGCTAGTTTCGAAAGGCCGGTAACTTTTCCACTCTCGCCTGGGATATATCCGATATGAGCAACGCCATGAAACGGCGTTAAATGGTGCTCGCAGTGCGAAAAGACCTCTATATCTTTAACAATAACCAGCTCTTCATGGCCTAAATCAAAGGTCTTATTAAAGACATCTTTCGGATCTTGAAAGAGGCCTTGGAAGTTCTCTTTCATCGCTCGCGCTACGCGCTTTGGAGTTTCTTTTAAACCATCACGCTCTGGATCCTCACCGATTCCGATTAAGAGTTCTCGGATGGCGCGCTCTACGCGCTCATCATCAAAGTTACTGCTCATCAGAAGGCGCTGACTTCTTCTTACGCTTTGGCTTCTCTTCCTTAACTTCAGCCTTCTTCTTTATTGCAACTGGGGGAACTTTGGAAGGAATGCGATCTGATGAACCAGTCCATGCTGGTCGCTTTGGGCGAGCTGCTACATGTTTGAAGATGACTTCAATCTCTTCTTTATGAAGCGTCTCTTTATCCATCAACTCTTCAACGAGCGCATCAAGGATGGAGCGATTCTCAACAAGTATGTCATATGCCTCTTGATGTGCGCCTTCAATCAAAGATCTGATTTCTTGATCAACAACGCTCGCAATATCCTCAGAGTAATCGCGTTGGTGTCCATAATCTCTTCCGAGGAATGGCGCTGAATCACTTGTACCAAGTTTGATTGCACCTAACTTCTCAGTCATTCCATATTGAGTCACCATTGCGCGCGCTAGCGCAGTTGCTTTCTCAATATCGTTAGAGGCGCCGGTGGTTGGATCATGAAAAACAAGTTCTTCAGCTGCGCGTCCACCCATGGTGTAAGCGAGTTGATCGAGCATCTGATTTCGAGTTGTGGAGTACTTATCTTCATCAGGCAACACCATTGTGTAACCAAGGGCATGGCCGCGCGGCATGATTGTTATCTTGTGAACTGGATCTGTGTGTGGAAGTGCATGCGCAACAAGTGCATGGCCGCCTTCGTGATAGGCGGTAACGCGGCGCTCTTCCTCGCTCATAAGCCTTGATTTACGCTGTGGTCCAGCCATTACGCGATCAATGGCTTCATCTACATCATCGCGTGAAATTATCTTCCGGTTCTCTCTCGCCGTTAATAGAGCAGCTTCGTTTAGAACATTGGCTAGGTCGGCGCCGGTAAATCCGGGGGTGCGCCGTGCGATGGCTAGGAGATCAATATCTTTCTCAAGCGGCTTTCCTTTGGCATGAACTTTCATAATCGCTTCGCGACCTTTTACATCAGGGCGATCAATTCCAATCTGGCGATCGAAACGACCCGGGCGAAGTAGCGCGGGATCAAGAATGTCGGGGCGGTTGGTTGCGGCAATAAGGATTACTTGATCATGTGGCTCAAAGCCATCCATCTCCACAAGAAGCTGGTTAAGTGTCTGCTCGCGCTCATCATGTCCGCCGCCAAGTCCTGCGCCACGATGGCGACCGACTGCATCAATCTCATCGACGAAGATGATGGATGGAGAATTCTCTTTTGCTTGCTTGAAGAGATCGCGGACTCGTGCAGCGCCAACACCGACAAACATCTCAACAAAGTCAGAACCCGAGATTGAATAGAACGGAACCTTTGCTTCTCCAGCTACGGCGCGAGCAAGCAGTGTCTTACCGGTTCCCGGAGGACCAAAAAGTAGAACTCCCTTTGGAATCTTTGCGCCAATCTCTTGATACTTCTTTGGTGAAGCTAAGAAATCCTTTATCTCGCGGAACTCTTCAATTGCTTCATCAGCGCCTGCTACATCTGAGAAGGTAACTTGTGGGACTTCATTGGAATGAAGTTTTGCGCGCGAGCGTCCGAAGGAAAATACTCGTGACCCACCTTGGGATTGACCGAGGAAAAATAGAAGTAAGAAGAAGAGTAGAAGTATTGGACCAAGGGTGAAGAGAATCGAGACAAAGATATTGGTCCGCGGAACCGTTACATCCCAATCCTTAGGGGGGGGGTTTGCGCTAAGTAAATCAACGAGAATCGGCTCTTGCCCCGTTAAATATGAGGCCTCGACCTGGGTTGCGCCCTCTACCGCAATACCTGGCTTCAAGATAAGCCGGATGACTTGATCACGATCGACAATTGTCGCCGCCTCTACATCGCCGCGAGTAATGGCGGCCATAACATCAGATGTGTTGACCTTTGTGAATTGATTTCCACTCGATGAAATCTGGCCAAAGATGGTGACGGCCGCAATCGCTACCAAAATCCAGAAGAGCGGTCGACGCGTCATCCGAACAGGTGGACGAGCGCCAGGTTTGTTCGGTGAGCGAATAGGAAGCTTCGGCTTCTTTAACTTCTTCTCTTTATTTTCAGCCATCATTACTCATACATATGCTTCGCAAGGACTGCGATAAAGGGAAGGTTGCGATACTTTTCATCGAAATCTAAGCCATAACCAATTACGAAATCTTTAGGAATATCAAAACCAACATAGCGGACATCAACTTTGACCATTGCTGCATCTGGTTTACGGAGCACAGTCATGATCTCAACGGAGCCAGCGCCACGCGATTTCAAATTCTGGGAGAGCCAATCCAAAGTAAGCCCGGTATCGACGATATCTTCAATGATAAGAACATTTCTTCCTGTTATGTCGCGATCTAGATCTTTCAAGATTCTCACAACACCGGAAGACTTTGTTCCAGAACCATAAGAAGAGACCGCCATCCAATCAATTTCTAAGTGGCGATTAATGTGGCGAGTTAAATCAGCCATCACCATTACCGCGCCCTTGAGTACGCCGATTAAAAGTAGATCTTGATTTTTGTAATCAGTTTCAATCTGTCGAGCAATTTCTTTTAAACGACTCTGAAGTTGCTCTTCGCTGACGATTACCTTATCGATATCGCTCTGTACCGATGCGAGATCCACTTTTCCCCTTTCTCGAGGCTTTAAATAGCGCTTTAGGAGAGCGAAAGTCTGCCCGAAATCCGCGCCACGGTCACACCGCCAGGGAGCGATACTGGGCCTTGTCCCTTCCAGGCTGTGACAAGAGCCTCAACCGGCTCTAGATGTTCAGCAGAAAGTGAGCCAGATGGGGCGCCCGCGAGATAGATCGCTTTTCTAATCACGCGCGAGCGGATCGCTCTCGGAAGGCTAACTAGGGTCTCGATATCCATCTCGATCGGGTCGATTTCATCCAAAACTTCTTCTGCCCATTGATCGAGCGCATCAGCATCATCGCGGAGGATTTTGGCCGAGCGGGTTAACGCATCTGCGATTCCGGGACCGATTTCTGATTCCATTAACGGTAATACTTTTTCGCGCACTCGCACCCGTGCATATTCCATAGATTGATTATGTGGATCGTTCCAATACTTAACGCCGACCTCTTTACAGGCAGCTTCGGTTTGCAGGCGGGTAATCGAGAGAAGTGGCCGGCGATATTTATCAATTCGTTCTGCCATTCCAGATAGCGATCTTGTTCCACTACCTCGTGCGAGGCCAAGTAAAACTGTTTCAGCTTGATCGTCTTTTGTATGACCTAAGAAGATTGCGGAGGCGTTTGTTGATGATGCAATTTCATTGAGCGCTGCATATCTCGCGCGCCGAGCTGAGGCTTCCATGCCATCGGTAATCTCAAAATTAATCCGTTTGATTTCAATATTGCTGTAGCCAATTTTTGTTAGTTCGGCTTTGGTATTCATTGCAACATCAGCGCTATTTGCTTGAAGTGCATGATCAATAATGACTGCAATAGGACGAACCGTCTTTGACTTCGCTTCGGCAAGTAATCCGGCTGCTAAAGCAAGAGAGTCTGCACCGCCACTAACCGCGACGAGAACTGTGTCGCCCGCATTTAGATCAGCTAATTCAGCCCGAACTGCAAGGCGAATCTGATAGAGCGGCGTTGCTTCTGCCATAAGGCGCAAGGGTAGTTATTACTAGACCCGACCTCCATACGGCATCAATCCCTTGATGCTGTAGATGTTGGAGTAGAGCAAGCCTTTACCCTTTGAGTTGGCCTCCCACATCATCCCGTTTCCAGCATAAATCGTGATGTGGTGAATTGTGTTCACGGTTCCTTTATACGAATAGAAGAGAAGATCTCCCGGCACAAGATCTTTGAGCGGAACGTGTTTTGTATAAGAGAAATAGAGCGATGAATTGAGGCGATCCCAATTAGGCCAACCTAAACCTGCAGATCGATAAGCGGCGTACACAAGTCCCGAACAATCGAATGAATTCGGACCTTCATCGCCCCAAACATACGGTTTTCGGGCAAGAACTTGTTTCTTCGCAAACTCAACGGCTTTTTCTCTCATTTCGGGGTTCGATCGTGAAGTTGAGCGACCCTTAAAGCCGATATCTGGCCACACCCGTGTATATATTGCGGTGTCTTGTGCGATTGTTGCATTTGCTTCTTCTAATAGCGCGAGTTGGCGTTGTTGTTCAAGCGTTACGCGCTTAGCTCGAGCTGCGTTTAACTCACGGAGTACTTGATCTTGAATTTTCTGGAGCCGATCTACTTCTTTCTGTTGAGCGTCACGGGCAGCATCAGCTTCTGCTTTTGCAGCAGCAACCTTTTCGGTTGCAACGCGTTGCCGCTCTTCGGCAGCGTCAGCAACTTTCTTGGCTTCCCGGGCCGCATCTTCAGCCGTTTTAAATCTAAATAGCGCTTGGGTGTTCTGAGTTCCTAATGAATCCAAAGTAGAGAGACGATCCATCAAATCTTGCGGGCCATCTGAATGAAGAACTGAATCAAAATCTGTAAAGCCACCACCCATAATGTATGCATTAGTGGCTAGCCGTCCGATTGCATCGTGCGCAGTCTTAACAGCAGCCATCGCTTCCCGATAAGCGGCTGCGGCGACGTCTGCTTCTTGAGTGGCTCGAGCTAGTTCCGCCCGTGCAGCTTCGTAACGGACCCGCGCAGAATTAGCGACGCTAATTAATTGGCGCAAAGTGAGATTTGCTTTTGTCAGCCGAGCGGCTGCAGCTTCGGCAGCTTTCTTTGCCTCAGCTTCAACTTTCTTTGCCGCCTTAATTTGGGCAAGAGTTGGTTTCTTTGGATTAGCGAGCGCCGGAGTTGTTGCGAAGATAAGTAAACTAGATAGCAGAAGCGCTAACGGGCGCACCGAACTAATTCTCACTAAATGGCTCCCTGGGGAAATGGGGGTCAGTTACTGGTGTAAAGGGTAAAGGATGGCGTTCAAATTCCTTTGGATTTACCCCGCGACTTTCCTCAAATTTTCCTTAGAATGAAAGCTAGAGTGAAGGTGAGAGACCCATCACTTTTAATTCACCATTCTTCTTTGCTCTAACTAAAACCCCTACGCCTGATGCGGGCGCGATTTCGGTTAAGGCGGTGATATTTACTTGGTGAAAAACTAAAACCAATAGGCCACGAGTATTTCTATGTTTTGCAATTCGTTTCTTGATTGCTGCTGTTCTGGGATCGGAGCTCGGATCATCATCTAGAAAGAGGGAGTCAAGATTCGGATTTTGTCTTACTTTTCCAATTTCCATCAATCTCGCTGTTTCGAGCGCCCGACACCATCTACTAGATTCAACTCTAGTGATTTTGAAGTTCTTTGACTTGAGCCAACTGCCAATTGCTAATGCTTGTTGTCTTCCTTCATCAGAGAGATTTCGTTGGGTCGTGCAATCACCCAGTTGAAAATTCTCTGGATCGCCCCCACCCGGCGCAATCGCATGGCGCAATAACAATACATATCCCGTTGCTTTGGGGACGCTAACCTTTTTCCAAATCTCATCTTCTGCAACGGCAGGAGTCATAGTTGCAATCAGTGTGATTGCAATAAGAGCTACTAAGCGTTTCAGATGAATACACCTACAACTAACATAATTGAGTAGAGGCTGAGATAGGTAATGGAGCCATGGAAGATTGGCCCAGAGTTCTTCTCCGGGTCGCGAAGTTGATAGGCAAATCCGATTCCTATGATTGCTGTAACAACATAGGTCCATGCTGCTAGACCTGCTGAATAAAGAGTTAGAAATGAAGTAATAATCATGGCAATGGTGTGGAACCACATCTGCTGTGAAACTTTTCGAATAGGTGCCACAACCGGCAGCATGGGAATTCCAGCTGCTTCGTAATCATCTTTGTATTTAATGGCAAGGGCCCAGAAATGTGGTGGCGTCCAGAAGAAGATCACCATGAAGAACCAGAACGCGCTCCATGAAAGTGAACCGGTTACGGCCGCCCAACCAATTAGAACTGGAAGACAACCTGCTATTCCGCCCCAGACGATGTTCTGAGATGTGCGCCGTTTTAGCCCTACGGTGTAGCCAAAAACATAGAAGGCGATTGCGCTGACAGTTAAGCCTGTCGCAAGTGGATTAGTGAAGAGCCAAAAGATTGTTAGAGAAAGTGCGCTGATTGCAAATGCAAAAGTAAGCGCTTGCGTTTCGGTAACCTGTTCATTAACAATGGGGCGTTTTGAAGTCCGCTCCATCATTTTGTCGATATCGCTCTCAATAACCATATTAAAAGCATTCGCGGCACCAGCAGCGAGCGTTCCGCCAAAAATAGTTGCCAGTGTTACATCAAGTGGTGGGATTCCATCAGCGGCCAAGAAGAGCGCTGGCAATGTTGTCACCAGCAATAACTCAACGACCCGTAATTTCATCAGGGCGATGTAAGGTGAAAACACGTGGCGAGGCTACCGG
>JBJOGL010000017.1:0-13255 GCA_046048255.1 Actinomycetota bacterium | reverse complement strand
CGCGCTGGATCTTTAGCAACCGCCCAAGGTTCTTTAATGGTTACATAGCCATTGACTTCTTTACAGAAATCCATAATTGCATTTATGCCACCTTGGAAATCCAATTCACAAATCGCACTATCAGCCTCTTCTACGGTTCGCACCAATGAAGTGGCTAATTCGCTCGATTCTGACCGCTCTGGCAGCGTCCCATCACAGTATTTCTCAATCATCGCGGTTAGGCGCGAAGCTAAATTTCCAAAATCATTGGCGAGCTCGCTCGTGTAACGAGCGCTCATGTCCTCCCAAGAGAATGAACCATCGCTACCAAAGGGAATTGCGCGCATGAAGTAATAGCGGAAGGCATCAACTCCGAAATGTGAGGTGATGTCAGATGGGGCAATCCCAGTTAATTTGCTCTTGCTCATCTTCTCGCCGCCAACTAAGAGCCAGCCATGTGCAAATACCTTTTTAGGAATTGGAATCCCAGCAGCCATCAACATTGCAGGCCAAATCACAGCATGGAAACGCAAGATGTCCTTACCGACAAGGTGCACATCTGCGGGCCAGGTCTTAGCAAAGAATTTTCCACCCTCGCTATCGGCAGAATCGGTTAGACCTACTGCAGTTGCGTAATTTAATAATGCATCGAACCAGACATACACGACTTGCTTTGGATCCCATGGAACTTTGATTCCCCAATCAAATGTAGATCGAGAAATCGAGAGATCTGAGACTCCCCCTTCTAAAAATGCGATAACTTCATTGCGTGCGCTATCAGGTTGGCAAGCATCTGGTTTTTGCTTGTAATGATCTAGTAGTGGCTTCACAAAAGCAGAGAGTTTGAAGAACCAATTCGTTTCCTTGACCATTTCGACGGGCTTAGAGTGAATCTTGCACTTTCCATCATCTAAATCGGCTGGAAGTTTAAATTCTTCACACCCAACGCAGTAAGGACCTTCATAAGGACCTTCGTAGATGAAACCTTGCTCCATCAAACCTTGAAGAAATTTCTGGACTCTCTCAGTATGGCGAGGCTCGGTTGTTCTTATGAAGTCATCATTTGCGATCTCAAGATCTCGCCAGACCGGCTTCCAAGCGCTCTCAACTAATCTGTCACACCAATCTTGCGGGGCAGTGTTATTTGCTTCTGCAGTACGCATAACTTTCTGGCCATGTTCATCGGTTCCAGTTAGAAACCAGACCGACTCGCCTTTCTGGCGGTGCCATCGAGTTAGAAAATCACCAGCGACAGTCGTGTAAGCGTGGCCGATATGGGGCGCATCATTTACATAGTAAATAGGCGTCGTCAGATAAAAAGTCTTTTCTGGCGCGGACATATGAAAAGTCTATCTACTTATGCGTGACCATGATGTCGAAGACTGCCCGTTTAGGTAGCGCCAACTCTTTAGCGACGCTAGCAATCGCTTCTTTCCGTGAAATTCCGGCGCTCTCATAACGTTTAACCAAGTCAGCAATCTCAATATCACTGTAGGTCATCTCACTTGGCTTAAATCCTGAAATTACTATTGTAAACTCCCCCAGCATTTCTTTAGATCGTGACCAATCTAGAAGTTCGGTCAGCGTTCCCCGAACTACCTCTTCATAAGTTTTGGTCATCTCTCTACATATTGCGGCTCGCCGGTCTGAGCCAAAAATTTTCAGCGCTGACTCCAAAAATGAATTAATCCGATGGGGCGCTTCAAAGAAAATTAAGGTCCGCTCCTCTTGTACCAATTCCTCAAGCGCTCGCTCCCGTGCCACATCAGTTCTTGGTAGAAAGCCTTCAAAAGCAAATCGATCAGAAGGAAGACCAGATAAAGCTAACGCCGTTGTAACTGCACTCGCTCCGGGAAGTACTTGAATCGGAAAGTTTTTCTCAAGAGCTAAAGAAATCGCCCGATAGCCAGGATCGCTAAGGCCCGGCATTCCGGAATCCGTTATCAATAAGACTTGATCATTTTCATTTAGAGCCCGCTCTAAATCGAATAGTCGTTCTGTCTCATTTCCCTCAAAGAATGAGATTACTTTCGCCTTACACTCAATTCCTAGATCGCTACATAGCCTGGCAAATTTTCGGGAATCTTCAGCAGCAACAAAGGTAGTAGTTTGGATTGCAGTTTTTAACCTAAGGGATGCATCACCAAAGTTTCCGATTGGAGCAGCTGCAACTATCAAGGTTCCCATCTGGTAATTCTCGCATCAGTATCCTTCACCTTGTGCGCCGCCCATCCCCTCGAGTGATATTGGCTCTGATTCTCGCTGTCGCTGGGCTCTTTCGTTTCTGGAACTTAGGAGTTCCAAATAAATTGGTCTTCGATGAGGTGTATTACGTAGATGGCGCGATTGATTATCTGAATAGCGCTGTCGAGCTCACAAATGGCGCTGCAGAATTTGTCGTCCATCCACCCGTTGGTAAGTGGCTGATTGCTCTCGGTATTCAACTCTTTGGAGATTCCCCAGTTGGTTGGAGGTTTTCGGCAGCCCTCTTTGGAACTCTCTCAATATGGATTATTTACTTTGTCGCCTTGCGACTATTCAATTCTCCACTCTTGGCTCTGATATCTGCTGGTCTCATGAGTATCGATGGCCTACATCTTGTAATGTCCCGAACAGCTCTCCTCGATATCTTCCTAATGTTCTTCTTACTAGCCGCTTTCTTGGCGCTTTTATATGAACGACATCTTGTTGTCGCTCTGTTACTTGGTTTCGCACTTGGCACTAAATGGAGTGCGGTCTACTTCATAGTGGCTTTAGGAACTTATCTTGCATTTACTTATCGGAAGAAATTACTTTTCTACCTTCCAATAATCCCAATAACTTATCTCTTTACCTGGAGTGGCTGGCTAATCTCAGATAAAGGTTGGTCGCGCGATAGTTCAAGTAATCCGTTAATTGCTCTTTATAACTATCACCGCGAGATTCTCAATTTTCATACCGGATTGACAACAGATCATTCTTACGAAGCAAGTCCTTGGAATTGGTTAGTGCTCGGTAGGCCCACTTCTTTCTTCTATGAGTCTCCAAAAACTTGTGGCGCAGATAATTGCTCTCAGGAAATTCTTGCTATGGGTACTCCAATAATTTGGTGGTTTGGAATAATCGCATTCTTTATAACACTTGGGTATTTCATTTATCGAAGAGAGCGAACTGCTGGCTTAATCTTGCTTGCGCTACTCTCCAACTATTTACCTTGGTTATTCTTTCCAGAGCGAACTACCTTTTATTTCTATGCAATCGCCTTTTTACCCTTTCTAATTCTTGCCATTACCTACTCCATAAAGCTTTATCTGGAAGACGAGATCCTTCGCCCTAAACGGTTGCAAAATCTATATGCTGCCCTGGGCCTAACAACCCTTGTTTTCGCTTATTTTGCCCCGATCTATCTAGGGATAGTGCTCACTTATGATGATTGGTATGCCCGAATGTGGCTACCAAGTTGGATTTAGCTATTCGTTTGCTGCGCGATTTGTTCTGATCTGCTCTTCTATTTCATCTGCAATCGTCTGGTCGAAAATTTCATCGGCGCTTGGTTTAAGGAAGCGTTTCAATTCTTCTTCTTGTGAAGCGCTCCAGGCACCGGGGACTGTTAAATCAATCTTTCTCCGTGGCGCAGCTTTAGGTGAACTTGCATAACTTGGTGGAGGTACGCTGACTGGGTCCCAGGTCTTATGAGCCGAACCCTTTGGAATGATAGTTATCCCATGGACTTCAGATTCAGATCGCGCAACTCTTTCTGAGAGTGGAGTCCAATGTTCATCTAAAACTTCATCTTTGCTTCTTGCTAGCCGCTTTGATCTTGCAATTAATTCGTAATACTTGCTCGTTGATTTTTCAATCTGTTTCACCGCGTTTGCTGCAATAACAATCTCATCATTGAGTGCGCTTATTTGATGACGCGCATGAACAACATAGAGTCCGATACCGGAAATTGGAATTGCGATAATCGCCGGAGATAGAAATCCAACCCACGAAAATAGCGAAATAATTAAAGTCAATCCAAGTAGCGATGTGAAGAGAATTCTTCGAATTAAGATCTGATTTTCCTTTTTGCGAAGTAAATCTGTTAGCTCATCACTTGCATTTCCGGAGGTCTTACCCACTACTCGCATCGTGGATGCAAACTTTTCAATTGATCGGCTTGAAACCTCTTCATGATTTGTAATCCAACGTGGAAGAAAATAGGCGATCCACATACCTACGATGATTATGTAGATGAGACCCGAACCCATGAAGCCTAACCTTAAAGGGCGGATTTGGACTTTTCGGGTATTTCCCCTGGGTCTAAATTCTCGTGTTCTCTTTTACGAAAACGATGTGATCTCGCCATCCACCATCAATATGTAAATAGCGAGTCCGCAATCCTTCAAATACATATCCGGCTTTCTCTGCTACTCGCTTCGATGCACCATTTTCCGGACGAAGTGCAATCTCAATTCGATGTAATCTCAAATCATCTAGCGCAAAGCGCGTTACCTCTCTTACCGCTCGCGTAATCAAACCCTTATTGGCATGCCCTTCATCAATCCAATACCCGATATGTGCGCCCCGGAAGGCTCCATATGAGACTCCACCTAGCGTTATCTGGCCGACCAACTCTTTATGGAACCAGATTGCAAACGAGTAAGAGCGACCAGCCTTTCCCTCTCTCTTATGAAAGTTGACCATTTCTACATAAGTGGGAAGAGATTTCTGTTCTTCAATAAGGGGCGAAGTCGCCTCCCATGGGGTTAGCCAAGAGCGGTTGCGCGCTCTCAAATCTAGCCAGGCCCTTCGATCGCGAAGTCGAAGTGGCTGAAGCGTTATTTCTCCGTCATGAAGAACGATTGGCCAATTCATATAGATCCGGGCTTCACTATTTAGTTAAAGCGCCGTTCCAACATCAGCACATCAACTTCTTCGCCAGCTTTATATAGAGTCACTTCTTCACTCATCACAATTAGTCCCGTTGCATCTGAGAGGCCAACTAATTCGCTCTGATTGGGAAGGGCTGTTACTAAGCGCCTGCTCGGATTATCGTTTGAAAGAACCGCTCGGATAAATGCATGTTTACCAGAGTCGCTTGCTACATCATTAGTAAGAGTAGCTTTTGTTATGGGTCGATGAATGTCATAAAGCCCCATCATGTTTCTAATCATGGGCCGGATAAAGATTTCCGTTGAGATGTAAGCAGATATTGGATCTCCGGGAAGTGCTACGACCGGTGTTTTATCAGGTCCGATAGTTCCGAATGCATGACGACCACTACCTTCAATATTCGGAGAGATGCTCCTGATCTCACCGAGGCGACTTAACACGCCATAAATCAAATCAAAAGACTCATCGTGGCTTTCGCCGCAAATGACTATCAAATCTGCTCTAACTAATTGGTCTTCAACTACATCCTTTAGTGAATCTTCCGTTTCAGGAATTGTGGTCACGCGATAACCAACGGCCCCGGCCTCTTTTACTGCGGTGGTTAGAAGCCAAGAATTGACTTCGAATTCATCATCGCTCGAAAGAGGTTTACCTGGTTCGACTAAATCATCACCAGCTGAGATAACAACAACTCGTGGTTGGGGCCTAGTTGGAAGATGATCAAGGCCTAGTGAAGCCGCTAATCCGATCTGGGTAGCGCGAATTCGCGAGCCAGAACGGAGCGCCAACTTATCCCCTTGATAAACATCCTCTGCGAGGGTGGCGCCATGGGAATCTAGAAGTGGCATATCAAAGGCAGCTAGCGGTTTGGATAGCGCCAATAATTGGGCGGCTAGTTCTGATACTCGAATGCTCTCGCTCACGCGGAAAAGATACTTTGAACCTACGCTAATCCCGTGGAGAACACGAAGGCGAAATTGCGTGAATCAATCCGATCAAATCGAAGGAATAACCAATATCACTTTAATCTCTCACTTTTAGCCGATTCTGAAGAGTTTAAGATGGCGCGCGTTGTCGCAAGCTATCAAGCCTATGGCGATGAACCGGATACAGATTCAATCAATCACCTAATAATTGAAAGCGGCAAGAAACTACTTCTGCCAGTACTCATGCCAGATAAATCTCTGGAGTTTCGAATTTGGGATGGGAATCCAAGGAACTTAAAGTTAAATGGCAAGCTTCGCGAACCAGTTGGAGAAAAATTCGCTGGAGCTATCGAATTGATGATTCTCCCTGCGCTGGCAATTGACCAGCACGGAAATCGCTTGGGGCAAGGTGGTGGTTCTTATGATCGAACACTCGAGAATTTTCAGGGGGTCTCAATCGCGATAGTAAATGAATCTGAATTTATAGAGAGCATTCCTACAGAAGACCATGACATACCGGTAAATGCGGTTTTGACACCGACCAGATTGATACGGTTTTAGTTAACCCCGAGATTTCGAGCCATTACCAATCGTTGGATTTGATTGGTTCCTTCGTAGATTTGAGTTAGTTTTGCATCGCGCATCATCCGCTCGACTGGGTAGTCATTTACATAACCGTATCCGCCAAGGACTTGTACTGCATCAGTAGTAACTTTCATCGCTACATCTGTGGCAAAGCACTTCGAAGCCGCCGAGAAGAACGTGAGATCGTTCTCGCCTCGCTCGCTCTTTACCGCAGCTGCATAGGTGAGTTGTCGAGCTGCTTCTATCTCCATTGCCATATCGGCGAGCATGAACTGGACCGCTTGGAAATCAAAGATTGGCTTACCAAATTGGCGTCGCTCTTTCGCATACTTAGTTGCAATCTCAAATGCGCCTTGGGCGATTCCGAGTGCTTGGGCCGCGATGGTGATGCGTGTGTGGTCAAGCGTCTTCATCGCTAAACCGAAGCCGCCACCAATTTCACTAATTCTTCGATCGTCACCGAATTCAACGTTATCAAAATAAACCTCGCGCGTTGGCGAACCCTTAAATCCCATCTTTTTTTCATGGGCGCCAAAAGAGACTCCGGGATCGCTCTTTTCTACAACGAAAGCTGTTATTCCCTTTCCGCCTTTATCTGGATCAGTTGATGCAAGTACCGTGTAGAACTCAGATACTCCAGCATGAGAAATCCATTTCTTACTTCCATTTAACACCCAGCCATCGCCTTTTCGCACCGCACGAGTCTTCATCGATGCGGCATCCGAGCCAGCTTCCGATTCAGATAGGCAATACGAAAAACCTTTTCCTTTTGCGAGCGGGGTAAGCCAACGTTTTCTCTGTTCATCATTGCCGCCAAGCATTAATGGAACAGAGCCAAGTTTATTAACCGCAGGAATTAGCGATGAAGATGCGCAAACACGCGCAACTTCTTCAATCACAATTACTACCGCAAGTGCGTCGGCGCCCTGGCCACCAAACTCAACCGGAACATGTGGTGCAGCTAAGTCAGCAGCTTGCAGCGCATCAAGCGCCTCTTGCGGAAATCTCGCATTTGCATCTACATCTTGAGCATGCGGTTGGATTTTTTTATCTGCTAAAGCGCGAACACTTTCGCGCAGCGCTACATATTCTTCCGGAAGCGAGAAGAGCTGATCCATGGCGCGAATACTACGAGTCCTTCCGCCCCTCTGCGAGTCTGCGTAAATATTCATTGTATTCAGCGAGGTCGCGCTCAGAGTTCTTATCAGCGCGCTTTGCCTCACGCGCATCTGAACGCATCCATTGAATAAAGGTTGCGACAAGAGCGATGATGATTGGAATCTCCCCCATAGCCCATCCAATTGATGCGCCAGCTTTCTGGTCCGCCAATAAATCAGTAGCCCATGGTCGCTCCAAAGATTGGTAATAACCAACATCAATTAAAGTGTTCGACGCCTGGAGCGCAATTGAGAAGAAGGCATGGATGCTGATTGCTCCAAGAAGAATCACGACTCGAACTAAGTGATGAACTCGCTTTGGGTTTGGATCGATTCCCACAATTACATGAAAGAAAAGCAGACCAGCTGCAATAAAGTGGAAGTTCATAAGCAAATGTCCAAAGTGTGTGGACATTAAGTTGCCAAAGAGTGGCGTGAAATAAAGCGCAAAGAGTGAACCATCAAATATGGCAAGCGCAACTATGGGACTGGTCCAAATTCCCGTAAGACGAGAATGGAGTGATTCTATTAACCAACCTCGAATACCGCGCTCTTCCTTTGTCCTACCTATCGGAAGCGTTCGTAGCGCCAGTGTTATTGGTGCACTCAACACTAAAAATATTGGAGCGATCATGCTCAAAACCATGTGAGCGATCATGTGATACTGGAATGAAAAGAGCGCATAAAGTCCAAGGCCACCACTTGTGCTGTAATCAAGTAACGATATTCCGACTGCAAAAGCGATAGTTCTACCTACCGGCCACTTATCACCACGTCTAGCTAGAGCCACAACGCCGCGAATGTAAAGGGCGGTGGCAAATACAAGTACGCCCAACATAAGAGCATCCGCTTCATACTCAAAAAAGAGTCGTTGCCATGTTGGTTCAGCCGGCATTGCTACGCCAACAATTTCGCGAACTCTGTCATATTCAAATTCACTCTCGACAATAGGAGTAAACCTAGAGAGCAGAGATCCAATCGCCATGACCAGAACTAGTAGCGCCACTTCAAATCTGATGAGACTCGAGTCAGCCAAGGTTTTCCGAATCCTTAAGGCAGTTAATGCAATTACGCCCATCAAGCCAATCTTTAGCCCAATCAATGCCCCATAGATAGTCAACCAATCCCGAGAAAAACCCAACCTCAATATCGAACTAGTGCTTCCCGTAATAACGACTGCAACAACTGACCAGGTTGCAATGGTTCCAACTCTTTTAATCGCAAGAGTTCTAGCAACTTCATCCATAAACAGCAGCGAGGCGACCGCACCTATCCAAGAAGAGAGCGCAATAACGTGAATGATTAACGAGCCGATGGCCAAGCCATGTCCACCTGCTTGACTTGTATGGCTCTGAAATAACGGCGCAACGACTCCAACGGTCGCAATTACATATGCGAAAAACGCGCCACCAATTTTGCGGATCGCTAGAACAATTACAAAGAGCAATATGGCTGCAATAACCTGAATTAATTGCAATCTTCCCAACGCCGTCTGTGTTACATATGAGCGTATCGTGGTGAAGTCCAGCATCTCTAGAATTGAAGCTTCAAAGAGATTTGCAAGGGTTGCTAGCAAATTCCCAAATGCGGAAATCGCCCAAGCTGCTACCAATATCGGCAGAGCTTTTCTTAATCGCTCTGAGGACTCAGACAGAAAGCCCTTCGATTCGGGAAAGAGGAAAGTCAGAGATAGCAAGGCTCCCATCACCAGCGAACCTAAGAGAGTGTTCGCAATATCAAAGAGCACTAGGCGCCTCGATTAGAAGATTCCCCATCACGTACCTAAGATTACGCCGTGCCAACCTATCAATATCAATGTGAATCTGAGCATGAATTCGAGGTATTTCAATCATTCTCAGATGCCGCAATCGATACCTGCCCTGAGTGTGGAGCCAAAACGCGGAAGGTTTATTCAAATGTGGGCGTGGTTTTCAAAGGTTCTGGCTTTTACAAGACCGATTCCAAGAAGTCCGATGCCAAGAAATCAGATTCCAACAAAACTGAAAAAAAGAAAAGTACTGAAACTAAATCTGATAGCTAGC
This sequence comes from Actinomycetota bacterium, assembly GCA_046048255.1. GTDB lineage: Bacteria > Actinomycetota > Actinomycetes > Nanopelagicales > Nanopelagicaceae > MAG-120802. Next base: position 3,709 of record JBJOGL010000017.1, on the reverse strand, counting down.
TTCAGATAGCTAACCATGGTGTGGCGGTTTATCTGCCTTGATCTCTTCTTCGCGCCTCTCGTCAGAAGCAGTATCCGCTCCAGGATCAATTTCATCCTGAGTTTTAGAGGGAATTAGTTCGCTCATATTTCTCCTAGATTGCTCCTAAAGCCCGTTGTACTCCAGTCATGATCTGGCGAAGTGCTTTATCCTGCTCGCGCTGCAAGATAGCACGCTGGGCCACGAGGACCGCGAGACCGTGTACTGAGCTCCACGCAATCATGGGCGCCGCTGACTCAATCTTCTTATCTAAGAGACTTACTTGATCAAGTTCCTTGATTGATTCTTGAAGTAATTCCCATGCCAAATCTGAGAACTCACTTATCGGCTTCTCTTCGCAGTGAAGAAATGCAATTTCGAATAACCGAGGGTGCTTTCTTGCGAATTCGATATAAGCCTCTCCTAAAGCTTCGAAGCGATCAATTGCATTTCTTGCTAGGTTTCGACTCAGGATCACTCGATCTCGTCGCGCTTTTAAGTATTCGCCCATTTCAATTCTAATTTGAGCAGAGACCTCTGCCTTCAGCTGCTCTAAATTTTCGAAATGGCGATACAGCGCAGCTGGTGAAACTCCTGCCAATTCGGCCACTCTTCGAATGCCTAGTGAATTAAGTCCTTCACTATCTACCAAATTTCGAGCAACTCGAACCGCGGCATGGCTCAAGTCACCATGGTGGTAGTCGCTGCGCTTGCGCACGGGTGTTAACATTGTTTACATTATTCACCTCGACAAGCTACGAGTCAAGAGAAGGCAATCTATGTTTGAGAAGTTGGGTCATTCGATCGCACGGCGCAGCAAAGCAATATTCGCTCTTTCAATTACCGCGGTTCTCGTCTTCGGAACTATAGGTACTCAAGTCTTCTCGCGCTTCGATACCGGGGGCTATTCAGACCCAAATAGTGATTCAGCCAAAGTCTTTGAGTATCTCGAAGATACCTTTGACGTAAAAGACCCAGCCGTCGTTATCGCACTTGAATCCTCAGCTGGCTCAGTAGATGCCGAAGCAACTGTTGCTGCCGCTAACTCACTTGAAACCGAACTCCGAGCTGAATCCAGTGCAGAAAACGTAATCTCTTATTGGAGCGCGGGAAGAAATCCCGCCTTCAAGAGCACTGATGGAACCGCCGCTTATATCTTTATCTATTTGAAGTCCGATGATTTCACAGAGATTGACTCGCTTGGCGGTTACTACCAAGATAAATACGAAGGCAAATACCAAGATCAGACAATTCGAGTTTCAGGTGGAGCAGTCTTCGCAAATGCTATAAATGGAAGAATCCAAAATGATTTGAAGATTTCAGAGGCGATTTCAATCCCAATAACCTTCATTTTGCTAGTGCTCGTATTTGGAGCGCTAGTGGCTTCTGCTATGCCGCTAATCATCGGTGTGACGGCAATACTTGGCACATTCTTTGGCCTGTATCTCTTAACTCTCGTCACTGAAGTCAGCGTCTTTGCCCTGAATCTGACGACGGGTTTAGGCCTCGGATTAGGTATCGACTATGCGTTATTGATAGTCAATAGATTCCGAGAAGAACTTCGTCGTGGAATTTCCCGCGAAGAAGCGATTGTTAATACTATGAAAAGCGCTGGAAAGACCGTCTTTTACTCGGGCTTAACTGTTGTTCTTACCTTGATATCACTTGCTTTTTTCCCGATGAACTTCCTTAAATCAATGGGATATGCCGGTGCCATTGTGGTTTCGCTAGCTGTTGTTGGTGCGCTAATTCCACTTCCTGCTCTACTAATGATGCTCGGAGAGCGAGTCAACAAGGGCGTCGTGCGCAAGGGTGGCCTTGTTCCAAAAGAGGATGGAAGATGGGCGCAGATGTCGAGATTTGTCATGCGAAGACCGGTTCCAGTCGTAGCTTTCTCATTACTAATTCTCGGAGTCATGATTGCTCCATTAACTAATGCAAAGTTCTCTCAAGTCGATATGCGAGTTCTGCCCGCGAGCGATCCAGCTTATAAAGCCTCAGCTTTCATACAGGAGAAATTCCCAGGCGAAGAGAGCAATCCGATTGAAATCGTCTTTCCAAATGGTGGAGCTGATTTAGAAGAGGTGAACGCCTACGCCACCGAAATTGGTCAACTTACAGAGATCGTGAGAGTAAGCCCTCCTGAAGTTAAGGGAGAAGCAGTCCGTCTTGTTGCAATTCACTCAATGGCGCCACGAACGCCAGAGGCTGAAGCTTTAATTAGAGAAATTAGAGAGATCGATTCGTCGCTAGAAGTTCTGGTGGGTGGAATTGCAGCGGACTACACCGATACTCAAGAAGGAATAGCAGAAACTCTTCCATGGGTCTTGCTCTGGGTGACAATCACAGTCCTAATCCTGCTATTCCTATTCACCGGTTCAGTCCTCTTGCCAATAAAGGCAATCCTTTTAAATTACATCTCTTTAGCAGCAACCATGGGAGTGCTCACCTGGGTATTTATCGACGGAAACTTGAACTTCTTAACCGGAGACTTCATCATCACCGGAGCGCTGGACACCAGCACCGTAGTTCTTGTTGCAATAGTTGCTTTTGGACTCTCTATGGATTACGAGCTATTCCTGCTCTCGCGCATCAAAGAAGAACATGATTCTGGTCGTTCAAATATAGATTCGGTTGCCTTAGGTCTACAAAAATCTGCTCGTATTATCACCGCAGCAGCCATGATTCTTGCAGTCGTATTCGCGGCATTCATAATCAGCGGTGTAACTTCAATTAAATCTATGGGATTCGGAATTGCATTTGCGATTCTGCTCGATGCAACGCTCATCCGTGCATTCTTGGTACCGGGACTCATGCGTCTTTTTGGTGATTTGAACTGGTGGGCTCCTAAATCGTTACAGCGTTTTAGAATCAATCACTAGACTGCGCGGGTGGAAATCATCGCCACCCTGCAGTGTGAGGATCGAAGCGGCATCGTTAATGCCTTGACTTCTGCTGTTCTAGAGATCAATGGCAATATATTGGAGAACCAACAGTTCACCGACTCAATCACAAACACCTTTGTGATGCGTGCTCGCTTTGAAACATCTGCCAATATCGCCGATGCTCGAGTTGCCTTAGAGACTCGATTGGCCCAATTCAAACCAACCCTTCAGGTGCGCGACGCCAGCCAGGCAAAGCGAGCTCTAATCCTTGTAACTAGGGCAAGTCATTGTTTACGGGACCTGTTATACCTCCGCGATCTTGAGGAGATGCCAGCCGATTTTCCGGTGGTTATTGGAAATCATGAAGATCTAAAGCCGCTAGTCGAGGCCCATGGAATTCCTTTTGTGCATCTAGATACCGAGAAACTTTCAAAGAGCGCTATTGAAGATGAAATCACAAGGATGGCTCAAACTCATAATGTCGACTTCATTATTCTGGCTAGGTATATGCAGATTCTCTCACCTGAGTTCTGTAGAAATTTCGCCAACCGAATCATCAACATCCATCATTCATTCTTACCTGGCTTCAAGGGTGCGCGTCCCTATCACCAAGCGCATGACAAAGGCGTAAAAGTTATTGGTGCAACCGCGCACTTTGTCACCTCAGATCTTGATGAAGGTCCGATAATTGAACAGGATGTAACGCGCGTTAATCACGCTGCAAGCCCAGAGGAGTTTGTTGCAATCGGTAGAGATATCGAACGTCGAGTTCTTTCAAGTGCCGTTAAATTATTTGCAGAAGATCG
>JBJOGL010000016.1:0-13381 GCA_046048255.1 Actinomycetota bacterium | reverse complement strand
GCGATGTTGGGATATGCCGCACGGATGTGGCGTAAATTGAAACGAGGAGAGTAGTGGCATTTCAAATTCCTGAAGGATTGCACCCGGATCTAAATCCACTTGCATGGATGGTGGGAACTTGGCGCGGCAAGGGACATGGCGATTATCCAGGCTCAAAATCATTTCAATTCGCCCAAGAAATCACCTTTAGCCATGATGGCAGACCGTTCTTAACTTATTTCTCAAGGTCTTGGATTATTGACGACAATAACGAAATCATAAGTACCGCAGCCTCTGAGACTGGGTTCTGGAGAATAAAACCAGATAACCAATTAGAAGTAGTGCTCGCGCACTCGACCGGAATTGCTGAAGGTTGGGTCGGAAGATTTGATGGACCAAAGATCCAATTAGTTATGGATAGTGGTTATGCAGCGCCTACTGCGAAAAGTGTGACCGAAGGCCAGCGTTTGTATGGACTAGTTGAAGGTGAGCTCTTCTTTGCTTACGACATGGCATACGGAGGAAAGAAGCTACAGGCGCATATCTGGTCGACTTTGCCTCGAGTTGTCTCTTAGGGCGATCACCTAATGCAATATGGGGAAGTTCTCTTAGAAGTTCTTCGAAATGAGATGGTTGAGTCGGTTCATGCTGGCCACCTGCTTATTCTTGGTAGCGATGGAAGTCCAAATCTTTCGATAGGTGATGTTAAATCGCCGATTTATCCAAGGTCTGCAGTTAAATCAATCCAGGCATCGGCGATGGTCCGTGCGGGTTTGAAAGTTTTACCTAAGGAGTTGGCGCTGATCTGTGCGAGCCATGCCGGAAGTAGCGCGCATCTTGAGGTTGCACGTTCGATACTCGGCGCTGCAGGGCTTGATGAGAGCGCGTTGAAGAACACACCTGATAAGCCGCTAGACCCAATCGAACGGGCAGCATGGGGCGATAAAGCGCCAAGCTCACTTGCGGCGAATTGCAGTGGCAAGCATGCGGGAATGGTGGCGACCTGCAAGGCAAATGGTTGGGACTTAGCGAGCTACAAGAATCCTTCACATCCACTTCAGATAGCAATCAAGAATGAGTTTGAGAAGTTATCCGGTGAAGCAATAGCAAAAGTGGGCGTTGATGGTTGTGGCGCTCCGCTATTTGCAATCTCATTAGCTGGCTTGGCTAGCGCTATTAGAAATTTGATTCTTTCAAATGACCCAGTTCATCAAGAAGTAGTAAGCGCTTGTCGCACCAATCCAGTTATGGTCTCTGGAACTGGGAGGCTACCAACGGTATTGATGGAAAAAGTTGATGGTCTCTTTGTTAAGGATGGCGCTGAAGGCGTAATGGTGATTGGCACTCGAAGCGGTGAAGTGATTGTTTGGAAGATGAGCGATGGTTCGCAACGCGGGGCGATGACGCTAGCTCTTGCAAGCCTTTCGCATCTTGGCGTAAAAGTTGAGGGAATTGAGCGTGAAGTTGTGCTGGGCGGAGGCGAAGTTGTAGGAGAGATTCGCGCGAGTAAACTCGTGCGCCATGGCTAAACGCGCTAATCGGATTGCATCGTTGATGCTCCACACCTCACCGCTTGAACAAGCGGGTATCGGTGATGCCGGCGGCATGAATGTCTATGTCGTTGAGAGCGCCAAGCGAATCGCTGAATCTGGCGTGAAGGTAGACATTTTTACTAGAGCTAATCGCCCTAATCTCCCCTCAATAGTTGAGATTGCAGATGGCGTGAATGTCGTTCATCTTGAAGCAGGACCATATGGAAGCATTACAAAAGATGAATTGCCCTCCCAAATTTGTGCGCTGATGTCTTCATATTTGCGCCATGAGCTTCAAAAATCACCGGGGTATTACGATCTGCTTCACTCGCATTACTGGATATCAGGCCAACTAGGCTGGTTAGTCTCAGAGCGTTATGGGATTCCATTGGTTCACACGATGCATACGATGGCAAAAGTTAAGAATCAATCACTTGCTGAGGGCGAATCGCCTGAGCCACAGTCACGCGCTATTGGTGAAGAGCAGGTTGTTAAAGCTTCTTCGGCGCTGATTGCAAATACTGCATCTGAGGCTGCCAGCCTGGTATCGCTTTATGACGCATGTCCGGACAATGTGTATGTTGTCTCACCCGGCGTTGATCTTCGCACTTACAAAGTAAATGGTGGAAAGAAGAGCGCTCGCGAGAAGTTAGATATCACGCAAGAACAACTTATGTTGTTATTTGTGGGAAGAATCCAGCCCCATAAAGGTCCAGAAGTTCTCATTCGCGCCGTGGCCGAGATGTTGCAACACACTCCAATTCTGCGAAGCAAATTACGTGCGGTAATTATGGGTGGGCCATCTGGAAATGGCTCGAGTGAACCAGAGAGGCTTGAAGCACTCGCTAATTTCCTAGGAGTAAAAGACGTAGTGCAATTTATTCCACCAGTTCCACATGAAGAACTCTCAGATTGGTATCGCGCAGCCGATCTAGTCTGTGTACCTTCATATTCAGAATCATTCGGTTTAGTTGCGTTAGAGGCCCAAGCATGCGGAACACCCGTTGTAGCGACTGCTGTAGGCGGGCTTCGCGCCGCTGTGGCGGATGGAATCTCCGGCGTACTTGTTGATGGCCATAACCCAAAGGCGTGGTCGGCTACCTTGATGCGGTTATTGATGGAGCCACAACGCCGTCTCTTGTTATCTCTCGGCGCCGTTGAACATGCTTCGCGTTTTGGTTGGGATGCGACAGCGCGCGGAAATTTGGATGTTTACGATCAAGTCCTTTCAAAGGGATCATCGGCAAAACTAAGTGTTGTTTAAATGAGTACCCGAGCAATGGCGATTGCGACCATCGAGGAGTTCCTTGCTTCGCACGATATCGATAATGAGCGGAACGATTCTTCATTTCATCTGACTCTTCCCGGTGAGCGAAAGTTAGAGACTCATTGTGCCCTCGTTGTGGGTGATCATTCAGTTAGCGTAAATGCTTTTATTATCCGCAAGCCTGATGAGAATGTTGAAATCGTTCATGAGTGGTTGCTAAAGAAGAATGCATCGCTTTATTGCGTTGCCTTTGCGATAAATGAATTGGGTGACATCTACCTGGTAGGAAGGTTGCCGTTCCATTCAATCACCGAGCAAGAACTAGATCGAGTTATCGGCGCCGTGTTGCAATATTCAGATTCCGCTTTCAATCCGCTCCTAGAGCTCGGATTTTCAAGTGCAATAAGGCGCGAGTGGGCTTGGCGGGTTTCTCGCGGTGAATCACTTGCGAATCTAAAGGCCTTTGAGCATTTGGTTCAGTAATCATTAGTAAATAGAATCTCCCTATGTTCAACCTAATCCTCCTCCGTCATGGCGAGAGTGAGTGGAACGCTAAGAATCTCTTTACTGGTTGGGTTGATGTAAGGCTTTCGGCAAAAGGCGAGCAGGAAGCAAAGCGCGGCGGTGAACTGTTGAAGGAGCGCGGATTACTCCCGGATTTAGTTCATACATCGGTGCTGCGTCGTGCAATTGCGACTGCAAATCTGGCACTCGATGCGTGCGATAGGCACTGGATCCCAGTTCGCCGTTCGTGGCGGTTAAATGAACGCCACTACGGAGCTTTGCAAGGTAAAGATAAAGCCCAGACTTTGGCCACTTATGGCGAAGAGCAATTCAAATTATGGCGTCGTTCCTATGATGTTCCACCACCTGCGATTAGCGATGATGATCCTTATTCGCAAGCTCAAGACCCACGTTACTTGGATTTAGGTAATGAGATGCCTAAGTCGGAGTGCTTAAAGGATGTAGTCGCGCGGATGCTTCCATATTGGGAGAGCGCAATTGTTCCCGACTTAAAGGCGGGCGCTACCGTTCTTGTGGCCGCCCATGGGAACTCGCTCCGAGCGCTTGTAAAACACCTTGATGGAATTTCTGATTCAGAGATTGCAGAACTAAATATCCCAACTGGAATTCCACTGCACTACGTTCTTGATGGAAACCTTAAGCCAATAAAAGCTGGAGAGTATTTAGATCCTGCCGCCGCAGCCGAGGCAATTAAAGCGGTGGCGAATCAGGGTAAGAAGTAGTTAGTGATTGCACTTACTGAATGGGTGAGTGGAGTTCTAAAAGTCGCTTAGGAACTTTCCAGTAACCTGGTAGTAAACGCGTCGGGCAACCGATACGGCGTGATCTGCGTATCGTTCGTAGTACCGACCAATAAGAGTCACATCAATTGCGGTTTCAATTCCATGAGACCAATCATCACTTAAGAGAACTTGGAATAACTTGCGATGAAGCTGGTCCATAGCGTCATCATCTTTCTCAAGTTCAACGGCTTTCTCTACATCTTTTGAGGAGATTACTTCAGCGGTTTTCTTTGAGATATTTGAAGCTACTTTGCCCATCTCTTCCATAGTGAGTAGTAATTCAGAAGGTATTGCGCCATTTGGATGTCGGAGTCGGGCAATCTTTGCGATGTGATGGGCCATGTCTCCCATTCGCTCCATATCTGCTGCCATTCGAAGCGCGGTGGCAAGGGCGCGTAGATCGGATGCGACTGGTTGTTGGCGCGCGACGATATCGATGATGCGAGCATCTAACTCATGTTGGAAGTCATCAATCTTGTCATCCGCATCTATAACTTCTTGAGCTTCTTCTAAATTCGCTGTTAGTAAAGAGTGAGTGGCCTTCTCGATAGCCGCAGTTACTTGATTACTTAAATCAACCAGCGAATTTGTTACACCATCTAATTCATCTTGAAATGCGCTTCTTAACCAAGTCATAGGCCAAACTTACCCTGAGGGGGGCGTTGAATTTGTGATGCTTGCCTAGGGCGAGTGAACAAGAGTTGTCTATGAGGTAAACAGTTGGATGTAGCCCCGCTACTCGCATATTTAACGACCCCGGAAACGCTCTAGGAATGGAAGGTGGCGGGGAGATTTCCGTACCATGGCGATGTGAGTGGCGTATCTAATTGGTGGTCTCGGCGCGAAGTTGGCAACGACTCCAAATTCCAAGAAGATTCAGAAATTCCTGAGATTCTAGAGACTGCGCTGCTAGCAAATGAAGATGAGTCGATGATTCTCTCACCCGGAGAGACAGCGATCTTTCAAACATCTGGGATTAGCTCACTTGGAGTATTGCGCGAAAATCGCTTGGTTAGCGAGGAATTACTTGCCTTGGTGCGCCTAGTGCGTCGAAGTGGGGAGCTAAAGATGGCCAACTTGGAGATTCCAAGAGGACCAATCGGCGAAGGTCGCAGAAACCTTCATGTGACCGCAGCTCCAATTGATGATCAGGGCAAGATATTGGTATTTATTAACGATGAGAGTGAACAACAGCGAGTGGATGCCGTTCGCCGGGACTTTGTAGCAAATGTTTCACATGAATTGAAAACGCCAATTGGGGCGCTCATGCTCCTTAGCGAGGCCGTCTTGGGCGCAAAAGATAACCCCGAGGAAGTCCAGAAATTTGCCCAGAGAATGCAATCCGAATCGAAGCGTCTATCTGAACTAGTAAAAGAAATTATCGATCTCTCTCGCCTACAGAGCCATGATCCGTTAGTTGCGTCATATGAAGTTGATATTGAGGAAGTTGTTAAAGAGTCCATCAATTTAAGTGAGTCCGCTGCAGAAGCTCGCGATATAGAAATTTCTCTAAATGAAAAATCAAATGGTGTTGTGATTGGTGATCGCGATCAATTGATTATGGCGGTTCATAATTTGATTGAGAATGCGATCAATTATTCGCCCGAGAAAACGAGGGTTACTGTGACTATTTCCGATGCTGGCGAGTTGATTGAAGTCACCGTTGCAGATCAAGGAATTGGTATTCCAGAGACCGAACAAGAGCGAATCTTTGAACGTTTTTATAGAGTCGACCCGGCTCGCTCGCGAGAAACAGGTGGAACTGGGTTGGGTCTATCGATAGTTAAGCATGTAGCGCTAAATCATGGCGGTGAGATCGCTGTCTGGAGCAAAGAAGGAGTTGGAAGCACCTTCGCGCTCCGGTTACCGAGAGCTCCGCAATCTTCATTAGATGAGGGAGGACTGTCTTGATCAAGGTACTGGTGGTTGAGGATGAAAGTTCATTCTCGGAGGCGCTGGAGTTTCTCTTAGGAAAAGAGGGATTCGGAGTTGTGACTGCCGCAGATGGCAGAGAAGCGCTCAATAAGTTTGATCAGGGCGGAATTGATTTAGTTCTACTAGATCTGATGATTCCGGAAGTCTCTGGAACTGAAGTTTGTAAATATATCCGCTCAAAATCCGATGTCCCCGTAATTATGTTGACTGCAAAAGATACTGAAGTCGACAAAGTTGTCGGATTGGAAATTGGAGCTGACGATTACGTAACCAAGCCCTATTCATCGCGTGAGTTGATCGCGAGAATCAAAGCGGTACTTCGACGTAATTCCGGAATGGGACAGACCGGTGAACAAGGCGTTCTAGCCGTTGGTCCAGTTCGGATGGATACCGAGCGGCATCAAGTAAATGTCAAAGGTATTGCAATTTCTCTACCTCTAAAGGAGTTCGAGCTACTTGAATTCTTGATGCGAAATGCAGGACGCGTGCTCACTCGAATGCAATTAATTGATCGAGTTTGGGGTAGCGATTATGTTGGCGATACGAAAACTTTAGATGTTCATATAAAGCGCCTTCGTGCCAAGATTGAAGATGATCCAGCGAATCCGACGATAATTCAGACTGTACGTGGTCTTGGTTACAAGATGGAGCTGTAGATTCCTTCGTTTGCAACAATTAATGCGCTTAACTCGACTTTTCCAGCTTTAGCAAAATAGAAAACGACCGGTACGCGCTTTCCGGGAACTTGATTTAGGGTCGCTACCTTTGCTTTCGCATTTGCGTTATCGCCTTCAAAAAACATCGGCTTGTTCTTCTCTAATATAACTTCTGATTGGTATTCGGCTGGTTGGCCATTGATTGTGATACCAACCAATTGATCGGGTGAGTCATTGTGATTGACGATGAAAGCGATCAAAGTTCCCGAGCCATCAGGAAGTCCAACAATCTTTACATTACGGAGCTTGATGTCTGCGACATCACGTTCAACGCCATCTGTTACCTGCTTGATCAAACGGGTCTCGGCATTTCCGCCGGCTGCGCAACTTGTCAATCCAAAAGATGTCAAGAGCAACGCGAGAATTAATCCGGTCTTCTTTAGTAATGGGCGTGAACTCACGGGGTGAATAATGGCAGAAAACCATTGTTTTACGCCCACTTTGGCCAATTTTTATCTGTGAGATAACTCTGATAAAATCGCCCTCTAGCGAAAGGCAAAAAATCTAAATGACATTCAAGGTCGGCGAAACCGTTGTTTATCCCCATCACGGAGCGGCTCTAATCGAAGCGATTGAGACCCGAACGATCAAAGGCGAAGAGAAAATCTACTTAGTATTGAAGGTTGCTGCTGGTGACCTTACGGTGCGAGTACCAGCCGAGAATGTTGATTTAGTAGGAGTACGCGATGTCGTTGATTCAAGCGGCTTAGAGCGCGTATTTGGTGTTTTGCGCCAGCCTTACACAGAAGAGCCAACAAATTGGTCCCGTCGCTACAAAGCTAATCTTGAAAAACTTGCCTCCGGCGATGTAATTAAAGTTGCTGAAGTTGTTCGCGATCTATTCCGTCGCGATCTCGATCGCGGTCTTTCTGCGGGCGAGAAGCGAATGCTCGCTAAGGCTCGTGCGATTTTGATCTCCGAGTTAGCGCTCGCTGAGAACACCGATGAGTCGAAGGCTGAATCGATTCTCGACGAGGTGCTCGCCTCCTAATCGGCTCTAATCATGAGCCAACCGAAATCTGCTGCAATCATTGCTGGCGCAGGTCTTGGTAATCGCTTAGGTGCAAAACTTCCTAAAGCGCTCCTTCAAATCGAGGGGATCTCTTTAGTTGAGCGCGCCTTTACTTCGCTATCAACGGTCGTTGATGAGATCGTAATTACGGCACCCAAAGGTTTTGCTGACGAATTCCGGAAGATTGTTGGCGAGTCAGCGAAGGTAATTACTGGTGGGGTTCTACGAAGTGACTCGGTGAAATTAGCCCTAGAATCGCTCTCTCCCAGCGTTGAATATGTATTAGTCCATGATGCTGCGCGCGGCCTTGCTACAAGTGATTTAGCAACGCGGGTATTGAGCGAGTTAAAGAGTGGTGAAGTGGCTGTAGTTCCTGCACTTCCAGTTGTGGACACAATTAAAGAAATTGATAGCTCTGGCTATGTGCGTAATACCCCAGATCGAAGCGTCCTAAGAGCAATTCAAACTCCGCAAGGTTTTTCGGTATCGGTTTTAAGGCGCGCCCATGAAGCGAGCGAGGATGCAACGGATGATGCGGCCCTTGTTGAGGCGCTCGGTGTAAAAGTAAAGACAATTCCCGGTGAAGCTAGAGCAATGAAGGTTACTAATCCGGAAGATATAGCTCTTGCGTGCTCATTACTTAACCCAGAGTTAAAAGAACTGCGCGTGGGTTTTGGCACTGATGCACATGCATTCTCTAGCGACACTTCTCGAGAGTTGTGGCTAGGTGGAATTTTGTGGCCCGGTGAAGTTGGGGTAGATGGACATTCTGATGGCGATGTTGCAGCACATGCAATTTGTGACGCGCTTTTTGCCGCAGCGAATATCGGTGACCTTGGATCGAACTTTGGAACTTCAGATCCAAAATATAAGAATGCCTCTGGAGAGACTTTATTGAAAGAGACATTGCAGAGAATTACCAGCGCCGGTTTTTCAATAACTAATGTCTCTGTCCAAGTAGTCTGTAATCGACCAAAGATTGGACCACGCAGAAGCGAGATGATTAGTTCGTTATCAAACGCTTTAAATAGTGCATCCATATCAGTTTCAGCGACTTCAACTGATGAACTTGGGTTTACTGGTGAAGGTAAAGGGATAGCTGCTGTGGCGACGGCGCTATTAAGTAAGAGGAATTAGGATTTTCAAATGATTCGCCTCTATGACACTGCTACTCGCGAGGTAAGTGAGTTCCAATCGATTGAGCCTGGAAAAGTCTCAATGTATGTCTGTGGCGCAACAGTCCAGGCGGCTCCTCATATCGGGCATATTCGAAGTGGCGTTAATTTCGACATTTTGCGCAGGTGGCTAGAGGCAAGTGGGTATTTGGTAACTTTCGTACGAAACGTGACCGATATTGACGACAAGATTCTGCATAAAGCGGTACATGAAGAGATTCCGTGGTGGGCAGTTGCGATGAAATATGAGCGGGCATTTAACGATGCCTATCGCGCTTTAAATGTTCTGCCTCCGACCTATGAACCACGCGCTACCGGCCACATAACCCAGATGATTGAGATGATGCAAACCTTGATTAATAACGGCGCTGCTTACGCGCCAGGAAATGGCGATGTCTATTTAGAGGTAAGAAAACTTAAGCGTTATCTGACCCTTTCAAATCAGAAATTAGATGATCTGCAGAGCGCCGGTGATTCAGAAGATACTTATAAGCGAGATTCCCGTGATTTTGCTTTATGGAAATCGGCAAAGCCAGGCGATCCCGCTTGGCCAACACCGTGGGGAGCAGGGCGTCCCGGATGGCATCTTGAATGTTCAGCTATGGCGCATGCATATCTCGGCGATGAATTTGATATTCATGGCGGTGGCTTAGATTTGATTTTCCCGCATCATGAAAATGAGATCGCTCAATCTGAAGCTGCCGGACAAAAGTTTGCCCGGCGCTGGATGCATAATGCTTGGGTAACTACAAGTGGCGAGAAGATGAGCAAGTCACTTGGTAACTCTCTGATTGTTACAGAAGTTCTAAAGCGAGTGCGTGGCATTGAACTACGTTGGTATTTAGGAAGTGCCCACTATCGCTCGATGCTGGAGTTTTCATTTGAAGCGCTCGATGAATCCGCTACCGCATTTCGAAGGATTGAAAATTTCTTGCTTCGAGTTAAGGAACTAGAGGGCGAAATCGAGAGAGAGATCGCCCCAGAATTCAAGGCTACGATGGATGATGATTTAGCTGTCCCGCAGGCGCTGGCAATCATCGCAGAATGGCTCAAGTCGGGAAATACCGCTTTAAGCGAAGGGAAAAGCGCGCTTGCTAGTGCGAAAAAGATCTGCGGAGCGCTCGATATCTTGGGTTGTGATCCTTTTGATCCGGCATTTGGTGAATCAGGGAATAAGAAGTTGGATAAGGCGGTAGATGGCTTGATTGCCTTACTACTTGAACAACGCGAAGCAGCCAGGGTTCGTAAGGACTTTGCGGCCGCAGATGCAATTCGAGATCGAATAGCTGCAATGGGAATTTCAATCGAAGACACACCTAATGGACCGAGATGGAGCGTAAATTAAATGGCAAAGCAACCAAAGCGGCGCGCTCTTCGTGGCAAGGGACCTACACCGAAAGCTGAGAATCGACCAAACCACAAGAAATATCGCGGTGGTGAAGATAAGAAGCGGCGCGATGTAAGAAGTGGTGATTCAAGACGTGATGAAGGCAAGCGCAGCGAATTCGGTCGTAAGCGGGTAGAGCGGAAACGGATTGATAGCAAGCGTGGTGATCGAAAGCGCGATTTTAGAAGAGAACCGCGCGAACATCATGACACGATTGCCGGACGTAACGCTGTTGTTGAAGCGCTTCGAGCTGGACTTCCAGCGAAGGAATTAGTTGTCGCAATCGGTGTCGATATCGATGAACGTCTAGAAGAGAGCGTGAAGCTCGCCCAGAAAATGGGCCTTGGTATCCGTGAAGTTGAACGGCGCCAAATCGAGAATATGACTGGGATTGCAAATCATCAAGGTATTGCTTTAGTTGCAAAACCATTCCAGTATTCATCCCAGAAAGAAATTTTTGCGAGAGCGAAAGAGCCCGCACTATTCGTTGCAGTCGATGGCGTTACTGATCCACGAAATATCGGCGCGATTGCCCGAAGTGCCGCCGCATTTGGTGCGGATGGGCTCTTGATTCCAGAACGTCGCAATGCGCCTCTGACTGCTGCCGCATGGAAATCATCCGCTGGAGCCGCCGCACGTCTACCGATTGCTCAAGTAACGAATCTGGTTCGCTCTATGCAGGATGCGAAGGAATTTGGCTGTTTTATCGTAGGTCTTGATGGCGATGCAGATACGGCTGTGGAAGAGATAGAGATTGCTGACCAGCCGATTTATATGGTGGTGGGAAGCGAAGGACGTGGGCTTTCTCGGTTGGTCCGTGAGAACTGTGACCTATTAATAAAGATACCGATGAGCAATACGGTGGAGTCACTAAATGCAAGCGTGGCGATGTCGATTGCTCTTTACGCAGTCGACCGGAAGCGACATGCAATATAAGAGATTTATAGCGCTGGGCGATTCGATGACCGAAGGCATGTCCGATGAAGTCATCGCCGGAAATTATCGTGGTTGGGCAGATCGAGTAGCGGAAGTTGCTTCGCAGAATTGGCCGGGATTCACTTATGCAAATCTAGCAATCCGCGGAAAACTTGTGGGCCAGGTAGTAAATGAACAGATTCCAATTGCGAATAAATTTGTGGAAGGCGCTTCGACTTTAGTTTCATTTCATGCTGGCGCTAATGATGTGATTCGTCCTAAGTATGACCAAGCAAAAACTATTTCTATCTACAATCACGGAGTTGATGAATTAGTTCGCTCAGGCGCAACTTTGATGTTGTTTTGTGTCTTAGAAGATTCCGGAGCAAAGACTCGGGCGGCCCAAATTTGGAAAGAGCGTTTTAAAGATTTCAACGAGAATGTAAGGCGCCGAGCTGCTGCTGTCGGTGCAATTCTCTTTGATCCAAATCCAGATGAATTCTGGCGAGATGAGCGCTTCATTCATGAAGATCGACTACATCTAAATGCCGAGGGCCATCGCAGAGTTGCCCAAGCTGTGCTCTCGAGGTTAGAGCTTCCGCATGACCCAGATTGGCGCAAACCACTTCCTAAAGCGGAGCCGATGACAACTTTAGAGAAGGTTCAGATTGATCTGAATTGGTTCGGCAAATATGCGATTCCGTGGATGGGAAGAAGGATTCGCCGTAGGTCATCTGGAGATGGCCGGAGTGCGAAATATCCATACCCAATTGAGTTTGGGGCTAGAAACTAAGCGCGGTCCAGCTCCACTTATAAACACCGGGCTTAATTCGATATTTATCCAAAGTATCTGGCCCACAAGAAGCCGTACCAACACCGCGATGCGCCGCATCAATAGTCACGACAGTATTTCCAGATTTGGTTACAAAAACATCATGCGTGGCATCGGCTAAATCAGTAGAACGCATCGGAGTCACCGTAACCATTCTTGGTTTATCGAGTTGGAAATACAGCCCATGGTTGTTGCGATTTGAGATTGAGAACCATCGAACGCCTACATGGCCACCGTTTTCTTGTGGCTTGATGTATGGAACATATTGATCAGCCACGCTGGAGGACCAACGATGAACTTTTCCGATGGCGCGATCGGGCATAGTTTCAAATGGTCCGGTTCCAAAGTAGACAAGTTGGTCAAGTTCACCACTCAATTCAAAGTTGATTCCAACGCGCGCAACGTCGTCTAGCTGCTTAGGAAGAGTAACAGTTTCACTTACTCTAATTCCATTTTCTACCGATTCAACAACTTGTTCATGCTTGATTGCGATACCAGCACCACTCTTCCAAGTTGTAATTACTCGAGTAGTGACACCTTTATGAGTTACTTGAACATTAGCTCGTTGCAGATCACGCAACCCCCAGTTCTCCCACTTCTCGGCAATTCGTCCGATTAAGTCATTATCAGTTGGAGCTCGCCATAGCGTTAACTTAGGAGCGACTTCACAGCTAGGTAGAAGAATCAATCCCCCTTGATTTACGAAGTTCTTCCGCTCCTTGGCTGGCTTTGCCTTAGGTAGCGGCTTTGCCGGAAGCGCGATTTGTGCCCAAGCAACCTCAAATCCCATCTGGGCCCAAGGTTTGCTTACCGCGCTCTCAAGGTTAAAGTTGATGAAGCGCTCGCCAGCACCATCTCCGGCCTTTAGGGACTTAGCTGGAATAGTGAAAAAAGCGCTTTTTCGCGCTTTTACTGCAGGTAGTTTCACATCTCCAGATATGACAACTTTGCCATTTAAAGTGATTTCGTAGCGGAGCTTGAAATCACGCAGATCATTGAAGAACTGCTTGTTGAAGATCTCAAAGCGTCCGGTCTTTATATTCTTGGCAGTGATTCTTATCGGGGAAGAGATCTGTTTGACCTCTTGTAGAGCAGGCTTAGGTGAACGGTCTGGGAAGAACATTCCGTCACAGACGAAGTTTCCATCGTGCTTAGTTTCGCCGTAATCACCACCGTATGCGGCGCGGATGGTTCCATCTTCGAGTCGTTGATTTAAGCCGTGATCCCACATCTCCCAGATAAAGCCACCTTGAAGTCCTTTTAGTGAGTGAACCGCTTCCCAATACTCAGCGATAGTTCCATTGCTATTTCCCATCGCATGCGA
>JBJOGL010000015.1:0-19733 GCA_046048255.1 Actinomycetota bacterium | reverse complement strand
AGTGGTTTACACCGTTCTATGAAGAGAACCACAATAACCGAGCTACTAGATAAATTGGAACAAGATTTGAAACAAGATGCGGTTCATGCCGGACGAAACTTTGTTTTTGGATTTATTCAGAGTCACAAGAAGTTCGCTGGCCAGAAATTTTGGATGGATACGACACCGCCCAACATGATGTATGCAGATTGGATTTATAGATTGTTGCCTGAAGCAAGATTTATTGAGATGCGCCGACATCCCTTGGATAATCTCTCATCTGTTTTGAAAGAACCCTGGGGACCAAACGATTTTGACGTTTCACTACCTTGGATACGAGATCGTCTAATTCTTGCAACTAATGCAAAGAAAAATATCCCGGCAAGTCAGCATTTAACGTTGTGGCTAGAAGACCTGGTCCTTCAAAAGCGAAAAGAGAGTTATAGGAGTTTGATTCAAATTGTTGGCATAGAAGACCATAAGGCGATGCAGGATTACTTTAAGAACGAGGTTTCTGCAGAGCGGGCACATATCGGGAGATGGAAAAAGGACTTTAAAGATCCTGATTCAGCAAAGCTAAAATTTGAAAGCATTGTTGGTCAAATTGGAATGGAGCAATAGACTGTCGGAATGAAGGCGGCAAGAGATGTACAAGAAAGACTCTTAGCCCTCCAGCAACTAGATTCTGATCTGATTCAGATCAAACATAAGATGGCAACGCTTCCAATTGCTCGTCAATTTGAAGAACTTTCTAGGGAATTGATATCCAAACGGGATCTATTGGTTGCGGCCCAAACTGAGCGAGATGACATCAAGCATGAACTCTCACGCGCTGAAGTTGATGTCGAGCAAGTTGTTAGTCGCATCGAAAAAGATGAGAAGCGACTTGCCTCTGGCCTCGGGAGCCCTAAGGAACTAGAGCAACTACAGCATGAGTTGGGATCGCTAGCCAAGCGACGGGCTGAATTAGAAGACGTTGAGCTTGAAATTATGGTCAGAGTCGAAGGCGTCGATTCCAGAATTAAAGAACTAGAAGAGGAAACCAAATCTCTTGAGATTCGTTTGGGTGATCTGAGTCTAAAGAAGGAAGAAGAGATAGCCGAACTTGAGAAAGCAATAAGAGCTACAAATCAATCAAGATCAGATCTAGCGCCACAGATCGATAGTGAGCTTCTCGCTCTATACGAGAAGGTAAGAGCGAGCGGTGATGGCGTTGGGGCTGCGAAACTCGTAGGTAATCAATGCACTGGTTGCCATCTCACCATGAATGCCGCGGAGTTAACTAGGGTTAAGTCATTAGCCGATGACGAAGTTGTTAGGTGCGAGGAATGTCGTCGAATTCTGATTAGGTTTTGAGCATGCCGCGCAACTTCCTGCTTTACGCCGATGGCGGCTCACGAGGTAATCCGGGCGAAGCCGCATTTGGCGCTGTAATTAGCGAAGATGGAAAAGTAGTCGTCGAGTTGTCAGAGCGAATTGGCGTAGCGACTAATAATGTTGCTGAATACAGTGGCTTAATCGCGGGATTGAGGGCGATTCATAAATTGGATCCCGAGGCTCAAGTTTTGGCTCGAATGGACTCCAAGTTGATTGTGGAGCAGATGAGCGGCAATTGGAAGATAAAGAATCACGAGATGAAAAAAATGGCGTTGATGGCACGCGATGCTCATCCGGCAAACCTGATTAAATACGAATGGATCCCGCGCGAGATGAACTCGCATGCCGATGCGCTTGTAAATAGAGCTTTAGATTACTTCTAGTTACCTGGGCTAACCGTTGACATATTGAAGTCACCAATCACCATCGGTGGAACATGCATATGTGTGGCGTACTCAGCCCATTCACGGGGTTGGGTCCACTCACTCGCGCCTGCAGCCTTAATTCGTGAAAGTGCGTTCACGGGTGAATCGTTCCAACGGAAGTTGTTTGTGGCTCCCTGAACTTCGCCGCCCTTTACGAAGTAAACACCATCGCGAGTTAAGCCGGTTAGAAGAAGGGTATTTGGATCAACCATTCTGATATACCAGAGCGTTGTTAGCAGTAAGCCGTTATCAACCTTCTTAATCAAGTTTTCAAGGTTTCCGTTACCACCTTGAACTTCCATGAAGTAGTTATCGCCCATGGGAGTAAATGGAAGAGAGGTGAGTTTTGCAGAGGCGCGAGTTTGGATAAGGCTCTGAAGCACACCATCTTTCATCCAATCAACGCGGACGCTCTTCTGGCCGTTATCAAAAATCGAACCAAGTGAACTAGAAGAGGTATGAGCAACAAAGGGCGAGCCCGGAAGTAGTTTGCTTGCAGGATCGCTGTAAAGATTAAGCGGAACATTGGCAAATTTCTCACCTACGCGAGTGCCGCCGCCTTTCTTTGAAAATACGCTCTGACCTTCGAATGCATCGCGACCAGCAGAGACCCAGACCATGTAGGTATAAAGGTCGGCAACAGAGCCGGATGGAAATATCGTGTCGTACTTTCCAGCGGGAAGATCGATTTTCTTGGCCTGCCACTCAAGGCGTTGGCGAATAGCTTTATCAATCGCAGCAACTGAGACATTAGAGAAATCGTGGGTCTCAATTCCTTCCCAAGTAGAGCGAGAGCGCTCGTGGGATTTTGCAGTCATCTCAACTCGACCGATAGGCGAATCATTGCGAAGCCTTAAGCCACCTTTTGAACCAACCCAGGTAGTGGAATGCGTGTGCTCGGCATAGCCAAACAATTCGATCTTGTCAGCGACCGAACGCTGCATCATTTCACCTAGGTCGGGTGCAAATTTGTTAAAGACTTCTGGGCCAGTTGGATTATGGGCAGCGCTCCAATCGCCCAGTGTTAAATCTTTTGCGAGCGGTGCGTAATCATCGGCAGGGCCGGCCGCTTTTGCGGCGGAAACAGCTTCGGCAAGAAGTGCATCAATATCTTTCTCATCAACATTTGTGCGAGTCACTCCACCAGCAGCCATTGAGCCATTCATGGAAACAAATGCGAGAACCGTGACGCTCCGCTCCTGGATAACACCATTTGTGGTGAGCGTGCTACTTGCCCAACGTAGATTCGCTTGAGTCTTATCTTTAACGATAACTATGCACTCATCGCTAGTTGCGCGAGCGAGAACTTTCTCGATTAGGTCTTGTGCAGAGATCATTTGCCGGCCTCCGCTACTGTGTTGAGGATATTTATCTTGTCGAATACCGCAGCCGGGCAACCATGACTTACGGCTGCGACTTGTCCAGGTTGAGCCTTTCCGCAATTAAATGCGCCGCCCAATACATAAGTGGAGGGGCCACCAACCGCTTTCATCGAGCCCCAGAAATCAGTAGTGGTTGCTTGATAAGCAACATCTTTTAGCTGGCCCGCAAGCTTGCCATTCTTGATTCGATGGAATTGTTGTCCGGTGAATTGGAAGTTATAACGCTGCATATCAATCGACCAGGACTTGTCGCCGAGAATATAGATGCCATCTTCAACGGATGAAATCAGCTCATCCAGGCTTGGCCCGGTTGGATTTGGTTGAAGAGAAACGTTTGGCATTCGCTGGATCGGAACATGTGCGGGGGAGTCTGCGAAAGCGCAACCATTGCTTCGCTCCTGATTTACGCGAGCTGCGATACGACGGTCTAGTTGGTAACCAACTAGGACGCCATCTTTGACGATATCCCAACGCTGCGCCGCAACGCCTTCATCATCCCAACCAACCGTGCTTAATCCATGCTCAGTGAGTCGGTCACCGGTCACATTCATCAACTTCGATCCATATTTCAAATTACCAAGCTTGTCTGGGGTAGCGAATGATGTACCTGCGTAATTGGCTTCATAACCAATCGCGCGATCCAACTCAGTTGCATGTCCGATTGATTCATGAATCGTGAGCCAGAGATTTGATGGATGAATAAGTAAGTCGTAGCGACCAGATTCAACCGAGGGAGCCTTTACCTTCTCGGCAAGTAGCGAAGGAAGTTCATCAATCTCTTTATCCCAATTCCAAATTGAGTTACCCATCCACTCCCAGCCATAACCAGCAGGTTGAGCAAGGGTTCGCATAGATTCAAAACCATGCTCGCCAATCGAAATCGCTTCAATCTGGGTTTGGATTCGCACCCGCTGTTGGGTAGTGCTTGTGCCGTTTGAGTCTGCGTAATGTTTCTGCTCTTTTACATACATCGTCATGGCGCTGGTGTGATTAACCGCGCTTGTTGAAAGCAACTTAGAACTTAGTGTCGCTAAGCGATCCTTTCGCTCGGCATCCGTGACTGAGAACGGATCAATTTCGTAAGAAGAAACCCAAGTC
The DNA here is from genome assembly GCA_046048255.1 of Actinomycetota bacterium. GTDB lineage: Bacteria > Actinomycetota > Actinomycetes > Nanopelagicales > Nanopelagicaceae > MAG-120802. The sequence goes on along the minus strand of JBJOGL010000015.1, from coordinate 15,472 downwards.
TTGTTTGGATATGAAGGTTCTGGAGCAAGCGAGACTTCTTCAGTTGAGAGTGGCTTAGAGGTTTTCGCCATGGCAACAGCGGTATTTGCTAGCCGTTTAGCGGTGTCAGCAGACAAATCAGGCGAAGAAGCAAAGCCCCAAGCGCCGTTCACAATTACTCGAACGCCAATTCCAATGATCGTCTCATCGCTCTGGGTTTCTGGTTTGGCATCGCGCAATGAAAGAAGTCCGGTTCGAGTCCGCTCGATTCGCACATCTACATGCGAGGCTCCTAGTGATTTGCCTGTGGAGATAGCGGCATCACTTAGTGCGGAGAGCGGGAGGGCTAGAAAATCTGCATCAACTGTTTTGCTCACTCGGGAACCCTATAGTCTCTTGCTAAAGATGTCATCGGGGTAGGGTTTATACGTGCCACAAGAAACTGGACTGGTCGACCTGCATGTAAATGGCCATGCCGGAATCGATTTTCTCACCGCCAAAAATCCTGAAGAGATTCGAAAGGCAACCCGATCTCTAAAATCCCATGGTGTCGGTGGATTTCTAGCTTCACTGATTACAAGCGAAATGAGTGACCTAAGTCGCGCGGTTGAACTAATTAAAGAGGTAGCCGATTCACAGGGAGAAGATGAAGCAAAGATACTTGGATTCCACTTCGAAGGACCCTGTCTCTCACATGACAGACGTGGGGTACATGCTCCGAATCTCTTGAAGGATCCAACTCCGAATTTTGTTTCGCAATTGCTCAATTTTCCAAATGTAAAGATGATTACCCTCGCACCAGAACTTCCCAGAGGAATTGAGGCAATCAAGGAAATTTCACGCGCAGGAGTTGTTGTATCTCTCGGACACACAACTGCGGGACGCGAAATCGCAGAAAAGGCTTTTGATGCAGGAGCCAAAACTGTAACTCATCTCTACAACGGTATGGAAAAAGATGGCGGACTGGTAGAAGTTGTTTTAGAACGTGAAGATATTCTGTTTCAGATGATTATTGATGATGTTCATGTTTCACGAGACTTGGTGAAGAAAGCCTGCGATAAAGCACTCGATAGATTGATAGTCACAACCGATGCACTTGCTCCAGCTGGACTCGGTCCAGGGCGCTATCCCTTTGGCGATATGGAAATAGAAATAAGAGACGGCAAAGCTCTTCGCCTAGATGGGAAGCTCGCTGGTGGTATCGGAACCTTGAATCGCTCTCTGGAAATTCTCGACGAAATGGGCTACTCACGCGCAAAAACCTTGCCGTCAGTTACTTCCCGCCCACTAAAACTAATTAACGCGGGCCGGTAGAACGAAGAAGTAGTTTTACTCCTCGAAGTCGCCGCCGCGACCGGTTCTCTTGCCACGATTCTTTGGGGGATGCTCGTAGATCCAGAACAGGACGCCAAGAAGAATCGCCATGATTAAGAAGATAAATACGGGTATGTCCACTATAACCAACCTGACTTTCTGAATTTGCGGTAGAGGAAGATTGTCAAAGCTATGAGAACTAACAGGACTGTGGGATAGCCAAACTTCCAATCAAGTTCTGGCATGAATTCAAAGTTCATTCCATAGATACCAGCAATCATTGTTGGGCCGGCAGCCAGCGCAATCCACGCCGAAATCATCCGGACGTCGTTATTTTGTTGAACTTGAACTTGTGCCAAATCAGCTTGGAGGGCTGCTGAGAGCAGCGAGTCCATTCCGCTGGCATGCTCACATGCACGCATTGATTGATCCAGGATGTCACGAAAGAACGGCTTCAGGGGTTCCGGAAGATTCTGATATGTATCAGAGTTCAATTTTTGTAGTGGAGCAATCAGCGGCTCCAAGGCATGACGGTATTCAATAACTTCACGCTTTAAAGAGTAAATCTTTTTTGAAACTGTCTTACGCGAGGCTGAGAAAACTTCATTTTCAATTTGAACGACATCTTTTTCAAGTTCAGCCGCGATGGCTGTGTATTCATCAATCACTCGATTGATGACTCCATGAAGTACTGAAAGTGGACCGAGCGCCAAAAACTCCGGTTGCATTTCTAACTCATGCCGAACTGTCGCAAGTGGAGCTCCTGATCCATGACGAACTATGATGATGAATTGACTATTTATAAAACAAATAAGTTCGCCGGTCGAAATAGCGCTTATTGAGTCATCGTAGAAAATAGTTCGAATGACGAAAGTTGTTATTCCTTCAAATTCCTCGATTTTCGCCCGCTGTTGAGCGTCGACTGCATCTTCTACTGCAGTCTCGTGGAGTTTGAATTTACCTAGGACTCTCTCTAACTCGGCTTGGCTCGGTTCGGACAAGCCGATCCAAGCAAACCCCTCACTTGATTGAGATGCTTCATGGAGCTTCTCGATACTTTCTAGCCCATCGACCCTCTTACCCTCTCTATAAAGGGCGAAATCAACGATCACTCGGGCATTGTTACACCCTAAAGATTCTCCGGAAAGAGGAAAACCTTTTATTCATCTATTCTTTACGTAAAGTCTCATTGATTTGGTAGCGGAATTACCTTCTGGTCACTTGAGTGCACCTATGACTGACAAAGGGCGTTCCGCCTTTGAAGAAGTTAACAAAAAAGTATCCCAGGCCGGCGAAATATTAGGTTTAAAGAGTGGGCTTATTGAAGCCTTACAACAGTGCGAACGAGAAGTCGTAATCTCAATTCCCTTAAGGCGCGAGAAAGACATAAAGGTGTTGACGGGCTACCGAGTACAACACTCCAGCGCTAGAGGACCACGAAAAGGGGGAATCCGATTTCATCAAGAAGTAGATCTTGATGAAGTTAGAGCGTTGGCCTCTCTGATGACTTGGAAGACCGCACTCATCGACGTACCTTTCGGCGGCGCCAAGGGCGGTGTCGCAGTTGACGCTTCTCAACTTACAGAGATAGAGAAAGAAGAGATCATCCGTCGCTGGACGCGGCAAATAGTTCATGTTCTTGGCCATCAACGTGATATTCCTGCTCCAGATATGGGTACCGATGCAAAGACCATGGCATGGCTTATGGATGAATATCATCGACTAGAGGGATTTCAACCAGCGTGCGTCACCGGAAAACCGATCGACTTATTTGGTGCCCCAGGTCGCGAAGAGGCGACAGGTCGTGGCGTGGCCATGATTGCAGCGGCAACTCTTGAGAAGTATGAAAAGAAAGTCCGGGGCGCGCGCGTGGCGATTCAGGGATTTGGAAATGTCGGCAGATTTGCAGCGCTTGCTTGCGCCGAGCTTGGTTTCAAAGTAGTCGCTATTTCCGATGTGACCGGAGGGATAGCGAAACGCGAAGGTATCGATATTCACGAATTGATAAACTTCAAGACTTTAAGTGAGGTTCCCGGTTACAGCCATATCGCTCCAAATGAGGTTTTGGAGCAGAAATGTGACGTACTTATTCCAGCAGCTCTGGGCGGCGTCATTGATGAGAATAATGTTGAGAAAATTGATTGTGAATATGTGGTCGAGGGCGCGAACCAACCCACAACATTTGAAGCTGACCAAGAATTACGCAAATCAGGCGTGGTAATAGTTCCCGACATCCTTGCTAATGCTGGAGGGGTTATGGGTTCATACTTTGAATGGACCCAGAATATTCAGCAGTTCTCTTGGCCAATTGAGAAATTCCGAAAAGAGCTTGATGCCCGAATGTCCAAGTCTTTTGCAGATGTTTTTAAGGAGGCGAAGAAGCACTCAGTTGATCTTCGTACTGCAGCATTTGTTTTGGCGGTAAAACGAGTTTCAAACGCGTACGCGCTTCGAGGCTCTCTAGTTTAAGCGATCTTGCCGTTATGAAGCTTGCAGAACTGGCCAACGATTCTTTGCGGCGATTCGCTTAAGTTCTTTATTGGGATTGACCGTAATCGGCCTTCCGACTGTCATTAGAAGTGGCAAATCATTTATCGAGTCGCTGTAGGCAAAGGACTTGCGAAGGTCATATCCGTGATGTTCTGCGATCTTGCGCACCGCCCGAGATTTCTCCATGCCATGCATAGCGAGTGATTCAAGTTCATCGGTGTATAGGCCTTCACGAGTTGCAACCCGTGTTCCTAGCGCTCCGCTCATTCCCATTTCCTCGGCAACAATCTGGGCAATCTCGCGAGGTGCGGCTGTGACTAACCATGTATCGTGTCCGAGCAACTTATGCTCTTGGATTCGATGATGCATCAAGGGAAAGATTCGATTGGGAAGGAAATCTCGGACTATTTCGCCACAAACATCAGAGAGCATGGCCTGACTGCGCCCGGAGATGAAGTTAAGTGCGCGTTTGGTTACTGTCGAAATTAGTTGAAGATTCTCCTCACCCTTTTTTGCATAGCGAAGATGCGCCAATCCAAATCGGGCTATTGATCGCCTATTTACTATTCCTCTTTTGACCATACCCCTCACCAGGTAATAAAAAGAGGAGCCGGAAATCAAGGTGTTATCGAGATCGAAGAAGGCTGCCGTGCGCTCGTTACTCTTCACGGGACAGAAGGGTCTCAGCCCCGTGCTAAGAACCATAAACCTTTAGGTAAACGTTAGGTTAAATGAGTTCAAATGAAACTTCGCTAAGGGTTCAACAAACATCTCACCACCTTTAACTGATCCCAAAGTCGGAATTGCTACAAATTACGCATGAAAGTTCTGATCTCAGCAGAGTCATTTCTTCCACGTTCCAATGGCGTAACCAACTCAGTGACCCGGGCTATGAGGTATCTAAAAGATTCTGGAGATAGAGTGGTCGTGCTAGCTCCTGGCGATGGACCCGAATTTGTCGAGGGTCAACCAGTAATAAGAATCCCAGCTTTAAGTCTTAAATCGAGAGCTACGGTCGACATCGCTCTTGTCGGAGTGAGAAAGATATTAAAGGTAATCGATGAGTTCCAACCCGACATCGTTCATCTCGCCTCCCCATTTCTCTTGGGTGAACAAGTTCGAAAAGCGGCTCGAATGCGATCAATCCCCACCATCGCTATCTATCAGACTGATGTTTCTGGATTTGCAGGCTTCTACGGATTTAATTTTGTTAAGAACTTAGGCGAAAATCGCGTAAAGAAGATTCATAGCGGAGTTGATTTAAATCTCGTTCCTTCCTCCTCATCAGAGAGATATCTGAGATCCCTAGGTATAACGAATACTGCTCGTTGGGGTAGGGGCGTTGATACTTCTATCTTTAATCCTAGTAATCGGTCGAGAGAGATACGAAAAAGTTGGGGAATAACGCCTAAAACTTTTGTTATTGGATACGTCGGACGACTTGCGCCGGAAAAGCAGATTGAGAGGCTGGAATTCTTACATGATGTCGGACTTCTCTCTGGAGTTGATTCTAAAATCGTAGTTGTAGGAGATGGACCAAGCCGCCAAACCCTTCAGGAGAAACTGAAGTCTGCATTATTCACCGGCAATTTAAAGGGTGAAAGTTTGGGAAGCACTATGGCATCGCTAGATCTATTAGTGACAACGGGAGAGCATGAAACTTTCTGCCAGGTGATTCAGGAAGGCATGGCGTGTGGACTTCCCGTTATTTCGCCTCGTGCAGGCGGACCGATCGACCTAATTGATGATGGCGTTACCGGCTTGCTTTACGAGCCCGGAAATGGATTTGATTTAAGAAAGAAGGTTCTCGCACTAATTTCGAGCGTCTCGACGGCTCGAAATATGGGAGAGATGGGTCACGCCAAGGTAGCAAAAAATACTTGGGAATCTGTTTGTGCTGAGTTGGTTGCCCATTACGAAGAAGTCATAAGAATAAGAAGGCAGAAGCAGGCATCATGAAGAAAATTGCTCTCATTGCAAACCTTTATGGTCCAAAGTCGGGTGGACTGCGTACCTGTGTAAATGAGCTCGCAAAACAATATGTAAAGTTAGATCACGAAGTATTAATCATTGTGCCAGGAGTGAAATTTCAAAATCGAGTTGAAGATGGAGTTACCCGAATAGAACTTCCATCGACTCGCATTCCCTTTTCTGGCGGATATCGTCTAATTTTGAATACAAAGAAAGTCATTGAGAGACTGAGCGCTTTTAATCCTAATAGGATTGAGATTTCTGACCGAACAACGATGCTTCGAGTAGCGAACTGGGCGCGAAAACAAGGAATTCCTACAGCGATATTTGCTCACGAGCGTTTAGATGGCGTTCTGAATGCTTTTGGTTCCTGGCTCCCATTTCGAAGAGCAATCGCTAGGCGATGGAACGCGTATACGGCGGAGATTTGCACCAAAGTGATAGCCACCACGCAATATGCAGCTGAAGAATTCTTGTCCATTGGTTACGAATCATCATCTACGCCATATGGAAAATTAAACATAGTGCCTCTAGGTGTTGATCTTGAATTATTTCATCCAACAAGACGGCTTGAGAAATCCACAACTTTGCCATCGTTTCCGGAGAGATACATTCTTGCCGCAACTCGATGCTCCGGAGAGAAAGACCCATTCTTCCTATTGGAGATTGCCAGAGAATTGGGAGTAAATAATGTGAAGGTACCCCTTGTTATTGCAGGTAGCGGACCATTGCAGAGGAAAATGATCAAAAAGGTCAAAAATAGCAATTTGGATGTGCTTTTCACAGGTTTTGTAGATGATCGAAAAGAGCTAGCCAAAATGTTGGCTGGCGCTGATGCATTTCTAGCTGTTGGACCAATTGAGACTTTTGGGTTGGCAGCTCTTGAGGCGCTTGCATCTGGTACCCCCGTTATCTGTCGCGAGTCAGCAGCGATCTCAGAAGTAATTGATGATCAATGCGGCCTAGCGTTACCAAGGAATGCTTCAACCTGGGCCACTGCGATTGACAATATTCTTAAGAAAGACCGGGAGACCCTTCGTCAGGCGAGTCGATCTCGGGCAGAAAACTTTTCATGGATAAATAGCGTTGAGAGATTGGTCGAACTTCATGAAGGTATCGGTGTTGCATGACTATTCAAATGTCTCAGCAACTCCAATCGAACGTTGTTCAGAGATTGCATTTGCTTCGACTTCGCAAAGATGTCCGTGTAATCGCGCTTGGCGACAGCTCTGTTTTCGGAGTTGGTGACTTAGGCGACGATCTACCTTTTGTCGGTGCAGGATGGTCGGGTCGATTGGCTCGAGATATTGGAGCAGTCGCCTACATCAATGTTGCTAAAAATGGAGCACGTGCCAAGCACTTACTTAAGTCTCAACTCCCTGCCGCACTAGCAATGAGACCTGACTTGGCTCTATTTTGTATTGGCACAAATGATGTTCTTAGGGGAGATTTTTCGCCTGAGGAAATCTACAGATCTTTGGTACGAATTGTGCAGGAACTCAATTCCATAGATTGCGTAGTTGTCTTTCTTGGACTCCCTAATCCTATGCAAACAGCTCCGGGACCAAAATTCTTGCGTCGAATACTTGAGGAGAGGGTTGAAATTGTAAATGGAATCCTCAACGACGTCGCGAAAGATTTTGACGCCCGAGTTATTCCGACCGACATTCTCAAGAATTCAAAGGAATATTGGCATGTTGATCGCATGCATCCATCTCCGTTAGGTCATCAATTCATTGCTGACCACGTAAGAAAGTCATTATTTCTGCCAAGGGTTAAAGGCAGTCCATTACCAGTTGATTCGGACAAGTCACTAAAATTCGAGTTAGTTTGGCTAATGACCAATGGGAGCAAATGGTTTCTAAAGCGGAGTATTGATCTCATTCCCGGCCTAATTTGGCTTGTTATAAGCGATAAATTTATTAAGAGAACTCGTTGGAATTCGGCTTCGCTTGCGATGGTAAACTTTGCGACGAAGAGTCGCCCGGATCACCGCGTTACTTAAGAGCCTAATTAACTTTTAAGCACCGAGGAAAGTCCGGACTCCAAAGAGCAAAGTGGTGGATAACGTCCACCCGGAGCAATCCGCGGGAGTAGTGCAACAGAAAGTAAACCGCCAATAGCAATATTGGTAAGGGTGAAACGGTGGTGTAAGAGACCACCAGTGCCGGTAGCGATATCGGTAGCTATGAAAACCCCACTTGGAGCAAGACCACGTAGGCCAGCGTTAAGAACTGCTCGTTCGTGCTGGTGGGTAGGTTGCTCGAATCTGTAAGTAATTACAGATCTAGATGGATGGTGATCTCGCTAGCAATAGCAAGACAGAATCCGGCTTATAGGGCGACTCTTCATTATTCTTTGAAAACTTCCGGTGCAATGAAACTTATGTAATAATTGGGGCACAGTGGTTTGGTAGTAATTGGGACTTGGAATCAACCAAGTCCCTTTTACTTTGTTACGCAAATTCGTATATCCACAGGTTTCACTATTAATCACTTTCTTAACAATTGAAACAGTAACTTCGCACTCGTGATGGGGGCGTGTTGTAATTGGCAGCCTAGTCGTCTACCAAACCACTGGAGCGGGTTCGAACCCCGTCGCCTCCACCACAGTCGTAGTCGGATCAATTTGATCTATTGGTAGTGGTCAAAAGAATTGATCTAACTTCGCAAGGAAGGACCTTGAGAAATCGAGGTCCTTCCTATTCTTCCGGCTTATAGGGCGACTCACTTAATAAGCAATAACATGAAAGCCGCTTCGATTTTATGAGGCGGCTTTCTCCTTAAAACTAGTGGATTTGAAAATGTTATAGTTCAAAAGTGAGAAAAGCGTTCGCAGTCGAGGCTCAAGAAATCGCAAACTTGTATCTCAATGCAAGAAAGAAGGCGATTGGAAGCATCCCACCCGTCTTTGGATCGGATGAAAGAGTATTAAATTGGCTGTCTGCTCGAATTATCAATGGCGAAGAGTGCTGGGTGATGGAAGATGATTTAGGTATCTGCGCCTTCATGTTGTTAGAAACCGGTTGGCTGGATCAATTGTACGTTCGTCCAGATAAAATTGGCTCAGGGTTGGGCTCACAATTATTGAATAAAGCCAAAGAATTAATGCCAGAAGGGTTAAGACTTTGGACTTTTCAGAGCAATGTTTTGGCGCATAAATTTTATGAAAGACATGACTTTCATGTCATAGAGAGAACCGATGGAACTCATAACGAAGAAATGTCGCCAGATGTATGTTACGAATGGAAACCTAATAAATTTCAATAGATGCAAATCTCGCAGGTGAAGGCACAACAAATTGGCATAAGATGACTCAACTTGGCATAATTGCCATGCTTGTTTTATTGAACATTCGAGCGTATTACGCATTGGGGCCCATAGCTCAGTCGGTAGAGCAACGGACTTTTAATCCGTGGGTCGTCGGTTCGATCCCGACAGGGCCCACTTCTCTTTAAGCGTGAAAATCTTATCGACTGATCCTCTTAGCAATTCGAGCCATTGATCTGTCACGAATCTGTCACTCATTAGATTGGCAAGAGGGCAGGATCCGGCTTATAGGGCGACTCTTCTATCTTCCTAAAATTTGAATTCTGCAATGATTTCTTCACCCATTTTTTCGCCTGTTTCGACAAATCCAATCTTTTTGTAGAAATCTCCGGCATTGCCTTCTGTGGGAGCCCAGCAAACTAGAACTCGAGCACAACCTAATTCTCGATATCGGGCTAGAACAGATTCAACTGCAAATTTCCCAATCCCATAGCCTTGGTGTGACTTATCTACTAGCAACCTCCATAGCCAAGGATCCTTTTGTTGCTCAGTTGGATCGGCACACATGATGAATGCCGCAGGCTTTGAGTTTCGTAGAACGCCTCGAATCCAAGGAAGCGGTGCACCGTTCTCATAATCAGCAGGAGGAAAAAGCGCATCTGCAAAACTCTGTGCAACTGAGGCAACTAGATTCTTCTGGTCCTCATGAACATCAAGTAGTAAGAACTCCCGAGCTCGCTCGTTGAGTTCAATCAACTCTAATTTGTCATTAAATGTAGGCACTCTCCAAGCATGCCAATCATTGAATCTCAAATCAAACAAATCCGGCTTATAGGGCGACTCTTCTTCAGAGTTATTGAGCCATGATGGCATCGTGAACGAACTGGGCTAGGCCGTTTGCGCGATCATCGTAATACTTCTTAAATCTTTCATCGGTGATGTACATGATTGCAAGATTCCTCTGCATTTCAATTGAGCAGTCGTAAAACCATTTGCTGATAGATTCTCTATGCGCAATAACGGCTTGCTGTGCCTCTTTTGAAGTAACTGACATGCCGTTACCGAAGCAGAATGCAAAAGCTTCGGTGGCAGCCTCTTGATCCACTTTTGCCTTTTGAAAATCTTCAGCTGAATACTTAGAAGTGCGCACCGTGCTTTGCTTGTAAGCTTCGGTGTTGCCCCAACGCTCTTGAACTTCCTTATCGTATTCATTCACAAAAATAGGCTATCAGTTCATTCGTTATCATTACAATTATCAGATGATAATCCTTCTTGCGCTTTATCGAGGCGCTAAGAAATCTAGAAATTTATGATTGGCTCAATCGCGCTGGTTGGTTCGGGCGAGTATCTGCCAGCGATGTCTGATTTTGAGAACTCTCTTATCGAGGATGGAAAAAGAAATCAGAAGGCGCCAGTTTTTGTACAGATTCCAACAGCAGCTGGCCGAGAGAGTAGAGACCGAATCCTGTATTGGCAGGAGTTAGGTAGGGGACAAGCTGACTTACTTGGCGTTGAACCAAGGTTTCTTCCGATATTCGACAGGGAAGCAGCTCATAATCTTGAACTGGTAGCGCAGATTAAAGACAGCGCATTGATTTATATGTCCGGGGGAGATCCACATTACTTGGCCAATACTTTGAGAGATACGCCCGTTTTGGATGCCATTGTCGATAACTGGAACTCGGGCGGCTCGCTTGCTGGATGTAGCGCTGGGGCGATGGTGATGAGTTCGAAAATACCGAATTTCAGAATCTCTAGAAGTTCTCCAACAGAGGGATTCAATCTCTTGCCAGACATTCGAGTCATTCCCCACTTCAATAAGTTCTTCAAATGGATTCCCGATAGCGCGGCAAAGATCCTGCTTGATACACCTGGAGATTCTGTTTTGGTGGGTATCGATGAACTGACGGCGATGGTTCGCCGAAGTGGCGAGCCAGAATGGCAAGTGCACGGAGAGGCAAAGGTTCATATTCTCAAAGGACTTCCAACCCAGCAGTTGTCGCATAACGAACGAGTTTTCATTCAGTAGGCTCACGCTATGACAATAGGACTAGATCGACTTCTCGCTCATATGAAGTGGGCAAACCAACTAACCATCGAACATCTTCAGACTCTTCCGGATGAGGCGTTAAAAGCATATGCAACTAACCCTGAATGGTTCGTCGGAGAGATCATGCATCACATAGTTGATGCGGCTGATGCCTATGTTTACAGAATCACGGAAAAACGTTGTGAATTGCCCGGGGAAGGTATTCAAGAACTAGAGAGCATCGCCGATTTAGCAAATCTGAAAATTCAAGCACAGCTTGTTGACTCTGCGCTACAGGAGTGCTCGAAACTAGATGATGTTCAACTGGAATTTAAGAATTATTCGGGAAATCTCGTAAAGAGATGGCGTTCTACGATTTTGTCGCAAGCAATTCATCATGCAACAGAACATCGAGCCCAAATCGCATCTGCTTTGGAAGCAAAGGGCTTTAAGCCCGTTGATTTAGATGAACTGGACCTATGGCGATTCGAGATGAGTGGGAATTAACGGATAAAGGGTTGGAATCCGCCAGCTTCACCAAAAAACTTTAGCTCTTCTTCTAGGCTAGTAATTCGCGATTCTGCTTTGACGAAACCGTGACCCTCGCCTTCAAAGGCAAAATACTTATGTTTTAGGCCCTTTTCTACACAAACATCACGAAAAGCTTCGGATTGTGAAGGTGGAACTACTTTGTCATCTAATCCTTGAAAAATTATTAGGGGAGTATTTAGTTTCGAAGCGTGAGTTAACGGCGACCGTTGATCATACAAATCTTTACGCGCCGGATATGGGCCAATCATCGAGTCCAAGTAACGTGACTCGAAATCATGGGTATCTGTAGCAAGCCCAGTTAGTTCCGCAACACCGTAATAATCTGCTCCCGCAACAAAGAGATCGCTATGAATCAGCGCATTGAGGACTGTAAATCCACCTGCACTACCGCCAGAGATAAACACTCGATTCGAATCAGCAATTCCTATCTTTATTAAGTGTTCTACGCTGGTGATTACATCTTCATAATCGACTATGCCCCAGTTTCCATCAAGTAAGTGGCGGTATTCAGATCCGTATCCGGTTGAGCCACCATAATTGATGTCGGCAATTGTGAAACCACGTGTAGTCCAGTAGAGGTAGTCCAAATCAACTGTTGCTGAGGAGTTTCCAGTTGGGCCGCCATGAACTTGAACAAGAAGGGGAGTGGCTCCTGGATTGGGATGATCCGGGTGAGTTGCCTTATGGAGAATTACCCTTACTTCTCGTGTTCCATCCTTAATGGTTATTTCTTTAATCTCCGGTGCAAAATCTCGTGAAAGAGGTAAGGGATTAGGGCGAATAATCTCTTTGACTTTCAAAGTCTCAGAATCGAACTCAACTAACGTTGGAAAATTTGAGCTGCTCGCGCCAAAAGCAATTAGGCGTCTTCCGTCAGATGAGAATGATTGCGAAAAGTATGTAAATTCAGATTGAAAGTCTTGGACTGATCCAGTGTTTGGATCTACTAGGGCTAGCTTCCGATCATCAACCGGACCATGCAATCCAACGAATTTGCCGTTTTTCAAGATTGAAATTGCGGTGTATCCAAGCTGCCAGGCGGGGAAACCCCACTCAGAGCGCTCCGAGACGATCTGCGTTCTCTTTCCTTGTAAATCAACTTTCCAGGGATTCCACCAACCGCTCTCCTCATCGATGTAAACGATGGTCTCGTTGTTGAGCCACTCTGGTGAGAGAACCGGATTTTTCCGGCTACCTGCAACTACGCGTTTGTTTAAGACGTTACCCTCATGAATATCAGCGATAAATAGTTCGGTCCCATCCCATGGCATATCTGGGTGCTCCCAAGAAACCCAGATCAAATGCTTACCATCCGGTGAAACCCGCGGATTCATGTAGAACTGGTGGCCATATACCAAGGTTCTAATTGAACCTTGTCGGGGAATTGCCACAAGTTCTCGCTTACAACCAGTATCTGAATTTTGTTCTCTGATGCACCAGATTTCATCTCCGACTTTCAAGAGTTCTGCGTAACGATCTCTTCCTTGGGTATCGGGAGTAAGCGCTATGGGATCCGCTTCGCCAACCTTCTTGTATAGCCGTTGATCTTTTTTGTTCGTAAAATAGAGAATGAATGAGTCGCCATCAGGAATTCCAAGATAGCTTCTGCCGCCATATTCATGAACTGAATGGCTTGCGCTAAAAGGTTTAGGTAGAAGATCTCCAAGTTTCTTGCTAACTACAACTTTCCGTCCACTTTCTTCTGGTCTAGTTTCAAGCCACCAAATATCTTCCCCAACTACTTGGGGCCAGGCTGCAGAAACACCGGCTTTGGAGATATCAGGAGCAGTGAGGGGCGAAATCCATTCACCGGGAGTTGAACTCATACCGCAACGCTATCGCGTGCTTAATCACTTACTGCGATTAAACAAACGAGCGAAGAGGCCGGGCTCCTTGGGATCATTTTCATGTCCAGCACATTGCTGGGCTTTGGGAATACCCCGCATTACTTCTTTAACGTGTTGACCGCATCCAGACCAAGTGGCTTTTCCACACTTTCGGCAACGAACCTGTGAGCACATTTCTACTCTCCAATCTAGCTTTTTATGAGTCGACTATACCCCCGGGGGTATGCTACTGTCCACCACAGGAGGCTCTGATGGCGAAAAAATTGGTTGGAACAGTTCTAAAGAATGAGGAACAGCGGGCTGAAGTCCTGAACCGCGTTAAGCGTGCAGAAGGCCAGATCGCAGGCGTAATCAGAATGCTTGAAGAAGGACGAAGCTGCGAGGAAGTGGTTCATCAGATGTCAGCGGTAGGGAAAGCTATGAATACAGCAGCAATTACCTTGATCGCGGCGAGTCTCGAAGAATGCATCCTAGATAAGAAATCAAATAACCCAGCACAAAGAGAAAGGTTACAGAAGCTCTTTTTGAGCTTGGCATAAATATGAAAAAGAAACTAATTGCAATATTTGTATCGCTATTTGCTCTAACCTCTTGTTCAAGCGAAGGGAGCGCTTCGATAACTAATGTCGATGCGAGCACATTCATTTCAACAATCTCTGATCCGACTATAAAGGTTATCGACGTTCGCTCTCTTGGCGAGTATTCATCTGGTCATCTACAAGGTGCGCAAAATATTGATGTTGAGTCAGGTGGATTTGATGCTGGGATTGCAAATCTCGATAAGACCGCTACCTATGCTCTGTATTGCAGAAGCGGTCGCCGTTCAACCCTTGCTGCCGAACGAATGGCCGATGCTGGATTTACAAACATCATTAACTTCAATCAGGGCGGCTTTGCCGAATTAGCAGCGGCCGGAGCAGCAACTGAATGAAGCGTTACATAATTGTTGGAGGTGTAGCTGGTGGAATGTCCGCCGCTACTCGCTTGCGCCGTTTGGATAATGATGCAGAGATTGTTGTAGTCGAGAAGAGCGGATTCGTCTCATATGCGAATTGTGGTCTTCCGTATTACATCGGTGGCGTAATCGCAAAAGAACAAGACCTCTTGCTCCAGACGCCCGAGAGCCTAAATAAGCGTTTTCGCCTCGATGTTCGGGTGAAAAGCGAAGTCTTGAGTATCAATCCGGGCGCCAAGACAGTCGCTATCAAGAATCTGAATAGCAATGAAAGCTACGAGCTGAGTTACGACAAGCTGATTCTTAGCCCGGGTGCAACACCGATTGTTCCTCCAATTGAAGGTGTTGAGCGAGCGATGACTCTTAGAACTGTTGAAGATACGAAGAAGATTTTTGAGGCAGTCAGTAAGAAACCTTCGACCGCCGTTGTGATTGGTGGGGGGTTTATTGGGGTAGAGGTTGCAGAAAACCTTGTCCACAGAGGAATCAAAACATCATTAATTGAAGCCACAAATCAGGTCCTTGCACCGCTTGATCCTGAAATGGCTCTGCTTGTTGCACAAGAAATGAGAAAGCATGGCGTGGAGCTAAAGCTTGGAGTTTCTGGGACCAGGATTTCACAAAACTCGGTAACTTTAAGTGATGGCGAGGTAGTACCAGCCGAGATTGTAATTCTGGCAATCGGCGTGCGTCCCGATAGTTCACTTGCAAAAGCAGCGGGACTTTTAATTGGTGCACGTGGAGGAATTTCAGTTGATGAGAACAATTTAACGAGCGACAAGAATATCTATGCAATAGGGGATGCAGCCGAGAAAAAAGATGCGCTAGATGAAAGTGCAACACTGGTTCCGCTAGCGAACATCGCCAATCGCCATGGCCGAGTCATCGCCGATCACATTAATGGACGGAAGACGCGCCATGTTGGCACGATTGGAACAGCAATCGTAAAAGTCTTTGATTTAGCTGTTGCCACAACGGGATGGAATGAAAAGCGATTGAAAGCTACAAATATCGATCACTGCGCTATTCATACTCATCCAGGATCACATGCCGGCTACTACCCAGG
>JBJOGL010000014.1:0-22958 GCA_046048255.1 Actinomycetota bacterium | reverse complement strand
CGCCGGAGATGTAACCGGTGTGCTCTGGGAAGATCGAGAAGTAATTCCCTGGTAAGCCTCACCTATCTTTTCAAATTCCCGGCGTACCCTAAATTCATGGATCTTTTCGACATTCTCTACCCACTCGGAGTCTTCTTCTTTGCTTGGATTTGGGGCTGGTCCTTCACGCACTTCATAGACCAGTAGTTAGCAATGAAGGCAAAGATTAAGAACGGCTTTGCTCCCAACTTCTGACTTATTTTCATAGTAGACCTACAAGTGGGTTATGAGGGGACCGAACTCACGACCCGGTTATTTAATGACCCCAAGATAGGCCCTTAGGTTTCTACAATGAATATTCTCAGAAATCCGATCTGACGCACTTCAGAGTTCTTCAGTACACTCCCTTCGCAATCAGAATTGGGAGGCACCAATGCAGCTATGGATGTGGTTAGTTGCAGGCGGAGCCCTGCTGGTTGCGGAAATGCTCACCGTCGATCTGCTCTTTGCATCACTCGCGTTTTCTGCCTTTTCGGCCGCAGCCGCTAATGCCATGGGCTTTGATGTTGCTGCTCAAGGGGTGGTATTTGCTGTTGCCGCCGTCATCTCACTGTTTGTTCTTCGTCCAATTGCTTTGAAAAATTTAAAGAGAAGTTCGCCTGATCAATCAACAAATGTCGATGCTCTAATTGGCTCTCCTGCGCTAGCTCTCACGGCAATCACAGACCTAACAGGACAAGTAAAACTCAATGGCGAAGTTTGGAGTGCTCGGAGTGAATCAGGCTCCATACCGATAGATGCAAGAGTAGAGGTAGTATCAATTGAAGGTGCCACAGCAGTAGTGCGAAAAAGGGGATGACAATGTTTGATATAGATTATTCGTGGGCTGCATTACTGCTATTTGTTATCATTTTTGGTGTTGTTCTTAGTAGGTCGATCAGGATAATTCCTCAAGCAAGCACAGGACTCGTTGAAAGACTTGGCAAATACCATCGCACACTCGGAGCGGGTTTAACCATTATTGTCCCTTTCATTGACCGCCTACGTCCCTTAATCGACATGCGCGAACGAGTAGTTTCGTTTCCTCCCCAACCAGTAATTACAGAGGATAACCTTGTTGTATCAATCGATACCGTTATTTACTTTCAAGTTACAGATCCCAAGTCTGCAACTTATGAAATTGAAAATGTCATTCAAGGAATCGAACAACTGACCGTTACAACTCTTCGCAACGTCGTGGGCGGACTTGATCTAGAAGCCGCATTGACTTCTCGTGATTCAATAAATGCTGCCTTACGCGGCGTCCTCGATGATGCAACTGGAAAATGGGGGGTACGTGTAAACCGAGTCGAGTTAAAGGCAATCGATCCACCTCCCAGTGTCCAGGAATCTATGGAGAAGCAGATGCGTGCTGAGCGTGATAAACGTGCTGCCATCCTCACCGCAGAAGGTGAAAAACAGAGTCAGATTCTCACGGCTGAAGGAGCACGCCAGGCTGAAATTCTTCGGGCGGAAGGTGATGCACAAGCTGCAATCTTGCGTGCTGATGGCGAAGCGGCTGCCATCAAGAAAGTATTTGGCGCCGTTCATGAATCCAATCCGGATGAAAAAGTCTTGGCATACCAATACTTACAACAGCTACCAGTCATTGCTAATGGCACTGCTAGCAAAATTTGGGTTATCCCTGCGGAATTAAGCGGAGCCGCAGACCAGATTGTTAAGGCCTTTAAGCGCGAAAAATAAAGTTGCGTAAAGACCTTGGTCAGACACAGGGTGGGTTGTGAGGGGATCGAACCCCCGACCCGGTGATTAAGAGTCACCTGCTCTACCATCTGAGCTAACAACCCGTGAAGCGGGGGAAACTATAGTGATGCGGAGCCACTACCCCCAATTTGACGAGGAATCGCTGCAATTGCGAGTCCGCCAGTCGTAATCGCAACTACTCCGAGCGCGATTCCCCAAGAGATTCGCTCGCCATCAATCATGTAATAGGCAACGCCTAAAGCAATGAGATTTGCCATCACAATCGGTCCTCTTCCATACCTTTTGCCGCGCAAGATGCCGCGTCCAGCAAAGAAGAGTCCTAATGCGCCTGCGATCAAGAAGATGATTTCAGCAATCACGGCATCGAGCTCTTCGACATCAGATGTGATGGTTCTGATCAGCAAGTAGAGCGCAAGGGAGAGTAAAAATAGGGATTCTAGACTGGCAAAAGCAGCCGCTAATTTCCTTATGCGCATCCCCGAAGAATAGGGGATGAGAAAAGCCTTTAAACGCTCTTGACCATGGGGAATCTTTGGGTGGTGAGTGAACAGATGTACGACGAGATGACCGGTTTGATGACTCCATTTCATTTTTATGAGAGCGCTAAAAGAGTCAAGTCGTGGGCTGATCGGAAGGGCCAAGCGCTGGCCGTCATCTCAATTCATTTACCTAATCTTTCTGATGATGCCTTGGTTCACGCGGCGCGGAAACTAAACAGTGAGTTACGGGGCGGTGACTTGTTAGCTCGGATGGGAGAGCAAGTATTTGTTCTGCTTCTTCTTGGAGATGAAGAAGCTGCTGGTCATCTAATCTTTAGATTATCTAACACGATTAAACCGAGACTTGCATTTAATCGCACTTCACTAGGTGAGAGCGAAACTTTAGTAGATGCCTTAAGCCGTTTAGGAGTTTGAGATAAATATATTTTCGCGGTAATACTTCAACTCGGCAATCGAATCCTGAATGTCACCGAGCGCTCTGTGATTACCTGTCTTCTTGGGAGCATTGAAGTAAACCTTCGGATACCACCTACGTGCTAGCTCTTTGATGGAAGATACATCAACGGATCGATAGTGAAGGAATGAACCAAGCCTTGGCATATCCCGATTGATGAAGTTGCGGTCCATGCCGATTGAGTTTCCAGCAATTGGAGATTTACCCGCTGAGGTGAAGTTCGAAAGGTAAGAAATGATTTGCTCCTCAGCAAAACTCATCTGTACGCCGTCTTTGAGTTTTTCTAGGAGTCCAGATTCGGTATGCATTCCTCTTACTTCAGGGCTCATGCCTACCAACTTTTCAGGTTCAGTTTGGATGGTGAGATCGATGCCATCGCCCAGTACATTTAAATTTTCATCAGTTACAAGGACAGCAATCTCAATGAGGGCATCCTTACTGAGGTCCAGGCCGGTCATCTCGCAATCAACCCAGACTAAGGGCGGGTTCTCGTTAGCCATGAGGCAAGGCTAGGGGCAGGCATGGGGTGGATGAGATTTCACGACTAGTTCACCTTCTGTTCACTATCTTTCCACTCCCGGACGGGAACTGGGTAGGAGTATCCGGTCGTGGCAGCTGTCTCCGCAGAACCAAAGGTAATTCCTGAGCCCAGACTTCTGACGACGCAACCAAGAAAATCTGATCAAATCTTCCGTGCGGTAGTCACGACGGGTGGACTCGCTTCGTTGATTATTTTGGGCTTGATTGCATTCTTCTTGTCTATCAAGGGCCTTCATGTAATGCGCGATGAAGGTATTGGCTTTATAACAAACTCGACGTGGGAAGTAATTCTTGACGAAAGTGGTCAAATTGCCGAAACTAACTTGGGAATAGGCGCGATGTTAGTTGGAACTCTGCTGACCGCTGTAATTGCGATTTTGGTGGGTGTACCAATTTCTGTGCTGGGAGCAATTTATCTAACTTTCTATGCAAGGGGAAAAGTCAAATCCTTACTTATCGCGCTAATTGACTTGATGGCTGCATTTCCCTCGCTTCTCTTTGGATTTTGGGCGTTCATAGTCCTCATGGACTCGGCTCAATATTGGGCCAAACTCATCCACAAGTATTTTGGTTTCATACCAATATTTGATGTGCCAGCGCCCATCTTCGAGAGATCACCATTTATCGCGGGCCTCATTCTAGCAATCATGATAATTCCAATCGTCACCTCCATTTCGAGAGAAGTTTTCGATCAGACTCCGTTGGACCGAATCCAGGCGGCGTTTGCGTTGGGTGCAAGCCGTCTCGCGATGATCCGCGCCGTTGTTATTCCATACGGGCGGGGAGGAATCGTAGGTGGAGCGATGTTAGGTCTTGGTAGGGCAATGGGCGAAACAGTAGCTGTCTACACAGTCTTGAATATTGTTTATCAGGTCAATTGGCAAGTCTTGTTCGGTGCGGGCGGAAATATTGCATCGCTAATTTTGTTGAAATTTGGAGAAGCCGGGGCTTACGAGGTTGATGGGCTCATGGCTGCAGGATTGGTGCTGTTCCTATTAACTCTCGCAGTGAATTTTGCAGCCGATTACATTGTAAATAGATTTGGTGGTAAGGGCCGATGACGCAGTCGCTTCTTATTCCAACCCCAAAACGCCCCTGGGAGGCTCGCCCAGTAGACCATCTGTTGACGTTCTTCGTGCTGATGTTGGGCGCTTTGCTTACATATGTAATTGTGGAGATGACTCCACTAAAGGGCAAGCTGGCCTACTTCATTCTGTATTTTATTCTAACTCCAGGATTAATATTTTTGCGCGAGTTGCGAAAAACAGATCTTCCAGGCGCTAAGGACACTCTTCTAAGTTCCTTCTCGTTTCTAGGAATAATACTGACACTGATTCCCATCGGATCGATTCTTTACACCGTGTTCTCCAAGGGCATCAAAGGTCTGCATAGTCAAATTCTTACAAAAGATATGGCTCTAGCGTCAGTGAATGATCCCCTGGAGGCCGGTGGTTTATCTCATGCGTTGGTGGGCACTGTGATCTTGGTCGGCGGTGCACTCTTGTTGAGTTTTCCAATTGGCCTTCTCACAGGTCTCTATTTAACGGAAATTCGGGGTCGGATGACTCGGCCAATTAGATTTCTTGTCCAGGCCATGTCGGGAGTTCCATCAATAGTGGCCGGGCTCTTCATACTCTCTGCAATCATTTACCCCATAACTCAATCTCTATCGGGTTTCATGGGCTCACTTGCATTGAGCATTTTGATGATTCCAACAATCGCTCGGACGGCAGAAGAGGTATTGCTTCTTATTCCAAATGAATTGAGAGAAGCAGGCGTTGCCCTTGGAGCTACCCAATGGCGAACGGTTGCGATGGTGGTGGTTCCGGCAGCAAAAAGTGGCCTAGTGACAGCAATTATTTTGGGTGTAGCGCGGATCGTCGGTGAAACGGCTCCAATTCTTCTGGTTACAGGTGGCGGAGATTCACTTAACCTAAATCCATTTAGCGGGGCAATGGGATCATTACCTTTTTATATCTGGAAGTCATTCCTAACTGGTGGCACGGAAGTGGCCGCCGCTAGAGCTTGGGCCGGCATGATGATTCTTCTGACTTTTATCTTTATTCTCTTCGGATTGGCGAGATACTTCGGTGGCAGAAAGGGCAAGTAAATCTATGACAGCAGATGAAAATAATAATGGAGGTCAGACTTTGCCTTCTTCGCTAGCCTCAGTCGCCGCAAATAGAAAGATTCGGGTCCCCGGAACCAACGTTCTAGGGACAGGACTTGAGGCACGTGGCGTTCATGCTTGGTTTGGCTCCAAACATGTCTTGTCTGACGTTTCTTTAGATTTTGCTGCCGGAACAGTTACTGCGCTGATAGGTCCATCCGGATGTGGAAAGTCCACCTTTATTCGTACTCTCAATAGAATGCATGAGTTTATTCCAAGTGCAGCAATGGCCGGAGAGGTTTTGTTGGATGGACAAGATATATATGCACCCGGACGTGACGTTACAAAAATTAGATTAAAAATCGGTATGGTATTTCAAAAACCAAATCCATTTCCGTCAATGACAATTGGAGAAAATGTCCTCTCCGGATTGAAATTAGCTCAATTAAAGAAATCTAATGCGGACGATTTAATGGAGTCTTGTTTAATTAGAGCCGGTTTATGGAGTGAGGTTAAAGATCGATTGGGAGAACAGGGTGGCTCATTGTCGGGAGGACAACAGCAAAGACTTTGTATCGCTCGAGCTTTAGCTGTGGAGCCCGAAGTACTCTTAATGGACGAGCCTTGTTCTGCTCTTGACCCTGGTTCAACTTTCCGGATAGAGGAGACGATAGGCGAATTGGCGGAAACCATGACTATCATCATCGTTACGCATAATATGCAACAAGCGGCTCGAGTCTCTGATTACACCGCCTTTTTCCTAGCCGACGGCGGACCTGGAATCATGGTCGAGTCCGGACCAACCCGTCAGATATTCTCCGCGCCAACAGATAAGCGAACTGAAAACTATGTGACGGGACGATTCGGCTAGATTTCTGTGAATTTCCCAATTCGCTTGCATGTAACCAATCGTTCACTTTTTAGGGGTCTTGAGTTATCTGAGCCACCTAGGGTTGTGCTAACCCGATCCAACATGAAAGGAAAGCAATGAATTTTGGTTTAAAGAAAAAGGCGCTGATGGTCTTCGTGGCCACCGCCCTTTCAGCTTCTTTGGCCGCACCTGCGCAGGCCGTAGATCTTCAGGGCTCAGGAGCATCATTTGTTGATCCCCTGCTCCAAGCTTGTAAGGCAAGTTTCGCCCAAAAGACCGGACACTCATATGTCTACACCTCAACCGGTTCAGGTACTGGCAAAAAGAATTCAGATGCAAAAGTTGGAGATTTCTGGTTCTCCGATTCACGACACTCTGCAAGCTCCAAACGCAGCACCGTTTACCACGCACCTTTAGTCGCTGCACCAATAGCAGTTTTAGTTAACTTGCCAGCCAAAAAAGATATTTATCTCTCTCCAACAACGGTTGCGAAAATCTTTGCCGGAGAAATCACCAAGTGGAACGATCCCGAAATTGCGGCTGACAACAATCGCAGTGTTAAGGTGACAGTTTTGAGGAAAGACAGAGAGACTGGTAACGTGCTTTTGGACAAGGATGGAAATCCCAGAGTTCTGAGAACTTCAACCAAGCGTTTGTATTACACGCTTCCAAACAAACCAATTACTGTGATTTACCGCTCTGATGGATCAGGTACTTCCAACAACTTCACTTCGTGGATGAATGGGGTAGCTCCGACAATTTGGACCAAGAAGGGTAACGATGCCTTCACCACCGCTTTCCCTGGCGACATCAACGCCGCAGGCAATATTGGCCGCTTTGTTGGCGCCGGCCAGTCACAAGGAGTGGCGACGTCAGCTCAAAAGACTAAGTATTCAATTACATATGCGGAGAAGAATTGGGGAGATTCTTATGGTCTTCGCTCCGCTTATATTGGAAATGCAGCTGGAGAATTTACAGCACCAGATTCAGCTGCGACATCTGCATTTCTAGCAAGCGCCACGCAAGCGGATGATGGCACCGTGACTTACGATTACAATACGAAAACAAAGGGTGCCTACACACTAGGCATCGTCTCCTACATGCTTCTTGAAACTTCGTATGAAAACAAATCACGTGGTGCAGCAGTTGTTGAACTTGCCAAACACATAGTTTCCCCCGATTGCCCAGGTGCAAATCCTAAATTGGGATTCATCATCATCGAGGGTGATTTCCTTAAGAAGGCAAATGAACAAATTGCGAAAGCAAATCAGTAGTTTGTAATTCTCTTCGAGGGTACAGGAAGCCCGAGGCAAATGCCTCGGGCTTCCTGGTTTTTTCAAGAAATGAAAGTAGAGTCTGCGCGTGCGCCTCGGAGTACTTGATGTTGGATCCAACACGGTCCACCTCCAAGTCGTAGATGCATTTTCTGGGGCTCGGCCAAATCCAACTAGTAACTTAAAAATTGACTTGCGTTTGTCAGAATTTCTCAATTCTGACGGCGATATCGAACCAGAAGGTATCAAGCAACTTAAGAGCGCCGTAAGACAGTGCGTTGCAGAAGCCCGCAAAGTTAAATCTGAAGAGTTGCTCCCTTTTGCTACCTCTGCATTGCGTGAAGCACGAAACGGTAGCGAGATCATCGCTGAATTGAATTCAGAATTTGAAATAGATCTTCAAGTCTTATCTGGCGAAGAAGAGGCACAGATTACTTTTCTAGCCGCGCGACGTTGGTATGGCTGGTCAAGTGGCCGACTTCTAGTTGTAGATATAGGTGGCGGTTCGCTAGAGCTTGCCGTGGGAGTTAATGAATCTGCAGACATTGCTCTCTCCTTACCTTTGGGAGCTTCACGATTAACCAAGAGCCACTTAGAAGGTGATCCGTTCACCAAGAAGTCAATAAGAAATCTACGTGACTACATCGAGTCACAAATATCTGAGATACTTCCAGCAGTCCTGCAACATCAAGACACTGATCGGGCGATAGCCACGAGCAAGACTCTGAGGACATTAGCTAGGTTGACTGGGGATTGGGCTGGTGGGGATGGTCATAGATTAGAGATTGATGATCTGCGTAAGATTCTTCCCAAGCTATCTGAAATGTCTCAAGAAGAACGTAGTGAGTTGCCAGGTGTATCCAAGTCTCGCGCAAGACAGATCGTTGCCGGAGCCTTTGTGGCTGAGTCGGTCATGCGGAGCCTGGATATCGATTATCTAGAGATCTGCCCCTGGGCGCTGCGCGAAGGAATAGTTTTGAAGTGGTTGGACTGGATTAGACAGTAACCGGTGCCGGTAAGTGATCTACCGCGATCACTTCCTTATCGATGTGGTGAACTATCCAAGCCTCGCCGGGTTTAAGTGCGGCTTCTGAGACTTCAAAGCCTTGGCGAGAATACTTTTCTGCCAAGTACTTGGGAAGAATTGGGTTATGGCCGCAAACAAGAGTGGTATGGCTATTTTCTAATAGGCGATCAATGTATTTAAGAGTTCGTGCTGGAGTTCTTTCGAATACATACTCGGTCAGCGAATCAGTGAAGAAATAGTCGAGCGATAGCGCTCGCGCAAGCGGATTTATCGTTTCATAACATCTCACCGCACTAGAAGAGTGAATCTCTTTAATTGCAAAAGGCGATAGCGAACTAATTAGCCGTTTCGCTTGTTGTTCTCCGAGAGCCGACAATGGCCTATCCAGATCCTCGTTCTGCCACTCTTCCCTCGCGATTGCCTTGGCATGTCGGAGCAGGATAATAATTTTTGAATCCAAGTCGGTCGCCAAGAAAGAATTGAGGATTTGGATATCGCTCTCATGCTTTAGTCGATCACGGGCTAGTGAAGGTTCAACCCAAAGAACTTGATCAACCTCTGCAGGATTTGGCCTTCCAGTCTCCTGAAGGAATTTCGCGCTCCAATATTTGACTCGTTTTAGTCCATCGGCAGTCTGGTAAGAAACTTCGCCTAGATAGTTGTGAAGCCGCACATCAAAACCAGTTTCTTCAAGGGTCTCTCGATGAGCACATGCCGTTGCACTTTCGATTCCTTCGAGCTTACCTTTAGGAAAACTCCAATCGTCATACTTTGGTCGATGTACGAGTGCAATTAGTACTTGCCCGGAATCATCTCGGCGCCAAGTCACCGTGCCGGCTGCCGAAATCTCATCATCAGACATGGCGTACACGACTCATCAAAATCGTATGGAGATCTTCGAGTCTTCCCTCCTCGTTATTGACAATTCTTTTCCACTCTCCGTTTTGGTCCATTAACCAGTGGATTATTCCCGGGTCTGCGTATAACTTGAGTACCCCATCTAATTCAGCTTTGTGATTTTCTGCTTCAATTCGAACTAGGGCCTCAATTCGACGATTCAAGTTTCGATCCATCAAGTCTGCGCTACCGATCCAATACTCATCATTGCCAGCGTTGTGAAAATGAAAGATGCGCGAGTGTTCAAGATATCTTCCTAGGAAGGAGCGCACCACTATGTTCTCCGACTTTCCAGGAATCCCCGGTTTTATGGAACAAATTCCTCTAACATTCGCTTCCACTTTTACTCCAGCAACGGAAGCTTCGTAGAGAGCGTCAACAAATTCTTCATCGAGTAGGGCATTTAGCTTTAATCTAATTCTCGCGACTTTCCCTGACTTGGCATTTTGGATTTCGCGGTCAATCCTTTCTAGCAAACCCTTACGCAATCCTTTGGGAGCCACCAAGAGTCTCTCGAAATTCTCTTCGCGGACAAATCCAGAGAGTTGATTGAAGAGTCGAGAGAGGTCTTCGCATAATCTCGCATCGGAACTCAGGAGACCGAAATCTTCATAGAGTCGGGCGGTTTTAGGATTGTAATTACCGGTTCCAACATGACAGTAGCGTTGTAGATGTCCATTCTCTTTACGAACAACGAGGGAGAGTTTGGCATGAGTCTTCAATCCCATTAGCCCATATACAACGTGAACTCCAGCTTCCTCAAGTTTGCGCGCCCAACGAACATTCGCCAATTCATCAAAACGCGCTCTAATTTCAATTACTGCAAGAACCTGCTTTCCAGCAGCAGCTGCTTCAAGGAGCGCCTCAATTATCGGCGAATCTCCGGAAGTTCTATACAGGGTCTGCTTAATAGCCAGGACATTTGGATCAGTTGCCGCTGTCTCTAGAAAGCGGACAACTGTTGAAGAGAATGAGTGGTAGGGGTGATGCAAGAGAACTTCACCTTGTTTCAAAGCGTGGAAGAACTCGTTAGCCTCAGCCTCTTCAAGCTCTGGAAAAGGAGCCGGTAAGACGCCTCGAAAAGGAGGAAACTTCAGCTCAGGGCGTTCCAGATCTGCGATGAAATTGAGTCCAGTGAAATCCAGAGGACCTTGGTTTTTAAATACTTCTCGATTAGTTATCTCAAGTTCAGCTACAAGTCGTTCCAATAACTCAGGCTTGATTTCATCTTCTACTTCCAGCCTAACTGGGGGTCCGAATTTCCTTCGTTGTAATTCTTGCTCCATAGTCTCTAGCAAGTTATCGCTCTCATCTTCCTCGAGATCTAAATCCTCATTTCGCGTCAATCTGAAGGCGTAGTAGTCGTCGATCATCATTCCCGGAAAGAGCTCTTCAAGATGTGCGGCAATTACTTCTTCAAGAGCGATAAATCTGGTATTGACTTGGTTATTTGTCACAACAAACCTCGGTAGAGTGTTGGGAACCTTAACTCGAGCAAAAAATTCTTCTTTGGACTCAGGATTTCTTACCAGAACTGCGAGGCTTACTGAAAGCCCGGAGATATATGGAAATGGCCTTGATGGATCAACAGCAAGTGGAGTAAGAACCGGGAAAATTGAGGTATCAAAGAGCTTTTTTATGTAGTCACGCTCTGAAACAGTGAGATCGTGCCATCGAATTATATGAATGTCGTTTTGCGCCAATTCATGTAATAGCGTGGAGTGCCAGAGTTCATTCTGGCGCTTTACAAGCACCTTTGACTTTTCCAATATGGCTTCGAATAGTTGTGTTGGGGTAAAACCTGAAAAATTTACTGAATTTAAACCCGATTCAACCTTCAATTTTGCCGAGGCAGCTCTAATCATGAAGAAGTCATCGAGATTAGATGAGACTATTGCCATAAATCGGACCCGCTCCAAAAGAGGTAGCGCGTTATCTTCGGCTAGTTCCAAGACTCGATTGTTGAAGTCCAGCCAGCTCAATTCACGATCAAGGTAGGAGGTTGGATTCACGTGAACCAGGGGGCGCATATAGGAGTAATACTCGCCTCGCTAGATGAACGTGGAGTTAACGAGAAGTTGGCTCACTATGAATGGGCCGTAGCCACTCAACGTTGATTGCTCTATGCCTGTTTGCCAGTAGTTTACTAAGGCTCTAAGAGAAGTTAACTTACCCTTCCTATCTTCAGCGAGTGAAAAGACCTGCTGTAATCATGATTACCAGCAACGGTGTTGGGGCTGGACATTTGATTAGGGCAAGCGCGATTGCACGTCGCCTAAAAGAAGAGGCACGTCCCATAATTCTTTCGATGGCTTATTCCGTAATTGAGGTCTCTACCACCCTTGGCATCGAATCTGAATTTGTTCCTGGGCGCGATAAGGGATTGATGGGGCGCCGCAAATGGGATGAGTATCTACGGGATCGAATCTGTGCATTGATTGACGAGACCGATGCAAAGGTAGTGACTTTTGATGGCGTAGTTCCCTATCCGGGAATCTTGGCGGCAAAATTTAAAAGACCAAATGTAAGTTTCGTTTGGATAAGACGCGGAATGTGGCAGAAGAAGCCTCAAGGTATTGCTCTTTCGCTTCAATCTAAGTTAATGGATTACATCATTGAACCTGGAGATATTGCGCGTGAGTATGACTATGGTCCAACAAAGGAGCGCAACGAGGCAGTTTTGACCTCACCAGTCTCTCTTTATGACCCAAAGAAGTCACTCTCAAAGAAGGCCGCAAGATCAAAGCTCGGTTTGGATCAGAATAAGACTTGTGTTCTAGTTCAACTAGGCGTAGGTGATCGTGATCTTGACGACCGAGTTTCGGCAGTACTTAGAGGATTGTCTAAATGGCCAAATCTGGAGATCGTTATGGCAAAGGAGCCGCGAAGTCATAACGGACAGTCGCTAGTTCCGCGCGGAATTAACGTAAAGGTGATTCGTCACTTTCCACTAGCAGACGTTATTCATGCTTTTGACGCGGCTGTTTGTGCAGCTGGGTATAACTCCGTACACGAAGTTATTCCGGCTCAAATTCCAACTCTATTGATTGCGAACAACCGTGGTACTGATGATCAGCTTGCCCGAGCAAAGTGGTGCGCTGACTACCAAATGACGCTTTATGCAAATAATGAATCGCTCAGTGAGATTGAAGCCAAAGCCAACGAGTTATTGGAACCCGCTACAAGGATTAAATTAACTCAGATGTGTAAGCGCATAGCGGAATTTGAGGGAGATCGAGAAATCGCTTCAATGATTGAGACCCTCTCAAATGTCAATGTCAGCTCCTTGATTTTAAAACGTATGAGATATCAGCGGTTTCTTGCTCAATCCGCGATTGAAAGGGGGATTGGCTACGCCATGAGGAGGTTTGCGAACTACACACTCAGAATCGCAGCTCTGGCTTATCGCACGATATTTCCCCATAAGGCCGAGATAGTTCCAGAGAGTCAGGTTACTTTTTCACAATCCATAGACGTCGCCTACTGTAATCCGCGCATCCGTGGGAACTCTAGATTTGAACATGTTTTGCGTGGAACTAGTATTGAATATCAAGAGCGACGAAAGCGAGTCGCTATGAAAGCTTACCGGGTATCTAGAGAATTTATAGCTGATCAGGACGACAGTGGAACAGTTGCATCAATTGCTTTTAATTCAGCTACTATTTCAAAATAGCGGTCGTTAAATCGATTTACATCCTCAACCTCATCGCGCCATCTTCCCCTGCGGACATTCTCGGGCAAAACTTTAGAGTCAAAATAAGCCTGAATCTTTTTCTCATTCGGAATTTCCAGGAATTCCAGAATTCGAGAGAAACTCTCGAGGCGCTGATTGATTACTAAGTTTTCGAGAGAGATAGTCAAAACCCTATCGTCAAGCCACTTGGAATTTATGAGATTTCGTTTCATCCGTCGGCGGTACCAGACTAGGCCTTCCTCGTAGTTTTTAGGGCCCCAGCGTTCGCGAACTACAGAGGCAATAACATCCCGTCCATCTCTGACCATATGTATGAATCGAGTACCTGGGAGGAATGCAGCAATCTCCTTTGACCTAAATAGATTTATTGGCGTGGTATCAATCCACATTTTCTTGCCGCTAACTTCTTTTTGGATATCAACAAAGGAACGAAAGAAGTTGGCCGGGGCAATATCTCTACTCTTCTTCCAATCAATCCTTAACGTCTCATAAATTGCCTGTAGTTCATTTAGCTCAATTCCCTGAATCAAGCCCGCTATCTCGCCGACCTTTGGGTCACGTTCCCACCAATCGTTAAACAACCGAGACTTAAATCGCGCGAGATGGAGCCGATCATTGACGATTAGTCTTCGATATCTTCCGACTCGCCTTCGCAGATGTAAGTCAAGCAACCCATTTCCAGAAGTTAACATCTTTATTTCTGAAGGTCTGGAAAGTCCAACTTCTGAGTGCCTCGATAAGAGTTTTCCAATGATTGTAGTACCACTTCTTCCTGTGCCACCCGAGAGAATTACATCCGAGAATCTCTCACCTGTTCTATTCATGAATCTAAGTTTACCTTTGGTATCCAAATGTGCATGGGCTTTCAATTCAATTCTACAAGCGGACTTCTGCCGTTAACCTTCAATTAACCAAGACAAATCCATACTTCTTCCATGAATCGTAAGCATCTCAAACCTTTACTAATTGCTTCATCACTTTCATTTGCTCTCACATTGAGCAACGCTTTGCCCGCGAAGAGCAATACCGAACAATTTGCAATCACAGAATTGAGTAGAATTGTTTCCGGGGATGGTGAAGGTGGAGCTGAGATTCCCACATTTCATGCAGGAAGCAAGCGACTCTTTGCAACGAATGGCGCAAGAAATTCGATTGATGTTTATGATTTGAGCGACCCCACCAAACCAGTTCGAATCAATCGAATTGAACTGAAGAGCTATGGTAGCGATGTAACCAGCGTAGCTGCAGGAAGAGATGTTGTAGTAGCGGCCGTACATCGAGCAGAAACTTTTTCTGCGAATGGGGTTCCTAGTACTCCATCAGGCGTTCTTGTCGTAATGAACACTGACGGCAAAGTGATTGCGACCCCCGATCTAGAGGGAGTTTTACCAGATGCTGTTTCTTTCACTCCTTCAGGAACTATTGCCCTAGTTGCTATTGAGGGTCAACCTGTTTGTGCTAAAGATGATCCATCGACGACATCTAACGAGTCAACTGATTACTCAAAAGCCGCTGATCCCTTGGGAGGGGTATCCATTGTTGATCTAACGGATCCTGTAAATCCAGAGGTAAATTTTGTTGATTTCAAAGGCTTAACAGTTAGTGAACTACGTGCCAAGGGCTTGGCTTTGTCAAGCGTGGTAAATGATGCGGCGAAAGATCTGGAACCTGAGTATGTCGTTGCACTTGATGAAAGCAAAGCGTATGTGACAATTCAAGAAGCAAATGGTCTGGGCGTTCTAGATATTGAAAATGGCGCATGGATTGAGATACGTCGAGCCTTCGAATCAAAACTTACAACGACTCCAATTGATACAAGCGATAGAGATTCTGGAAGGGGCCCACGTTCATACGTGAATGTAGTTGGTGCAAGTCAACCTGATGCAATCGCTGGTTTCAAAATCGGATCGGGTCACTATTTGATTACAGCAAACGAGGGTGATGCTCGCGAGTACAGCTGTTTAAATGATGATCTTCGAGCGTCATCATTGAAGGTAGATTCCCGTCGGTTCCCAAATTGGAAAGCATGGTCTAGCAATGCTGAGCTTGGTCGCGCAAAGGTGAATCCAAATGCCGGCGATCGTGATGGAGATGGTGACATTGACACAATCCATCTTCGCGGTGCTCGCTCGATGACTATGTATAGAAATGGCATTCCTATTTGGGATAGCGGTAAACTCCTTGAGCAGATTCAAATTGGTGCCTTTGGTGAAGCGAACATCAATGGCTCTCACGCTCTTTCATCAGATAGAACTACTGTTAATTACACTGCCCAAGATCGTTCAGATGACAAAGGTGCAGAACCAGAGGGTGTTGCGGTTGGAATGGTTGGTAATTCCAGAATCGCCGTATTGGGCCTTGAACGTATGAGCGCTTTGGTTGTATTTGATATTTCGATACCTCGAGAACCAACGGTAGTGAAGTGGATTCAAATGCTTCCAACTGCTGCGACTCCTGTCGCACAGGCTACAGCTTGGTCTCCAGAGGGAGTTATCTTCATCCCCGCAGACAAATCTCCTAATGGAAAATCACTTTTCGTAACTAGCTATGAATTGAGTGGATCGCTCACAGTTCATCAAATAGAAGAAACTAACTAATCGAATATCCGTCGGTCGCTTCGAGATGGCGCGCCCGGCAGGAATCGAACCTGCGACAACCCGCTTAGAAGGCGGGTGCTCTATCCGACTGAGCTACGGGCGCATTTGTAGGTTGAAGTCTACCGAGCAGTGACGCGATAGGGTTTCGCCTCGTGGCAGAGTTCATTTATACGATGAAGAAGGTGCGCAAAGCGCACGGCGATAAAGTCATTCTCGATGACGTAACCCTGATGTTCCTTCCGGGCGCCAAGATCGGTGTTGTTGGTCCAAACGGCGCAGGTAAATCAACCGTCTTACAGATGATGGCGGGATTACAACAGCCATCAAATGGTGAGGCTTATCTGACTCCGGGATATAGCGTTGGAATTCTCCTTCAAGAACCGCCCCTAAATGATGAGAAAAATGTTCTTGAGAATGTTCAAGAAGGCGTTGCGGAAACAATCGCTTTACTAAATCGTTTCAATCAGGTCTCGGAAGAGATGGCTAGCCCTGATGCCGACTACGACAAGCTCTTGGCCGAAATGGGAACATTGCAAGAAAAACTGGATCACTTGAATGCTTGGGATTTGGATTCACAACTCGAACAGGCAATGGATGCACTTAGGTGTCCACCGCCAGATGCCGATGTAAAGGTGCTGTCGGGTGGAGAACGTCGCCGTGTAGCGCTCTGCAAATTGTTATTGCAAAAACCTGATCTTTTGCTTCTAGACGAGCCGACAAACCACCTTGATGCTGAATCTGTTCTTTGGCTAGAACAGTTCCTCTCAAAATATGAAGGCACAGTTGTTGCCATCACTCACGATCGCTATTTCTTGGACAACGTTGCGCAATGGATTCTCGAATTGGATCGTGGTCGCGCATATCCCTATGAGGGCAATTACTCGACTTACCTTGATACGAAGGCCCAGCGCCTAAAGATTGAGGGCCAGAAAGATGCGAAGCGTGCCAAACGCCTCGCGGAAGAATTGGACTGGGTCCGCCAGAATGCAAAAGGCCGTCAAGCCAAGTCGAAGGCTCGCCTTGCAAGATATGAAGAGATGGCTGCCGAAGCAGAAAAAGCGAGAAAACTCGATTTCGAAGAGATTCAGATTCCGATGGGACCACGTCTTGGAAATATCGTGGTTGATGTTGAGAATTTAAGTAAGGGATTTGGAGAGAGACTCCTGATTGATAATCTCTCATTTTCACTGCCACGAAATGGAATTGTGGGTGTTATCGGTCCTAATGGCGCCGGCAAAACCACTTTGTTTAAGATGATCCTCGGCTTAGAAAAACCGGACTCTGGAAATATTAAAGTCGGTGAAACTGTAAAGATTTCTTATGTTGACCAGTCTCGCTCCGGAATCGATCCGAAGAAATCACTCTGGGAAGTTGTTTCGGATGGACTTGATTTCATGAAGGTAGGCCAGGTTGAAATGCCTAGCCGTGCTTATGTTTCAGCATTTGGATTTAAAGGACCAGATCAACAGAAAGCTGCTGGTGTACTTTCTGGTGGCGAGCGGAATAGATTGAATCTTGCGCTCACTCTAAAAATGGGCGGAAATTTACTGTTGCTCGATGAGCCAACAAATGATCTAGATGTAGAAACACTTGGCTCTTTAGAAAATGCTCTCCTTGAGTTTCCGGGATGTGCCGTGGTGATTTCTCACGATCGCTGGTTCCTTGACCGAGTTGCTACCCATATCTTGGCTTATGAAGGTGACTCACAATGGTTCTGGTTTGAAGGAAATTTTGAATCATATGAGAAGAATAAGATTGAAAGACTTGGACCAGAAGCCGCTAGACCTCATCGCGTCACTTATAGGAAATTGACTCGATGAAGTATTCGCACAAAGCATTCGTCCGCTGGGACGACTTAGATGCAATGGGCCATGTCAATAATGCCAAGTATCTGACCTTTGCCCAAGAAGCACGGTTTGAGTGGTCCTTTATGCAGCATCATTCCAAGGGAGAACTACCTGGCTTGATGGCGATGGTGGTTGCGCGAGCAGAAGTGGATTTCTTTAAAGGAATCACCATCGGTGGGATATTTATTGATGTAGATCTCTGGGTAGAGAAAATCGGAAACTCCTCCTTCAACATGGTCTATGAAATACGTAACGGTGAAGAGTTATGCGCAAGAATTCGAACAGTCCAAGTAGGCGTTGATGAATCAGTCTCAAAGTCGAGACCACTTAATGAAGCGGAACGTAAGTTCCTTGAAAAATACCTAATCCAGGAGGGTTAAGTGGGAACCACCATTCCACGTGGCGCACGCCCTTGGTGGCGTGACGCAGTCACTTATCAGATTTACATCCGTTCATTTGCAGATTCAAATGGCGATGGAAAAGGTGATGTCGAAGGAATACGTTCTCGCCTTCCGTATTTGAAGCGACTCGGTATTGATGCTATTTGGATTACACCTTGGTATCCATCGCCTCAAAAAGATCATGGGTATGACGTCTCTGATTACATGGATATTGAACCTGACTATGGAACTCTCAAAGAAGCTGAACTTCTAATTAAAGAAGCTCATGCGATGGGAATTCGAGTCATCGTAGATATCGTTCCAAATCATTCATCGGATCAGCATGCTTGGTTCCAAGAAGCGCTTCGTGCAGCTCCCGGATCTAAAGAACGTGATCGTTACATCTTCCGCGATGGAAAAGGTGCAAATGGAGAACTTCCACCAAATAATTGGCAAGCCGTTTTTGGTGGACCTGCTTGGCATCGTATAACTGAAGCAGATGGAAAACCCGGCCAGTGGTATTTACATCTCTTTGCTGTTGAACAACCCGACTTCAATTGGGAAAACCAAGAAGTACACGAGTACTTTGAGAAGACGCTTCGCTTCTGGCTAGATCGCGGTGTCGATGGATTTCGAATCGATGTTGCACATGGAATGGTTAAAGCGCCGGGGCTTCCCGATGCGCTCGATAAAGAGAGTGCAACCCCTGAGATGCTTGCGGCACAGCGGATGCCGTTCTGGGATCAAGATGGCGTGCATGAGATTTATCGGAAATGGCGGAAGATATTTGATTCTTATGAGGGTGACCGCATGGCAGTCGCCGAAGCATGGGTTTCTCCGGCCTCCAGAATTGCGCTCTATTTACGCAAGGATGAGTTAGCAAACTCATTTAACTTTGATTTTCTTACCTCCAAATGGGAGATCGAGGATCTAAAGAAGAATATTGATTCTTCGCTCCAAGCTATTCAGGATGTTGGTGCGCCAGCTTCGTGGGTTTTCAATAACCACGATGTTGTCCGTTCGGTTGATCGCTTCGCACTAGGACTACAACCAGGAACTGGTGAAACAACTTTAGATCGTCATGGTGATGTTAATAAACTGGATTTAGAACTTGGGAAACGTCGCGCTCGCGCAGGAGCTCTGTTGATGCTGGCTCTTCCAGGCGGCGCCTACATATACCAAGGAGAAGAGTTGGCACTTCCTGAAGTTCGCGATATCCCTGAACATCGATTAGAAGATCCGCGTTGGAACATGTCGAATAACACCGACAAGGGTCGAGATGGTTGTCGCGTGCCGCTTCCTTGGCGCTCTGCTACTGATTCTGCATTTGGATTTTCTGGAACAGCAACTCTTACTCCTGAAGAAGCCTGGCTACCTCAACCTAATTGGTGGGGCGATTACTCCGTTGAGTCGCAGGATAAAGATCCATCTTCAACTTTGAATATGTATCGCACTGCACTTGAGATTAGACATAAAGAAGCGGGCCTAGGCGATGGATCTATGAATTGGGTTGACTTTGGGCCAGATGTACTCGCTTTCACCCGACCAGGTAATTTCTTATGTTTAGTCAATTTTGGCGGAGGGATAAAACTACCTGAAGGAGAATTACTAGTGTCGAGTTCGCCAATCAGGGACTTCATGCTTCCTGCAGATACTGCGGTTTGGATGCGCACCAAGTGATCGCTACGCAACAAGCGAAGACTGTAAAAGTCCTTGCATCTGCCCAAGTTTTAAATGGCCTTGGAGTTGCCGGAACAGTAGCTGCAGGTTCGTTGCTTGTTGCTTCGATAACTGATTCTGAAACCCTAGCGGGATTGGCTCAAACCTCTTCGGTTTTAGGGGCTGCGGCGCTGGCGCTCCCACTTGCCAGACTTACCGCCCGAGGCGGAAGAAGGTTGGCGCTCTCTGTTGGCTATATCGCGGGCTTAATTGGGTCACTCTTTGCAATCATCGGTGGCGCACGTGAGAACTTGATTCTCATGCTGCTCGGAACTTTTTTCGTTGGTGCAGCATCTGCGGCGGGATATCAAGCACGCTTTGCTGCAATTGATCTTGCAACAAATGAGACGCGCGCCAAGCAACTCTCTTTTGTTGTCTGGGGATTAACAATTGGTGCTGTTGCCGGACCTAACTTGATGGAGCCTTCTGGGAATCTCGCCGAGAACTTAGGACTACCAAGATTGGTTGGACCTTACTTGATTTCTGCTGTAGCTCTTTTTCTTGCAACTTTAGTAATACAGATTTTTCTCCGGCCTGATCCATACCTTCTAGCTCAGAAAGAGTTAGCTGTAACGACTGTTGTAAAGCGATCCACAAAGGAAGCGCTTTCACACATCAAAAAGAATGAACGAGCGCTCTTCGCAATCCTTTCAATAGCTATTGGTCATGTAGCGATGGTCTCCATAATGGTCATGACCCCCGTACACATGGCTCATGTTGATGTCACGCTAACTATCATTGGATTAGTAATAAGCATCCATGTGGTTGGTATGTATGCATTCTCGCCGATTGTCGGATCAATTAGCGATCGAATTGGGCGCATAAATACAATTAAGGTCGGCGTAGTAACACTTCTAATGTCCGCCGTAATCTCTGGAATTGCTGCTGCAGATGATGCGGTAACACTCGGAATTGGGCTTTTCCTACTAGGGCTGGGCTGGTCTTTCACTTTGATTGCTGGCTCAGCTTTTTTAACAGAATCAGTAGCGCCAGAAGTTAAGACCTCTGCGCAGGGAGCAAGTGATCTTGTAATGAACCTATCTGGCGCTGGTGGGGGAGCGTTGGCTGGAGTAATTATTGGAACACTCTCTTATGGCTGGCTCTGCGTTTTCGCAGCTATTCCAGTATCGCTTCTAGGTATCTGGTCACTTAAAATTAAAGACAAATGACGCTTTATGATGAGATGGGCGGAAGAGAAACCTTTGAGAAACTAGTTTCTCACTTCTATGCTTTAGTTGCAGTTGATCCAGTTCTTCGCCCCATGTATCCAGATGAAGACTTTAAGGGTGCCGCCGAACGATTGCTAATGTTTCTTGAACAATATTGGGGTGGACCCACAACTTATAGTGAGCAACGGGGTCACCCAAGGTTACGCATGCGCCATGCCGGATTTCATATCGGCGAGACGGAACGGGATGTCTGGCTTAGGCATATGAAATCTGCCGTTGACGAGATAGAAATGCAAGCAAATTTAAAGGAAGAGCTTTGGAATTATCTGGTAATGGCCGCGAACTCTATGGTGAATCAACCGCGCGCTTTTTGAGATCTATTCCCAACTTTTAAAATCTCGCCATTTCGTAAGTACCAGAGAGTGCCTTGGCGGTCACGCACTGTAGTAATTCGAAGTCCCACGGTTTCAACGCGACCTTTAACTTCAAGTACTTCAACTTCATCGCCAACTCCATATTGATCTTCGACCAACATGATTACTCCCGAAAATACATCTCGCACAATAGTTTGGGCGCCCAGACCAACTGCAAAACCAACAACACCTGCAGATGCAACAAGTGGTCCAAGGTCGACTCCTAGCTCCCCAAGGATCATTGCTCCGGCAATCAATCCGATGAGAGCTTTGGAAGTACTTGTTAAAACCGAAGCAGCAGTTCGCGCCCGCTCTCTCTGTCGATTGGCTTGCGAACGCTCACCGGGGATGAAGTCCGCATCTGCGACTTTCGAAAGGGCTTTAGTAATGGCTCTTGATGCGATGCGCTGAAGAACTATCGCGATAAGGAGAATCACCAATATTCGAATTGGGGCCCCCAAGAACCAATCTAAGGCTTCCCGCGCGCTGAAATCGAGCTCCATTTGAGCGGGACTTTATAAGAAATTAACCCGAATTCCGCACAATTCGGAGGGAGTTCAGGCAGGATTTCCCCCACGACGCGAGCCACGCGTTGCATAAAGGGGTTTGGACAAGTGTCGGTGACGACGAGAAGGACTTTAGTTCTAAACGCCACCTACGAGCCACTGGGTGTCGTTTCTGATAGACGCGCGCTGATTTTGGTTTTGAATAATCGCGCCACCATGGTTGAAGAATCGGATATTGAATTACGTTACGCCTCAGGTTCAGTAATTCTTCCCGCAGTAATTCGCTTACATAAATTTGTAAAGATTCCTTATCGCCACACAGTTCCACTTTCACGACGTGCAATATTTGCTAGAGATGGCGGGCGATGTGTGTATTGCGCAGCCACAGCAACCTCAATTGATCATGTTGTTCCTAGAAGTCGTGGCGGTGATCACTCTTGGGAAAATGTCGTGAGCGCTTGTCATCGATGCAATCATTTGAAGGCGGATAGAACTCTTAAAGAACTTGGTTGGAGATTACGATCACTTCCACGTGAACCAGTCGGCGCTGCTTGGCGAATTCTTGGAACTGGTCGCGCTGAAAAGAGATGGGTCCCATATCTCGAACCATTTGGCGTCGTAGCCGCAACTGCCTAGAATTCGCTCATGCTTCTAGCTCTAAATGAAGATGGTTCCCTGCCCGGAGAACCCTTGCCATTCCTTGAAGGCTTTCTCTGGTTCTTTGTTGCTCCAACCGCAATATTTCTCGCCGTCTGGGTGCTAGTGGTTGCGTCAGAGAATCTCAAGAAGTCAAAGCGCAATCGCCACAAACACGATGTGATTACTCGAATCAACGAGTAATTAACGATCTACCGATTGAACCTTTAGCGCTCTAACTAGCGCATCCTTGGCTTCCGTAACATGGCGTCGGAGCGTTGGGTGAGCATCCTTGCCAGTTGAATTAAGCCAAGCATCCGTCTTTGCGAGCGTCTCATTAGAGACAACATAACTCGGGAAGAGCAGATCGATGATGTTTGATGAGTCCTCGTACGACTTGGTGTTATAGATATCCAAAATCAAGCCGAAGTAGCGGTCTATGAATTTTGCATGGAAGTCACGATGGAGCGGCCGGGCAAATCCTTGGATAGCCGAGAGGCGCATCCAGTTCGAGATCTCAAAGTTCTCGGTAGCCTTTTTGAAGGCTCTCTCTTTAGCTTCAAGATCGGGAAGCGCAGCCA
>JBJOGL010000013.1:0-24050 GCA_046048255.1 Actinomycetota bacterium | reverse complement strand
CTGGCGTTGGTTCGCAAATCGAATTTGCTGGCGCAAATTCAACATTTGCTTTACCCCAACGCCAGTTTTACTTTGCTACCTAATGTGCGAGTGAGTTTTGAAGATGCGATGGCGTGATTTCGGGAAACCAAGAGAGCGCCTCATCGCGGAAGTTGCCTTGGGCGCGAAGCTGGCAGAAGATTCCGGTGGTTCCGAGAGTTACCCGGTGGATGAGGACATATTCGGCGGGAAGATTTAATTGGAATCCGATTTTTGCAGTTGGATTTCTTGGGTCTCCGACGCGGACGCTCTGTTCACGCAGCCATTCGCGGGTGTACTCGAAGTAGGGAGTGCGCAGCGGTTCTACTAAGGGAAGTAGGTAATCAAGAACGAGCTGGGGATCAACTTCGACCTCAGCCAAGATGAAGCCATCTTCTTTGAAACCGTTATAGAGCGCGAGCGCATCACCCTCAAGGGCATTGCGAAGAAGTCGCTTAAATGGTTCAGGGAATCCATTGGGCAGGCGATTACAGGCACCGAAGTCGAGGACGCCGAGGCGACCATCGGCCAAGATTCGGAAATTGCCCGGATGAGGATCTGCATGTAGCAATCCAGCTCTCATTGGCGCGGTGAAATGAAAGCGCGCCAGTTTGATGCCGGCGTTATTTCGCTCGTCTTGGGTTCCTTCTGCGATTACTCGCGATAGCGGTCTGCCTTCGAGCCACTCACTAACTAAGACTTTGTCCGTTGCAAAAACAACTCTAGGAATTGCGATATCTGGATCATTTTCATAGGCATTCCAACAAGCCTTCTGCGCCTCTGCTTCAAATTGATAATCGACTTCTTCAATAATTCGCGCCTTCAACTCTTCCAAGAGCGGTTTCATCTCAAGCCCTGGCATAAAAAGTTGGAAGATTTTCGAGAATCGTTCAATTTGATTTAAATCCGAAATTAGCGCTTCAGCAGCTCCGGGATATTGAATCTTGATTGCAACTGCTCGACCATCTTTCCATCGACCTTTATGGACCTGGCCAATTGATGCGGAAGCGGCAGGTTTGTCATCAAATTCTGAAAAGTTATCGCGCCAATCCTCACCCAACTCTTTGGCTAAGACTTTATGAACGACGCGGGCAGGAAGAGGTGGAGCCGCTTCTTGTAGTTTTACGAGAGTTTCGCGATAGGGCCTAGCAATTTCTTCTGGCAGAGCAGCTTCGAAAACTGAGAGCGCTTGACCAAATTTCATCGCGCCACCTTTTAATTCGCCTAGAACTTTAAAGACTTGTTCGGCGGTTTTCTCTTGCAGATCCGCAAAGGCAAATTCAGGAGATTGGCCAATTAACTGTCTTCCAAATCCAAGCGCACCGCGACCTGCGACAGCGAGCGGAATACTCGCAAGTTTGGCGCTGCGAGTGCTGGTTTTGCGCGGAATCTCATTTGCCACGGGCGAATTCTCGTGGAGTTGCAAAGTCCGCGCGAGTTGAAGCTTGAACTTTCTAGATCCAGTTACATCCACAGCGCGGGCTACGCTCCCAGGATGTGATTTGAGGCTCAAAGAAGTTATGCATTGAATAGAGAGCGCTTTTCTGGTGAAAATCGGAGTAGCCGTTATCTGCTATCTGGATAACTGCCATCGCTAGCGCTCCAGCTGAAAATGTTGCCAGCGCTGCTGATACCTCGGTCGATGCCGGACTATTTTTATCATTATCGCTGAGTCGCTTTAGTAAATCTAGCGCGGGTAAACCCAATTCAACCTCTGCAATGGATACACAGTTGTAGCAAGCTCCTGATCCTGGCGTTACATATGGCCCAATTCGAACTTCGCCAGAACAGTCAAAATCAACGAATAACTGGGGAACACCTAGGCGATTCCATTGATTGACTTCTTCTAGCGATGGCTGGCCAATTGAAATTACAAGCGCGGGTTCAATAAAAATTTCTGATGGCTCTGGGTATAAAGAAAATTCTTTCCGGAGTTCTTGCCTCTTGATTCCTGAAGATTTGCCAATATCTGCTTGCATAATTGATCCGCCCATTAAATCCAACGAGGCAACTTTTGAATCGGTTATCTGACATGTTTCAAAACCGGAGGATATTAGTAGACCCAGAAGGGCGTATGCGATTCTCCCAGTTCCGTGTATCTCAATCGAAAACTCGCGTCGCTCCAACACTTTTCGAACTCCACCATCTTTAACTTTAGAATTTCTACTCACTCCAGCGGCCTCAATTTCGATTCTCTCGAGGAATCTTTCTTCTGCCACGCTACGATGCTTTAAGGCAGCGATGTTGTTTCGTTCATCATCACCATATTGATAATCAATTTCAGTTACTTGGCTATCAATCAGAGACAGGCTTTCTAGAATTGAAAGAATTAATTGAAAGTCGCCTCCGCTAGAGGACTCACCTCGAGCGATTGAGCGAAGCGTTGACTCAACTTCAATTGAGCCAATCTGATCAGGAATTAGAAAGTGAGCGAGCCTTGAGCCGATGTGGAGCTGGCGCGAGGTTGTGCTTCGCCAGAATGAGATCCCCGACTTGAGCCTTGGCCTGGAATTGCGCGTTCGTGAATTTAATTCACCTGAAATCTCTGACATGGCCCAAATAATGCGCACTCAAAGATCTTGCACCGTTCTATGAGGAGGCCCAACTGTGCAGAAGTGAGCGTTGGGTAGTTTCAAGCAGTCAGAATTAGCGGGAGTAGCGAGAAGAGTGCGGAAAAGAGAAACGGGGCGCCGTAGCGCCCCGCTCCCTTACTTCTTAATGGGTTTTTTAGGCCTTACCTAAAATGCGATTGACCGTGGTGCCGCACACAGGGCACTTGCCCTTCGCCATACGACGACCAGAGTCAGAAACGTTCACGATTCCTTCGAACTGACGCTTCTCCTTGCACTTCACGCAGTAGGCCTCACCCTTATATGTTTCAGCCATTTTTTCCTCCGATCCTCACAGGTTCTTCTGCCTGCGAATGACCTCACCATACCCCCGCGCCACGCTCAAACCCTCGCAATTCACGCTCAGCAAGGGCGTTTCCTTGCCCATTTACGCTCAAATTCAAAATATATGCCCGATTTGCCCCGCTTTTGGGCTCCCTACCCGCGAGTTCCGGCTTCATAGCCCTCGAGATAGGCGCTAGCTAGCTCGGCCCGTTCAAATCTAGATAGCAGCCCCTCAAAGGCTGGGCCATGGTCTGGAATTTCAAGGTGAATCAACTCATGAACTAAGAGATAGTCGACGACGTAATCGGGCGCTCCGTTTAGTCGGTCTGAGATTCGAATTGTGCGATCGAGAGTTGTGCAAGAGCCCCATCTCTCATTCATGCTCCGCCAGAGAACGCTCACTGGTTTAACTCTAAATTCGGGCAAATACTTTGCCAGTAGCTCGAGAGATCTATCGAAGAGGGCCGCATCGCTCATCTTCTCGCGCGCTTCGCGAGAGAGAATCTTCTCGACCATCTCGGGAATTACCTCTTGAATCTTGGAAATCGAGAGATGTGCTGGGACCTGAATAACAATTGCTCCGTGCTCGCGATATGCGCTGATTGACCGGCGTCGTCTTGAGCTCTTAATGACCCGCACCTCGGCCCCACCTGCAATCTCAGTGGGCGGGATTCTTACTTCACTAGTTGATTTTGAGGCTTGGGCACGCACGGCCGGGAGGTTAGCCTCGAAGATCTCTTCTTGAATGAAGTTATCCACACGCCCGCCTCACTCTCCGATAATCAATTCTGAGGATAACTCAGAAGGCGGGGGGAGTTGCTTTGTTCCTCGTTGATGTCGTACTTTGCGCGCACGAAGTCCTCGGATAACCGTTCAGTATCTGCAAGGGGAAGGCAGATAATGAATTGTGCGCCCGGGGACTTCGCTTTTGGACAGTTTTAGATCAGCCCGAATTAAATCAGCCCGGTTTAAATTAAACCGGAGAGATCATCAGGAACTGTTCGGCTCTTGAGGAAGCTCTCGGCATCGCCGAGCTGATCTGCTCTCGGGAGAAGAAATGCCTCATCCCAGATGTCATCGCGGCTCTTTATATCTCTAAGCTCAACAATTTTCTCCCAGAAAAAACTCGCTTCTCTGGCGCGACGAGGTGAAACTTCGAGCCCAACTAGAGTTGCGAATAGTTCTTGAGTTGGCGATTTTGTCGCTCGACGACGTTGTTGCGTCTCTCGAAGTTGCACTAAAGATGGCAGGCGATTCTTAGCGGCCAAAGTAACGACTGAATCAATCCAGCCATCGATGAGCGCAAGAACAGTCTCTAGATTTTCCAAAGCCGCCTTTTGAGTTGGCGTCTCCTCGGGGGTGAACATTCCACCCGAGAGTGCGAGCGTTAGCGACTCGGGGTTTGCTGGATCGAGATCTCCGGAACTCATCGCTTCCTGAGCCTGCTCAGTAATCGCAGTAATATCTACACGTATACCTTTTCCATAGGATGAAATCGCGTTCTTTATGTAGTCGCGTAACCAGGGCGCGCTCACAAATAAACGCGCTGCAGCTATCTCACGAAGCGCTAAGTAAATTCGAACTTCATTCTCTTCAATTCCTAGTCCAGCTCCCCAGATTGAGATGTTTTGTGGGATAAGTCCGGGACGAATCTCTTTTGTGAGGGGTAGAGCTACATCATTTGCGCCAGTAACAGTCGTTGAAAGATTTCCAATTGTCTGGCCAAGTTGAGTGCTAATTAGCGAGCTCATAAATGAACCCATGATTGATGCAAGAAGTGATTGTGGAATTTGCGCCCCCGAAATATTGAAGCCCGGTATACCTATATTCGGAAGATTAAGATTTGGAATTCCTGCTTCGCCCAAATTCTCTTTCAGCATCGAAGCCATGGCATCGCTCATCCCCTCAACAAGTGGTCGAGCGATTTCCTCCCATCCAGTAAGCGTCGAATCAATCCAATCTCTCCGACTTAGCGCACAGTTATCGCTCATTGGTAGGGGTGGGAAAACGGTGGCTTCATTGAGCCACAGATCTGCGATGTTCATAGCTTCTTGAATGGCTGCTAACTCTGATATGGAGACCGGTAGATCACCGTGTGCAGATAGGAACTTTTTTGAGATATCGCGGATCATTTCTCGAGAGAGCGAAGCTGGTGATTTCTCTCCGGAAAGAGCTGACATCAAACCTTGAAGGTTGAGACCCATAGATGAGAATTGCTGGAAGATATCGCCAAAGTTTCCAAAGGGATTGTTGCTTGGCTGAGGATTATTCTCATTTGAATCATGAGGCTCATCCGGTGGGGTAAAGCCAAATCCGGCCATTTACAATCTTCCTTCCTGCTTCATTCCAACAACCTGCCAACAACCTGCCAAAAAAAGCTGGTCATCAGGGTCAAACCACCAAGATAGCCATTTTCTTCCCATGAGGCGCCGGACCTTCCGCTGACCTAGGCTTAGAACATGCTCGTTAGTGTTTTGGGCCTTTCGCAGAGCCTTTCAATAAAAAAGACTCTCTGGGCGAGCGCTCATCAATTGGCGGCAGAAAATTCCACGGCCCCTATCTCAGCTCTTGTCTGGTGGATAATCCCGATCACCGCGCTGACTGGCGGACTTGTGTATGCATACTGGGTAACACGCCTAAAAGTTAAGTATGAGAATCAGACTGAACGTTCAGTGGGGCGATTTAAAAAATTTCAAGACTCATTTCATCAAGCTCAAGATGACATTGAACAAGAGAATCTAGAAGCAGAAAATTCAACGAGAGATGAGCGATAGGAATGTTTAACTCAATCTCTCCGCTCCGTTATAGGTGGTCATTTCCAGCAAAACTATTTTTCTTCCTATTAGCGG
Source organism: Actinomycetota bacterium (assembly GCA_046048255.1). GTDB lineage: Bacteria > Actinomycetota > Actinomycetes > Nanopelagicales > Nanopelagicaceae > MAG-120802. The sequence continues at coordinate 18,289 of JBJOGL010000013.1, read as the reverse complement.
TAGCAACCCTCGCGGCCCCTATTCCCTATGTTTTCTTTAAACCAGGTGTGCCAGATAACGTCACCGCAGGCCTAATTGAGATAAAGGATGCCAAAAGCTACGAAGCGAATGGCAAGCTATACATAACTTCAATTCTGGTTACGAATCCGAATTCTCCAGTCTTTGGTGCGGAGACGCTCTACAACTGGGCTCTTGGGCCGCATGTTGTCTTGCCGCGTGAAGTGGTCTACCCGCCGGCTGTTGAGGGAAGAGTTATAGCGCGTGATTCGAGAGCGGAGATGGCTGGTTCTAAAGTCACCGCAACTGCCGCAGCGCTTAGTTTTCTGGGATATCAATTCGAAGAGATTTATTTCGTGAGCAGAATTCGTGAGTACTCGGATGCTAATGGAAAACTGGAACCGGGTGATCGCATCCTTATAGTTGATGGCGAGAAGATAAATGAAATTGAAGAGATTCGTAGCGCATATTCCGATAAGAAAATCGGAGATGTAATCGAAATAGAAGTTGAACGAGTTATAAACGGTGAGCCCCGAAATGTTCTTGAGAGCGTAAGGCTTGTATCAAATCAAGAGTTGGGAGCTGATCCCAACCGTCCTGCAATCGGAATTCTTGTGGGAACGACAGCCAAGTTCCCGGTAGAGATAGATTTCAATATCAGGGGAGTCGGTGGCCCAAGTGCAGGTTTGATTTTTGCAGTAGGCGTGGTCGAGAAGTTGACACCTGAGGATTTGCTTAGAGGTCGCGAGATTGCGGGAACGGGTTCGATTGATCCAAATGGGAGAGTTGGCGCGATCGGTGGAATTGAGGAGAAAATGATTGGCGCATCTCGAAAAGGTGCCACTATTTTCTTGGCACCTCGCGAAAATTGTCCAGATATAAAGCACGTCCCGAAGGGTTTAAAAGTAATCCCGGTCTCAACATTGAGCGAGGCGATTGCCGCACTTCGGGCACCCGATGGATTCAGATTTCCTACCTGCTAACTCTTAGATAACCTCGCCCCATGGCATTCGGCGATAACCCAGATAATCCTTTCCGTAATTTTAACTTCCCACGAAGAACTCCGGGCGAGCGAAGAAAAATCGGCGCACTTCCGCTGACAATCATCATCCTGACCGCTCTTGCAGTTGTTCTGGTCTCCTTAAGTGGTTTCTATGTCGACTATCTCTGGTTCCGCTCTGTCGAGTACAGCGAGGTATGGACAAAACTCCTCACCACGCGCGCTGCTCTATTCTTAATTTTTGGACTTCTAACCTCGCTTGTCATAGTCACCAATATTGTGATTGCCTACAAACGCCGACCAATTTATGTGCCTCTCACAGTGGAAGCGGACAATTTAGAGCGTTACCGAGCACAGATTGAACCAATCAAACGCGCCGCAATAATTGGTATCGCACTTGCAATTTTCTATTTTGCCGGCACAGCAGGCGCTCGATTCTGGGAAGCCTGGATGCTGTATCGAAATGCAACTCCATTTGGAGTCAACGACCCCCAATTTGGCCGTGATATCTCTTTCTTCATGTTCACCCTTCCGTTCTGGCAATCACTAGTTGGTTGGGCAATCTCAACTTTAATTCTCGCCACAGTCGCCGCCGGCATTGTTCATTACATTTACGGTGGAATCCGTCCTCAAGTCCGCGATGATCGCACCACGGTCACTGCGCGAGTACAAATCTCCGTGCTCCTTGGTTTGATTGTCGCTTTGAAAGCAGTGGCATATTGGTTTGATCGATTCGCACTCGCTACTTCTGATGAAGGAATCATTACTGGTCTTACCTTCACCGATGTAAATGCAGTTCTCCCTGCCAAATCAATCTTGGCCGGAATAGCAGTCATCTGTTCATTATTGTTCTTCGCGAATATCTTCCGCCGCTCCTGGGTACTACCAGCAGCCGGAACTGCGTTACTCGGTTTATCGTCCTTCTTAATCGCTGGCGTTTATCCAGCGCTGATTCAGCAGTTCCAAGTTAAGCCAACCGAATCTTCCAAAGAAGCTCCATTCATTCAGCGCAATATCGAAGCTACTCGAACGGCTTACGGCTTAGATCAAGTTGAGATTCGTGACTATCAAGCAACAATAAATACGAGCGCTGGCCAACTTGCAGACGATCAGCCAACCATTTCAAATATTCGCCTCATGGACCCGAATGTGCTTTCATCTACATTCCGCCAACTTCAGCAAATTCGTCCTTACTACGCCTTTAATGAGTCGCTTGATATTGATCGCTACAACCTAGATGGCCAGTCGCGAGACATGGTTGTTTCGGTGCGTGAGTTAAATATCGAAGGAAATCCAAATCGAAACTGGATTAATGATCACCTTGTTTACACCCATGGATTTGGCTTTGTCGGCGCCTACGGAAATACACAAGATGTTGATGGTAAGCCGATTTTTTCAAGCGGCGATATCCCTTCAAAGGGAGTACTCGGTGAATACCAGCCTCGAATATATTTTGGTGAGAACAATCCAGAGTATTCAATAATTGGAGCGCCCAAAGGCGGCGATCCAGTTGAGTTTGATTATCCCGATGATGGATCGCCAAATGGGCAGAAGCTTTACACCTATACCGGTGAAGGCGGAGTCCCGATGGGATCGCTCTTTTCTAGACTTCTTTTTGCAATTCATTACCAAGAGCAGAGAATTCTTCTTACTGATTTGATTAACTCTGAATCACGGATTATTTTCAATCGCGTTCCGAGAGAGCGTGTAGCCAAGGTTGCACCATGGATGAAAATTGATGGGGATCCGTATCCTGCGATCGTTGATAATCGAATAGTCTGGATGATTGATGGCTACACCACAAGCTCTGGTTATCCATATTCTCGCATTGTCGATATTTCGGGCGCGACTACTGATGCTTTAAATATTAATAACAACCCACTTACAGCTGTTCCAAATTCAACAATCAATTACATTCGTAATTCAGTTAAGGCGACCGTTGATGCATACGATGGAACAGTAACTCTCTATGCATGGGATGAAAAAGATCCAGTTCTCAAGACATGGATGAAAGCCTTCCCAGGCGTCGTAAAGCCAAAGTCAGAGATGAGCGATGCGCTAATTTCACACGTTCGCTATCCGGAAGATATTTTCCGAGTGCAGCGAGATGTATTGGCGCTCTACCACGTTAAGAATGCAAATGCCTTCTATGGCGGACAGGATTTCTGGCGTGTACCACGTGATCCTTCGACGCTAGGTGCGAACGCGGGCGCTCAGCCACCTTATTACTACACCTTGCAATTACCAGGTGAGAAGAAGGCATCCTTCTCGTTAACGACACCATTTGTTCCTCGTGGTGGTCGAGAGAATTTGACGGCATTTGCGGTTGTAAATTCTGATCCCGGTGAGGATTATGGAAAGTTCACTGTGTTGCAATTACAGCGATCAACAAATATCGCTGGACCATCACAGGTAGCCTCTAACTTTGAGGCAAACCCAACTGTTGCGCTCTCGCTCTCACTACTTCGTCAGGGTGGATCTGATGTTGTACTTGGAAACTTGCTGACTTTGCCGGTTGGTGGCGGACTTCTCTATGTTCAACCTGTCTATGTCCGTGCAACTGCAAACGCCGCTGCATATCCACTACTTCAGAAAGTACTGGTCTCCTTCGGTGAGAAGATCGGTTTCGATGACACTTTAAGTGGCGCATTGAATCAAGTCTTCGGCGGAGACAGTGGCACTGCTGCGCCATCACGTCCATCATCTGGCGGAGGTGGCAATCAGTCGCCAGCGCAAGAAGATCTTGCTCAAGCGCTAGCTAGCGCACAACGCGCTCTCGCTGATGCACAGGCTGCATTATCGCGCGGCGACTTTGCTGCTTATGGCGAAGCTCAAGATCGACTAAGGGCCGCGATTGAAGCTGCAGTTTCGGCACAGAACCGCTAAAGAGTCTTAAGAATCTTTAGTGGTTGTACAGAGAACTTTAAGAAGAAAGCTGCGACGATTTTGGAGTTTTCCTTATTGCCCCTAAAGTATGGGGCACCGACGCGGGGTGGAGCAGCTCGGTAGCTCGCTGGGCTCATAACCCAGAGGTCGTAGGTTCAAATCCTGCCCCCGCTACTAGTTAGTGATCCTTATTTTTGGCATCAGAAATGCGCCCGGCGTGGCCCACCGCACTCGGATCTAGCTTTGACTTAATCAAGCTGGCCACAGTCGAGACTAAGAGAATTAAGCCGATCACAACTAGTGAAAAATTAGTAGAAATCTTGGGAACAGAGCCGAATTCTTGGTAGATCCAGAGCATGATTAATTTGATTCCAATAAAGACAAGTATGAAAGAGAGCCCCAGCGAAAAGTAGATTAGCTTCTGAACTAGGTTTTTCATCAAGAAGTAGAGTGCGCGCAGGCCAAGTAGCGCGAACGCATTTGCGGCAAAGACAAGGTAAGGCTCTTGCGTTACCCCGAAAGTCGCTGGAATCGAGTCCAGTGCGAAGAGAAGATCTGTGGCACCAATTGCAATCATTACTAAAAGGAGTGGGGTTGCAAATCGCTTGCCATTCTCTTTAATAAAGAGTTTGGTGCCATGGTATTTATCGGTGAAGGAGAATTTACGTTGGGCGAAATTGACTATGGGATTTTCGGTTAAATCTGGATCCTCATCCCAATGTTGCATCAGTTTTACGCCGGTCCACAAGAGAATTGCACCGAAGATAACAAAGGTAAATGCAAAAGACTCTAGCGCGGCGGCACCAATTGCGATAAAAATTGCGCGCATAATCAAGGCGAGGATGATTCCCACCATGAGTACGCGTTGATGGTAGATAGTTGGAACTGCGAAATTAGCAAGAATAATTATGAATACAAATAGATTGTCCATAGATAAGGACTTTTCGACGATATAGGCCGCAAAATACTCTTTGCCGAATTGGGAGCCATAATCTGACCAAACCCAGAAGCCAAAGCCAACAGCAACTGCAATGTAGAAGATTGACCAGAAAGTCGCTTCTTTGAAGGAGACATCATGAGGCCTACGTGTCGAGGTTAAAAGATCAAAAAGTAGTAGTCCGAGGATGAAAGCTACTGTTAAAAGCCAGATTGATGTCGTTATATTCACGCCCGGAGCGTAGTGGTGCGGTTCAGGCGAAGCGAATTTAGAACCACGAAAAGACTTGAAAATGCCATTGCTCCTCCGGCATACATCGGGCTTAACTCACCAACTGCAGCAATAGGGATGCCAATAACGTTATAGATAAATGCCCATCCCAAGTTAGAACGGATAATTCTCAGCGTTCTCTTAGAAAGTGAAATCGATTCTATTGCCGCCAAAAGAGAGGGACGCATCAGTGTTATATCAGCCGATGCAACGGCGGTATCAGTTCCAGTTCCCATAGCCATACTCAAATTAGCCGCCGCAAGAGCTGCTGCATCATTTATTCCATCGCCAATCATCAGAACTTGCGAGCCATTTGCTTTCAACTCTTCAATCTTTGCGATCTTTCTCTCGGGGGTGGCTCCAGCAACAACATTCTTGGTGGAGATTCCAACGCGAATGGCAATCTCATGTGCCGTCGCTTCACTATCGCCGGTCAAGAGCCAGGTTTCGATATCTCGACTCTGAAACTCCTCTATTGCTCTTGGTGAATCTTCCCGAAGCGTGTCACCGACTTCATATGCAGCTACTGCTGTTCCATCAACCGCTACAACGGAAATTGAATTGCCATGTAGCCGAGCTGCGCTTACTGCGCTCTCAATCTCGTTAGGAAAACTCAAAGTTGCTTTTCGAATTGATTCTGGTGATCCAATAAGTACTGGAAGGGAGTTTGATTGAAAAGTGACACGAGCGGCTGTCCCCATTCCAGCTGTCTCTGCATAATCTGCGATTGATTTGCGGGCAATTCCCCGCTCCAAGAGATTCCTCGTAATTGCTTGGGCTACTGGATGATTACTTTCCCGCGCAATTGAATGAATCGCTATCAAAGTATCTTGTTTATTGATGGGAAGTTTATTTTGCTCAATTAGGACTTCGCGCTGGACTTTCATCTCGCCAGTTGTAAGCGTTCCAGTCTTGTCGAAAACAACCGTATCAATCTTGGGCGCAACCTCAAGGACTGCGACCTTTCGTAGGATTATTCCGCTATTTGCACCACGTCCAGAGGCAACCATAAGAGCTACTGGAGTAGCGAGACCGAGCGCGCATGGACAGGCGATTATTAGTACGGCAACTGTGGCTGATATCGATGTAGCCAATTCATTTCCGAGCAGAATCCATGTGGCTAGTGTCGCAAGTGAAATTAGAACAACAATTGGAACAAATACACCACTGATTCGATCTGCAATCCGTTGAATCGGCGCCTTTTCGGCCTGTGCGCCGAGAACCATCTTTGTGATTCTAGATAGCTCAGTATCTGAACCAACTCTTTGCGCGCTGATGATAATACGACCACTTTTGTTTATTGCGCCAGCAATTACTTGAGATCCGGGTCTAACTTCGACCGGTAGCGATTCGCCAGTTAGTAGTGAGTTATCGACGCTGCTGACACCTTCAATAACAACGCCATCGGTTGGAAGTCGCTCGCCTGGTTTTACTATGCAATTATCGCCAACCGCTAAATTCTCAATCGGAGCTACTACCTCCTCACCACCGCGAAGAATTCTTACCTCCTTTGGATTTAAAGAAAGAAGTTGGGAGAGTGCTGAACCAGCACGACGTTTCGCAATTGACTCTAGATATCTTCCAAAGATTATGAAGGTAACAACCGAGGCTGCTACTTCTGCGTAGATGTCGCCTGCACCAGTTGAGTTTGCATAAATTGACCAACTAAATGCAGTCAGCGAACCAAGTGAGATTAAGTTATCCATCGTGGGATGAAGCAGATTACGCATAGCTGCGCGGTGAATTGGCCAGGCAAGAAATAGAACGACTGGTGCGCTCAGCGCAATAACGAGCCATCCAGTGGGCGAGTAGAGGGGTGGCGGCAATCCAGCTGAGTCCAAGAGATCTAAGAGAATGTCATCTAATTGAAAATGGAGCGAATGCCACATTGAAAGCAGAATTACAGGAATAGTTAACAAAAGCGATAAAAATACCCGCAATCCCATCCGTCTTGTATTCGAAAAACTCTCGCTCTCATCCGTGCGGAGCCGGGCGCTGTAACCAGCAGCTTTAACTGCATCAATCAGAGTTTTGGTCGCAGTCCCTTGGGGGACGAGGATGTGCGCCGTCTCAGTAGCCAGATTTACTGTGGCCTTAGCTCCTGGGACTTTATTGAGCGAACGTTCGACTGTAGCGACGCAAGAGGAACAGGTCATTCCCTCAACATTTAAATCAATCTGTTCCAGCGAGCTCATGATTTATTCACGCCATTAATTGAATTGTTTGTAATTGATTTGTCGGCACCTTGTGAATTTATGGATTCTAAAAATTGTTTATGTAGAACTCGATTGGCAGAGATGCCGCTCTTTCCGAAGGGGCCGGAGTTGCCGTCTAGATCGCTAAAAACTCCGCCAGCTTCTTCAACAATCACCGCCAATGGCACCATATCCCAGAGGGCGAGCGCAGGTTCAGCTGCGATATCAACTGCACCTTCGGCAACCAACATATGTGACCAAAAATCACCAATTCCGCGGACGCGCCAGACCTTATCTAGGAAGTTGAGATAACTATCTTTGCGATTACCCCAACCAGCTAAGTCAGAGAACGAGAGCGAGGCGTCAGAGAGTTTGGAAACTTTCGATGCATAAATTTGAGTAGCAATTCCACCATTTACTTCTGTATACGCGCCGAAACCAATCGCGGCATACCATCTTCTAAATAGCGCAGGCGCGCTAACCATTCCAGCAATTACCCGATCAGTTCCGGTTTTATCGCGATGAACCAAGCCAATCAAGGTTGCCCAGATGGGTACGCCCCGCAAAAAGTTTTTCGTACCATCAATTGGGTCAATTACCCAATATCTTGAATTTGGTGAGATTGACTCTGGTTTTCCATATTCCTCACCCACAATTAAATCTTCGGGGCGCTCAATGACCAGAATCTCTCGAATCTTACGCTCAACCGCTTTGTCAGCATCCGTAACTGGAGTTGCATCAGGCTTGGTCTCAATCTCTAGATCCTGAGCACTGAATCTATCTAAGGAGATCGAGTCGCTCTCGTCAGCAAGGCGTTTAAGTAGTTCGATATCGCCCGTTAAATTTCCAGGGTAACTATGCACAGGCCTTAGGTTATCGGCTGCGAACTTGAAGCGAGTATTCGGCGTAGCCCCTCTACTCGCTTCACCGTTTTGCCTCCGCTTGGAATGTTATTGAGAGCACAGCCCACTTCACTATGAGAGCAGTTCTTTGGGCAATTTACAATCAATTCTGCAAGCTCCTCGAAGGCGCCAACAACTCGCGATTGGTCAACATGTTCTAATCCAAACGAGCGAACGCCGGGGGTGTCAAAGATCCAACCGCCATCGGGTAGCTCTAAAGCATAAGCACTCGAAGATGTATGGCGCCCCTTTCCGGTCGCAATATTTACATCTCCGGTTGCGCGCGCTTGATTGTTAAGCAGCGCATTGAAGAGAGTCGACTTACCGACACCAGAGTGGCCGATTAGAACGGATTTCTTTCTATATAACTTCTCCCGAAGTGGCTGGAGATCCTTAGCATCGCCTCTCTTAACCGAGAGCACAAAGGTAGAGATTTCAAGATCACTGTAGGCCACAAGGAATTCGGAAGGATTGGCGAGATCAGATTTAGTTATCACCAGAATGGGCTCAATTCCTTGATCATATGCAACCACTAGACATCGATCCACAAAACCATGTCTTGGTGTTGGATCGGCGGCTGCTACGACGATTACAAGCTGATCAACATTTGCAGCCACTGATTTTTCAAATGCTCCTGCATCATCGACAGTTCTAGAGAGAAGATTCTTTCGTGGCATGACTTCGACTGCTCGAGCGAGTGTTCCGGAGTTGCCGGAGACATCGCCATCAAGTCTGATCAAATCACCTACTACGACCGAATTCTTTCCAAGTTCACGAGCTTTCATAGCCGTAACTACGACATGATCACTAGTAAGGCAGGTAATCCGACCCCGATCAACTGTGGTTACAAATGCGACTGGAGCATCTGAGTAATCGGGACGATCCTTGCTTCTACGCGGCTTAGTCCGTGGCGCTCTTACTCGCGCATCACTCTCGTCGTAACGACGAGTACTTCGTTTACTCAAGGATTGAGCTCCAAAGTCCGGGAAAATCAGGGAGCGTCTTTCGAGTAGTTTCAATATTCTCGACGATGATATTGGGAATTGCCAGCCCCAGAACTGCGCCCGCAGTAGCTAATCGATGATCCTCATATGTGTGGAATAAGTGCTCACCTTTATTGCTAGAGATATCGTTTGTGGTGGGTTTGATAATCAATCCCGACTCTTCCTCAATTACTTCGCCACCAGTGGGACCAATCAAGGCATTTATCTCTCTTGCCAAAGCAGCAAGACGATCAGTTTCATGCAGTCTCAGATGTCCAATTCCGCGCAAATGCGATGGCGAATCTGCGAGCGAAGCTAGCGCAGCAATCGTAGGAGTTAATTCGCCCTCATCACCGAGATTAATGTCGATCCCAGAAATCTTTCCAGTTCCAGAAACCTTCAGTCCATCTTCTACAAATTCAATTTTTCCACCCATGGCAGCGAAGATTTCTCGAAGTCGATCACCAGGTTGGGTGGTCGATCTAGGCCAATCTTTTATTACTACCTCGCCTCCACAAATAATTGGCGCAGCCATAAATGGTGCCGCATTTGATAAATCTGGTTCGATTACTAGTTCTCTACCGCTCATCGCACCTGGCGCTACCTTCCAGAGCATCTGCGCGCATTCGCCAGATGAATCCTCTTCTTGTGAAACTTCTGCGCCAAAATCACGGAGCATCGCGATAGTCATCTCAATATGGGGAAGTGAGGGAAGGTTCTTGCCCACATTTCTAACAATCAAGCCATCGAGCATCCTTGGCCCAGCAAGCAAGAGCGCTGATAGAAACTGACTTGATTTACTTGCATCTACTTGTACCTCACCACCCTTGATTGAACCAGCGCCATTGATTAGGAGTGGGAACGAGTATTTATTTTTATGATCAATAGTTACGTCAAGATCTTCCAAGGCTTTAACTAGAGGTCCAACTGGTCGCTCGTGGGATCTAGCATCGCCATCAAAATTAATTAGGCCTTTTGCAAGTGCAGCGACGGGGAGCATAAAGCGCATTACCGTTCCGGCATTTCCGACATCGATTGAAGCTGGTCCATAGAGTGGCGCTGGCTTAATCTCCCAAATCTCTTCGGCAGACTTTCCTTTTTCCGTAGCATTTCTATCTGGGCTTTGGATAACTTCTATTTGGATTCCTAGAGCCCTTAGCGCGGCAACCATCAAATCTGTGTCACGGGAGCGAAGTGGCCGGATCAATCTTGAGGGTGAATCAGCAAGTGCTGCCAGAATTAGAGCGCGATTTGTGACAGATTTTGAACCTGGAATATTTATCTTGGCTTTGATTGGCGCGACGCTTGAATCTAGCTTGCCACGGAAAGGGGCGTTCCAATCCATCGCTTAGGGCACCAAGCCCTGCCGACTTATCATGGTATGAGTCTAACCGGAGATAGATTAGCTTCATGTGCGGACGATTTGCCTTATCGACGATGCTAACTGATATCGCAGAAGAGTTTTCAACGCATAACTCTGATGGTGAAGAACCTCGATCGCTTCCAGTGGATTGGAACATCAAGCCAACCCAAGATATCTACATAATTAAATCGGATGGAACGCGAAAGATTGATGTTGTTAGCTGGGGTCTAATTGCGCCCTGGAGCAAAACCGGAGCCGAGGCCTTGCGCTCGCAATCTCAGGCGATTAACGCCCGCTTTGAATCAGTATCTGAGAAACCCACCTTTAAGAGAGCATTTCAACGGAGTAGATGTCTGATTCCTGCCTCTGGGTATTACGAGTGGGCAACGGAATTGGGGCGCTACAAAACGAAGCAACCAATTTATATTTCGAGAATTGATTCTAAATTATTGGCTTTCTCAGGAATCTACGATTCCTGGATTTCGCCAGAGGGGGTATTGCGAAAAAGCGCGGCCATAATTACAAGACCAGCGGTTGGCGAATTAGCAACAGTCCATGATCGGATGCCACTATTTCTCCCACGCGATCGTTGGAATGAATGGTTAAATCCGGATAACAACAGGATAGAAGAGCTACGTTCAATGATGGAGATCGAAATTCCAGATGCAGGACTTAGATTCTGGCCAGTCCGCCCACTTGTGAACTCAATCAAAAATAATGGCGCCGAATTGATAGAGCCGGTAGAACTCGGCGAGCCAGAGACGCTCTTCTAGCGATAGCCTTATACAACTGTGGCCTCCAAGAAGTCAGTTAACAAGAATCCGGAAGAACTTCCGGTAGATGATGCTGCCCAGCTTCTTGAGTTGGAGGCGAGCGAACCGAAACTTGGTGGCGAATTAGTCAGGGTAGATCGCGAAAAAGAGTCTGCCGCGGAGCGCACTAAGCGATTTGAACGCGACGCGCTTCAATATATGAATCAACTTTACGCAGCCGCCCTTCGCTACACCCGAAATGCAGATGATGCGCAGGATTTAGTTCAAGATACTTATACCAAGGCATACACCTCTTTTCATCAATTCGAACCTGGCACAAATCTAAAGGCCTGGCTCTACCGAGTCCTCACTACTACTTTTATTAATACTTACCGGAAAGATCAACGTCGACCACAGAAAGCAGATAGTGAAATCGAAGATTGGCAATTAGCCGATGCCGCTTCACATACAAGTGATCAAGGAAAGTCCGCTGAAGAAGTTGCGCTAGACAATCTCCCGGATAGCGATATCAAGCGAGCTTTGCACGAGATACCTGAGGAGTTCCGGATCGCTGTATATCTAGCCGATGTCGAAGGTTTCTCATACAAAGAGATCGCTGAAATTATTGGAGTCCCTGCAGGAACGGTCATGTCGAGGCTCCATCGGGGAAGAAAACAGCTCCGCGAGAAGTTGACCGAATATGCCCGCGAGCTTGGATATGTGAAGGGGGGTATGTGATGACTGCCTTTTCCTGTGAAGTCTGCCAAGAGTGGCTAGTTCCCTTCATCGATAACGATATTGAAGATTCTGCGGTATTTAATGAGATCGCCTTCCACCTTCAGGATTGCCCTGATTGCCGAACCCAACTTGAATTTGAGCGGCGTACGATTGAAGTTGTCCGAGCGCTCTTGACGAGATCATGTTGCGAAACTGCCCCTACTACATTGCAGGAACGCGTAGCTCATCAACTTCATCTGCTCCAACTTCAACAGTTAGCTGGATTCACCCAGACTGAGATCATCACGCAATACCGCAGAACTGAGATAACGATAGATGGCGAAACTCAGATTGAAATTGAAACCTCGCATGAGATTAGGCGAGATTTTCCACTAACTTGATTTATAGTTTGTCTGATTCAAGATTGCCCGACTTAAGATTGCCCAACTTAAGATTGATGGATTCCAGCCTCATGACGTTTGACCGTTGCAATGACGCGATAGGTGATCGGCAAGAGAATTACCTCAAAGAGGGTTTTATATAGATATCCAGTAGCCAAATAATTTAAAAATTCATCAAAGTTCAATCGACCAAGCGATGCAATCAAAGTAAATAGCAAGGTATCGACGAATTCACCAACAACTGTTGAACCGATTAAGCGAGTCCAAAGTTTGTTTGCAAACTTCTTGCCGGCTGTCTTCTCTTTGATCCAAGTCAATGTCCAGGCATTTGAGAGTTGACCGAGAAGAAATGCGATTACGCTGGCAGCAACTATCTGTGGCACAAAGCCAAGAATTGACTCGAATGCGCCTTGATTCTCCCAACCATCGGCCGCCGGGGAGATTTGCACCAACCAGAAGGTAAAGCCAGCCAAGATTCCGATTCCAAATCCGGTGTAGATGATTCGGCGGGCAGCTTTAAAGCCATATACCTCGGTCAAAACATCGCCCAGAATGTAAGTGAGGGGGAATAAGAATGCCCCGCCATCAGTTTTTATGGGGCCAAAATCGATGAACTTTGTAGCACCGATATTTGAAATTAATAAGAGCGAACAGAAGATCGCCGCAAGTATTGGGTACCAGCTGCGCAAGTTGCCCGAATTAAATGGAGCGGCGTCAATCTGTTTTGAACTCATCGATGCGAAAGATACCGGAGTTTGCCCCATGGAACCTCTAGATTTACCGCTATGAGAAGCGATTCACTAATTGGCGCAGTCGGGATTTCCCAGATGAGCGTCCGTCCCGGTGATACTGCGCTTGCACATGGCTCGGGAGATATGGCGATACTCTCAAATAGTTTCCTCCTCGTATTAATGGAGAGCGCATGTAATTCGGCGTTAGCTGAATTCCTAGAGAATGGTGAATCCACAGTTCTTACAGATATCGATATTGAACTGCACCATCCCGTGGGAATTGGATCTGAGGTACAGGGTGCTGCAACTTGTATAGCTTACGAAGATAGCGTTCTTACTTTTGCCTGCGAAATACATGACGGTCCGCGCCTAGTCGCTGCATCAATGATGCGAAGGACTGTTGTGGAACGAGTCTCGTTCCTGGCGCGGACCGCCGCTTTAACGATTATGTCGCAGCAAAGCGAGAGCTAAGTTCTAAATTACTTGATTTCAAAATCTCGTAATTCCTAGAAAATAGCCAAAGCTGGTTCTTACTGGATATTGCTAGTTCTATCTACTTCTTTGTAGCCCAGAAGATTTCAGCAATTTCATCGATCTTGGCAATCAACTTCTCAGCGACAGCCACATCATTGGTCCCCTTCGTGCCGGCAGCGCCAGCAAGTTTTGTGGCTTCATTAAAGAGCCCGTGGAGTTGTGGGTATGCCTCGAAGTGATTTGGCTTGAAGTAATCGGTCCAAAGTACCCAGAGATGCTCTTTAACTTGATGTGAGCGCTCTTCTTTGATGGCGACGGCGCGAGATTTGAAGTCTTGATCATTTGAGGCCGCATATTTCTCCATACATGCCTTTACAGAGAGGGCTTCGATCTTTGCTTGAGCAGGATCGTAAACGCCACATGGAAGGTCGCAGTGCGCATATACATTAAGCATTACTGATAGCTCGCTTTCTCAATAAAATCCAAATTGTTTGGTTATGAAAGACTACCGGCCATGGCCAAATCCCGCCTCCCTAGCGCTATCTGGCCCTTCAAAAGGGCGCGCGTCACGGGAAACTCAATGGCGCCGACATATCTCGATGGGGATGTCCTATTAGTGCAGATCTTCAATGGCGCCCCAAGGGAAATTCCGCTGCGCACCGTAGTTCTAATCGAACGCGAGCAACAACCGGGGATCCTCTACATAAAGCGGATTCAGAAATCACATAGCGGGGCATATTGGGTTGAGGGCGATAATCGCGACCCGGAGATTACAGAGTTGATGAGCGACTCAAGAGTCTGGGGTTATCTACAAGCTCATGAAATTCATGGAAAAGTGCTTCTCAAGATTTGGCCGATTAAAAAAGGAAAAGTTAAGTAGCATTCACACAAGTAGAGAGCGCTTTAGTTTTATTAACGAGCGAAAGCCTCCGCGATAAGCGCTTTTTGTTCTTCCTCATGTACATGAACGCTTCCTGTCGCAGGGCTTGCCGCAGCGCGGCGCGAAACTCGTTTGATCTCTCGATTTAATACAGATGCCTTCATTGCCTCATTTAGAGTCGCAGATACAAATGGCCAAGGACCTTGATTTGCTGGCTCATCTTGGACCCAGATCACTTTCGCATTTGGATAGCGATTAATCTCAGCCAAAATCTCAGTAGTAGGAAGTGGATAAAGTTGTTCAACTCGCGCGATAGCAGTTGCAGAATCACCCAGGCGAGCACGCTCTGCCAACAACTCCCAATAGATTTTTCCACTGCAGAGAATTAACTGTGTTGCACTCGATACTTCGCTATCGGAAATAAGCGGCCTAAATGTTCCACTTGTGAAATCACTTAACTTTGATGCAGCGGACTTTAGGCGGAGCATCGATTTTGGTTCAAAGACAATGAGTGGCTTTCGCGCTGGATTCTTGGTGTGCCACCTTAAAAGGTGGAAGTAGGACGCTGCGGAAGAAGGTTGGGCTACCGTCATGTTGTTCTCTGCGCAGAGCGTTAAGAATCGCTCAATTCGACCGGAAGAGTGATCTGGGCCCTGTCCCTCATATCCGTGCGGCAATAAAAGGACTACCGAGGAGCGCTCGCCCCACTTCTGCAGGGAAGAAGAGATGAATTCATCAATGACGGTTTGCGCGCCATTTGCGAAGTCGCCGAATTGGGCTTCCCATAGGACTAGGGCGTTATCCCGCTCCAATGAGTAGCCGTATTCAAAACCCATTGCTGCGTATTCAGATAAGAGTGATTCGACAACAAAGAATTGATTTTCTGCAGATGGAGAATCCGCATCTCCGGAAATTAGGGCGCGGAGTGGGATCCACTCGCTGCCATCGTTGTAATCGCGGACAATCGCATGGCGATTAGAGAAAGTTCCACGGCCGACATCTTGGCCCGCGATGCGAACTGGGTGCCCTTCCATCAAAAGGGAGCCAAAGGCAAGCATCTCGCCACCTGACCAGTCTATGGTTCCATCATCCAGCATTGTGATGCGCCGCTGAAGTTGCGGCATCAACTTGGGATGGACGAGGAAATTCGCAGGGACAGCAACCTGAGTTGCAGTGATCTTTCGCGCGACATCTTCAGTAATTGAAGTATTCAACTTGCTCGGTTCAACTTCTTCATGGCGGCCAAAATTCGGTTTTTCGGGACGTTTATCGTGAACTTGGGCGAAGATTCCTTCAAGTTGAGTCTGGAACTCCTTGGCAATCGCATCAGCATCTTCAGGGGTGATATCGCCACGCCCAACCAACGCCTCCGCATAGAGAACTCGCGTGGTCCGCTTTGCATCAATCAATTTATACATTCTTGGCTGCGTGAAGCTTGGTTCATCACCTTCATTGTGGCCGCGCCGACGATAACAGACCATGTCGATTACGACATCCTTATTGAAAGCTTGGCGATATTCAAAGGCAACCCGAGCAACTCGGACGCAGGCCTCAGGATCATCGCCATTCACATGGAAGACCGGGGCCTGAATCATCTTGGCAACATCTGTTGCATATCTTGATGAGCGCGCAGCATCAGGTGAGGTGGTAAAGCCGACTTGGTTATTGATGATTACGTGAATTGTTCCGCCCGTGCGATATCCGCGGAGCTTAGACATGGCAAGTGTTTCGGCGACAACTCCTTGGCCAGCAAATGCTGCATCTCCATGTATTAGAACCGGAAGTACGGAGAAAGCGCTCTTTATGTTCTTCTTATCTTGTTTGGCTCGAACTATTCCTTCTAGAACTGGGTTAACCGCCTCAAGGTGTGATGGATTTGCGGCGAGGTAGATCTTGGTCTTTTCGCCAGCCTCAGTTACAAAGTCGCCATAAGTTCCTAAGTGGTACTTAACATCGCCGGAACCTTGAACTGAGTTCTCTTGATAATGCCCTTCAAACTCTTGGAATATCTGTCCGTATGACTTGCCTGCGACATTAGCTAAAACATTTAAGCGACCACGGTGGGGCATACCGATACAGATCTCATCAAGTCCTGATTTAGCTGCATATCGAGCAATCGTGTCTAAGAGCGGAATAACCGACTCGCCACCTTCTAGGGAGAAACGTTTCTGCCCGATGAATTTGGTGTGAAGGAAAGCCTCAAAAGCTTCTGCTGAGTTTAGTTTTCGCAAGATACGCAATTGATCCTCGCGCGTAAAGAATGGCGAGCCAACTTCGACTTGATCTTGAATCCACTTCCGTTCTTCAGGGGAGTCGATATACATATATTCAATACCGATGGATCGGCAGTAAGAGTCACGGAGAATTCCAAGGACGTTACGTAGCTTGGCAGAGCTTCTTCCGCCAAAGCCACCGGTCGCGAAGTCGCGATCAAGATCCCAGAGCGTTAAACCATGTGTAACTACATCAAGATCTGGATGGCTCCGTTGTTGATATTCGAGAGGATCTATATCTGCCATCAAATGACCGAAAGTTCGATAGGAATTAATCAGGTTCTGTACGCGAGCGGTTTTATTTACCTGTGACTCGCTTTCAAATTGCATATCGGCATGCCAGTGAATTGGGACGTATGGAATGCGAAGCGCAGCAAAAATCTCCTCATAGAAGTTCTCAGCGCCGAGGAGAATCTCGTGAATTCTCCGTAAGAAATCACCAGATTGTGCACCTTGAATAACTCGGTGATCATAGGTAGAGGTAAGAGTTACAACTTTAGAAATTGCTAGTCGCGCTATCGTTTCTTCACTTGCCCCTTGGAACTCAGCTGGGTAATCCATAGCGCCAACGCCGAGAATTAAGCCTTGGCCTTGGACTAAGCGAGGGACGGAGTGAACGGTTCCGATTGTTCCGGGATTTGTTAGCGAGCAAGTAGTTCCAGCGAAATCTTCAACAGCGAGCGTACCTTTGCGCGCTTTCTTAACAAGTGATTCGTAAGTGGCCCAGAACTGGCCAAAATCCATTCCTTCGCAACCCTTAATTGAGGGTACAAGGAGTTGTCTAGATCCATCTTCCTTCGCCAGGTCAATGGCGATACCGAGATTTATATGTTCGGGATAGCCAATCGCCGGTTTTCCATCTTGTTCGCTAAAGAAGGCATTCATTTCAGGCATGGCCCGTAGCGCCTTGATCATGGCGTAGCCGATGATGTGTGTGAATGAAACTTTGCCACCACGCGCTCGCTTTAAGTGATTATTGATAACAGTTCTATTGTCAATCACTAATTTTGCAGGAATTGCACGGACACTTGTCGCTGTCGGTACCGATAGCGATGCCTCCATGCTCTGCACAACTCGATTGGCAACGCCTCTTAGCGGTTCAATTCGTGCAGCTGAAGGTGATGTAATTTCTTGAACTGGTTTAGCAACGGGTTGTGCCGGCGTTGGAGTTGGGTGTTGTGCGGGTCGGACTACTTGTTGAACAACTTGTTCTGGTTGTGCGGGTTGTGATGGTTGCACCGGTTGGGTTGATTGGGCGGGTGTTGAAATTGGTTGTGTTGAAATTGGCTGTGTAGAAACCGATGGCGCTGGAGTTGAAACTGTTGGAGATATAACGGATTGCGCTGGAGTTGAAACTGTTGGAGATATAACGGATTGCGCGGGCAGGGAAACTTGTGGCGCAGTTGGTACTGGCGCTGATTGTGGAGCAGACTTTGCTTTCAAATCTCGTTTTGGAACCGGCGGAGTTCCGGGCGACGCGGCGGGGCCATTAGCTGCAACGTTACTAGCTGCAGCGTTACTAGCAATA
>JBJOGL010000012.1:0-26259 GCA_046048255.1 Actinomycetota bacterium | reverse complement strand
ATTGGCGCTGCCACGATTTTTGTAAATTACGACGGAGTTGAAAAACACCAGACCAAGGTGGGCGAGCATGTCAGGATTGGAAGCGATTCAATGCTTATTGCTCCAGTAACTATCGGAGATGGCGCGTATACCGCCGCTGGTTCTGTTATTAATGAAGATGTCCCTGCCGGTGCGCTTGGTATCGGAAGAGCTCGACAGGTCAATATTCTTGGCTGGGTTTTAAAGAAACGTAAAGGTACGAAATCCGCAGAAGCGGCTGAGAAGAAAGAGGGATCGAAATGAGTAATGAACTCCGACTCGGCTCCGAGAAGCGACTCCGTATTTTTACCGGACGCGGATATCCAGAGCTAGCTGAAGAGGTCGCGAGTGAGTTAGGTGTAACCATTACTCCAACTTCTGCTTATGACTTTGCAAACGGTGAAATCTTTATCCGCTTTGAAGAGAGTGTTCGTGGTTGTGATGCCTTTGTAATCCAGAGCCATGCCGAACCGGTAAATAAGCAGATCATGGAACAACTCATCATGGTCGATGCGCTTAAACGAGCGTCGGCGAAGCGGATCACTGTTATCGCACCCTTCTACGGCTATGCGCGCCAAGACAAGAAGCACCGCGGCCGTGAGCCGATTTCAGCGCGATTGATGGCCGATCTATTTAAGACCGCAGGCGCTGATCGACTAATGACTGTTGATCTACATACCTCACAAATTCAAGGATTCTTTGATGGCCCGGTCGATCATCTCTTTGCACTTCCGTTACTAGCTAACTATGTAGGTTCCAAGGTTGATCGCACTAGATTGACTATCGTCTCGCCAGACTCCGGGCGAGTGCGAGTTGCAGAACGTTGGAGCGATATCTTGGGCGGAACTCAGATTGCCTTTATTCATAAAACTCGTGACCCTCGAGTTCCCAATGAAGCAATTACAGGTCGAGTTGTCGGTGAGGTCGAAGGACAAACCTGCGTAGTCATCGATGACATGATCGATACTGCGGGCACAATCACCAAGGCAGTTGATGCGCTTTATAACGCTGGCGCGAAGGATGTAATCATCGCTGCTACTCATCCAGTCTTCTCTGGACCTGCGGCTGAACGCCTAATGAACTCAAAAGTTAGTGAAGTTGTTGTAGCAAATACTCTTCCGATTCCAGAAGATAAGAAATTCCCGAACCTCACAGTTCTCTCTATCGCACCGCTAATCGCGCGCGCCATCAAGGAGGTCTTCGAAGACGGCTCGGTAACTAGCCTCTTCGATGGACATTCTTAAGAGTGAAGCGATTTTTAGTTCTCTCACTCGCAGCTATTTTCTTACCTCTTCTCGCGCCGCTCCACCAAGCAAAAGGCGACGAGCCTTATCAATTAACTGTTATGTCACGCAATCTCTATCTTGGTGCTGATGTCGGTGTTGCACTTGATCTAATTCCTAATTTTCCGGCTGCAGCCCAGTTCATGTGGGACCAGGTTAAGCAGACCGACTTTACAAGGCGAGCGCGAGAGTTAGCTGGGGAGGCTGCTCTAGATAAACCCGCTCTGATTGGAATCCAAGAGGCCACGACCTGGTACTGCAAGAAGAATCTCTGGAGCGAAAAGGTTGCGGTATTTGATTTCCTAAATCAATTCATCGAAGCAACTCGCGCGACTGGCACTTCTTACGTTCTGGCTGAATTTAAGGAGATTGAGGCGTTTAATCCAGGCTATTCAATTGCAGCTATTCCTTACCTGACCAAGGTAGTTGATAAAGATTTATTTCCGGCGCTTTTCGACAGCGATAGCGCAGCATGTGGGTTCACAATCGGTGATGCAATCTTGGTGCGGAGCGATTTGAAGTCAAATATCAAGCAAGTTGGAAATACTGAGTACGACGCCACATATTCCATCGTGCCAACAATCATGACTATTTATCGCGGATATACCTGGGTTGATTTTCAGGTTAACGAGTCAATAGTTCGTGTCGTTTCCACTCATTTGGAATCGATCTGGGATGAGAACAAAATTCCCAATTCAGCGCTGCAAGCCGCTCAACTAATTGAGGATTTGAGCGATGCAAATATGCCTTTGATCGTGATGGGTGATTTCAATGCAGACCCACGAGACCCGAGGCCCTTGAGTGATCCGAATCCCGGGTTGCAACCCGTGGTTAGCGAATCGTGTCCAAAATCAGGTGCTGCAAGTTGTAATGCATACCAAGCGATGATTGATGCAGGGTTTGTTAACGCTTCACCTGACGCATTGGATCCAAAATATTTCACGTGGGGAGCTAGCGCGTTACTAAATGGTCCCGACCCGAAGCGAAATGAGTTTGCTAGTAATCTCGGGAATCAATATGGCTTCACAGATCGACTCGATTATGTGTTCGCAAAGAATGTTTATGCGATTAACTCATCAAAGGTAATTGGCAATATCTATCCTGATGGAAGTTCAATTTGGGATTGTGGAACTGAAAAGTGTTTCGCATCTGATCACGCTGGGATCGTGGCTACGATTGAAATACCCCTTGGCGCGAGTGCACAAGATCCCGCCCTTGCCGATCACGCCCGGTTTCCCCTAGGCATTTGGCACTTTCTAGCGATAGCTCTAGTTTCATTCCTTAGTTGGAGAATTGCACGTCGCTTCCGTCGTAGATAGATCGTAAATAGTCAAAATTAGGTTGGGATTTGTCGATTTCTAGGGCGCTCGGTAACCTTCAGCCCACTTAAGGCGAGGGGTAAACCCCGTTATCGACGAAAGGCAAGACTCATGGCAGAAGTAGCAATCAAAGGCGCCCTCCGTAATGAATTCGGAAAAGGTGCATCGAGAAGAATCCGTCGCGATGGAATGGTTCCCGCGGTTATCTACGGACATGGTGAGAAGCCAACCCATATCTCTCTTCCAGCGCGCGAAGTTGGCGTCGCTATCAAGACCTCTAACGTTCTGCTAAACATTGATCTAGGTGAGAAGCAAGAGTTAGTTCTTCCGAAATCAATCGTACGAAATCCACTCAAGGGAAATCTTGAGCATATTGATTTAATTATTGTCCGACGTGGTGAGCGCGTTGTTGTTAACGTCCCAGTTCACACGGTCGGTAAGCATGATCCCGAGGGTATTTTGGAGCATGTAAATAACACGATTGAGGTTGAAGTCGATGTCACCTCGATTCCACAATTCTTCGAACTTGATGTCACTGGGCTTGCTGCCGGCGATTCCAAATTTGCCGAAGATGTTGTACTACCGGCTGGCATATCTCTTAAGAGTGATGCCAAGATGGTTGTTGCTCACGTCTCCGTTCGCGCCGCAGTTGAAGAAATTGCTCCAGTCGCTGAGGTCGTTGAGGGCGCTGCTGACGCTGCTCCTGCAGAAGGTGAAGCAGCTCCTGCTGAGGGCGAAGCAAAAGCCAAATAGTCACCAGCTAACTTTTTGACAATGCCTCCTTCAATTTTCGGTGGCAGCAAAGAGCGTTGGATAGTTATTGGACTCGGAAATCCGGGCCCTGAGTATGAGCGTACTCGCCACAACATCGGTGCCATGGTTGTTTCTGAGTTAGCAAATCGCGCTGGCAAGAAACTTTCGGGCCATAAATCGCGCGCAAATGTGGTCGAGTACAAGTTAACCTCTGGCGAATCGATTGTTGCCGCCACGCTCCGCTGTTATATGAACGAATCAGGTGGTCCCACCAAGTCTTTGGTTGATTTCTATAAAGTAAAGAGCAATCACCTAATTGTGATCCACGATGAGTTGGATATTCCATTTGAAGCGATTCGGTTGAAACAAGGCGGCGGCGATAATGGTCATAACGGCTTAAAAAGCATCACAAAAGTATTGGGCCCAGATTACTTTCGGATCCGAATGGGAATCGGTAGACCGATGGGATCTCAAGATCCAGCCGACTTTGTTCTGAAACCATTTAGCGCAAAAGAGCGAGAACACCTCTCGACTTTGATAGCGCTAGGAGCAGATTCAATCGAAGCTCTAATCTCTGAAGGTCTTGACAAGGCGCAAACTAGATTTAATTCTTGAATTTAGATTTCTCAGCCTGTATTACGTAGTCCAGTCGCTACACCATTGATGGTAAGTAGCAGCGCTCTGGAAACTATTGGATCAATCGAATCGCCCTGTTCTCTGACCTTCTTAAGGAGCGAAATCTGCAACAAATGTAGCGGGGCTAGATAGTTATCCCGAATCTGAAGAGTTCGAGCAAGTATCTGTTGGTCTCCTAGAATCTCGGTTTTTTTCGTCAAAGAGAGTATCTCGGTAATCGTGAGTTGATATTCGGATTCGATTCGCTCTAAGAAGTGATGAAGGTTTGGGTCAACTAGATTCTCTACATACTTTCGGGCAGTTTTTAAATCAGTCTTTGCAATTGTCATCTCGACATTACTAATAAAGGTGCGGAAGAAATGCCAGTCCCTCAGCATCTTCGACATGGTTTCACCATGACCTGCCTCACGCGCCGCTTTCAAACCGCTACCAACGCCATACCAACCAGGAACAATCTGGCGGGACTGGGTCCATCCAAATACCCAAGGAATCGCGCGTAGCGATGTGAGGTCGGCACCAGCATCGGGGCGACGAGAGGGCCTCGAACCAAGATAAAGATTTCCTAATTGCTCAACCGGAGTTGATTGATAGAAATATGTGGGTAGCTCTGGATGCTCTACAAGCGATCGATAAGACTTAAATGCGTTATCGCTGACAGCCTCCATCGCGCTATTCCAGCTCTTTAGATCTTCTGGAGTTTGTCGAGCCTTTCGATTTAAAACTGTAGCCTCAAGAGCTGCAGCTAAGGTCAACTCGACGTTCTCGCGCGCTAACGATGGAAGTGAATATTTATCTGAGATAACTTCGCCCTGTTCGGTCATCTTGATATGGCCATCAAGGGTTCCCCACGGCAGGGCGATGATGGCGTCATAAGTTGGTCCACCACCGCGGCCCACTGAACCACCGCGACCATGGAAGATACGTAATTGGATGTTATGTTTTCGAGCGACATCACGTAATCTTCTTTGGGCTTGATGAATCTCCCATTGGCTCGTAGCGATTCCAGCATCCTTATTTGAATCTGAGTATCCCAACATCACCTCTTGGATATTTCCGCGGAGCTCGACGCACTTGCGATAGCTGGGATTGCTAAGCAGTGATTCCAAAATCGTGTCAGCTGATCTAAGTTCAGCGACCGTCTCTAGTAGTGGTGCAATATTGATTTGAGAATATGGTTCGCCAGTCAAGCTAATCAGCTCTGCGATTTGAGCTAGGAGCGTGGCTGCCAGCACATCTTCGGGACCACGCGTCATAGAGATTATGTAAGTCTCAACAACGTTGGGATCAAAGGTTTCTTGCGCCTCTTTAATTGCCTTGAAAGTATTTAAAGTTTTGACGGAATCTGCATCTAATCCACTTAAGTTGAGGAATTGGTCAAGGTTAGGCGCAGCTAATTTTTCAGTGATGAATTTAGATTTTTCAGCTGGAGATAGATTTGGGTAATTGGCATCTGGGAAAAGTTGATTGATTACTCGCTCATGTTCGCCAGAATGCTCTCTTACATCCATCGTTGCATGAAATAGACCGAAGGCAGATACAGCTCTGATGGTTCGCTCTAATAGGCCATGCGCAATTAACTCACCACGATTTGCAATTAGTGAGGTATGCATAAGCATTAGATCATCCAGCAGCTCTTTGGTGTTGGAGTAATCACGTCCGGGTTCATGAGGTCCACCTTTGGAGTGGCGTTCGCGCGTTAAATTCAAACGATGCCGAATTGCGGTTGCCTTTAGCCGATATGGCTCTTCGACATTTATTCTTCTAAAGCGAGGTTCAATCTCGGGAATCCGCTCTAGATCTCTAGCCACAGACTCAAGGAGCGCAGGCGAAGTTCCGGCAAGCTTGGTTGAGACTGATAACGCCTGTCGAATCTCATCCATCATGGCGATTAAGACTCGGATTGCATGGCCCATTTGCAGCACGATTGCTTGCTTAGTGACTTCTGGAGTTATATTGGGATTTCCATCGCGATCTCCGCCAATCCACGATCCGAAATTAAAAGGCGTCGCAGTGGGTGAGAGATCTACCTTCAATCGCTTGAGTTCGCGAGCAAAGTCATCAAGCACGTCGGGCATCGTGTATCGAAGCAGGTCATCCAAGTAATAGAGCGCATTGATGGCTTCATCAAGAGGTTCAGGTCTACCAAGACGAAGTTCATCGGTCTGCCAGAGTAGGTCTACTGCTTCCGCGAGTTTACGTTCTCTGGATTCTGATTCACGTTCATCTAAGAGATCAGCGATAGTCCCAAGTTTGCTTAAGACTGATCTTCGCGCCGCTTCAGTTGGATGCGCCGTGAAGACTGGGCGAACTTCAAATTTCGCTAACCAGTTGCGCAGATCTGATTCAGTGAAGTTCTTGCCACCGTCACTAGCGGCGATGATGCGATCGACCGCTCGAGAAATCCAGGAACCTTTAGCATCTCTCTCTTCACTCAGAATTCTTGAGCGATGTACCTGCTCTGCAACATTTGCCAGATTGAAATAAACATTAAATGCTCGCACTAATTTAACTGCGTCCCCAGTCGATACTGATTTGAGGAGCTCCTCACCGCCACCTTCTCGGACAGATTTACGAACTGATTCGACGAGATTTAGCAGCGCTTGGCCATCTTGGCGAACCAAGGATTGTCCAAGTAGGTCGCCGAGTTCGCGGACATCGCTGCGAAGTGATGAGTTATCGCTCTCGGTCATTGGCGAATAATCTCACGATAAGATTTCGCTGGTATTTCAGATAGCCCCCTCCTTTTAGGAAGTGGGGCCATTTGGCTATTCCTATAGAACTCGAAGTGATTAAGGAGGTGTATATGAAGAAGATAAACGGCATCATCTCGCTATCTGAAACAACTAAGAACCTCCTGGGCTCATCGGAGAATCTAATCGCACCTCCCACAGCTCACCCGATCCTCGTAGCTGAATTAGCAAAATCGAAGCGCGTCGTAGTAGTTACACATTCAAGTAAGCGAGCGAGTGAATTAATTGGTGAACTTCAGGCCCTGACCGAGAAAGTATTGGAATTTCCAGCATGGGAGACCTTGCCACACGAAAAGCTCAGTCCAAATAACGATACGGTCGCGAAGCGAATCAAAACCATTTATAACTTGAAGAGTGCCGAGATAATCGTGGTACCAATACGCGCTCTAGTTCAACCAATTATCTCTTCGATTAAAGATACCCCGGTTTTAAGGTTAGCCAGAGGTGATGTATTTATATTTCAAGAATTGATTGAAGAGCTAATTAAGCGGGCATTTACAAGAGTTGATCTAGTCGAGCGTAGAGGCGAGTTTGCGGTGAGGGGTGGAATCATTGATCTGTTTCCTCCAGACTCTGACTATCCAATTCGCATCGACTTTTTTGGCGATGAGATCGATGAGATAAAGAGTTTTGAAATCGGAAGCCAACGTACTTTTGCTCCTTTAACCGAGAGCCTTGAGATCTACCCATGTCGAGAGCTCTTGATTACAAATGAAGTTAAAGAGCGAGCCAGTCGGGCCCGACGAGATTATCCAGAGTTAATCGAGATTTTGAATAAAGTCGAAGAGGGAATCTATAAAGATGGAATGGAGTCTCTAATAGGCCTATTACACCCTGAGGTCCGTGAGTTCTTAGATTTTCTACCCGAAGACACGGATGTAGTTCTCTTGGAGAGTGAACGTATCCGCAATAGAAATCTCGACTTAATCAATACCAGTGAGGAGTTTCTCGAAGCAGCATGGTCAAACGCATCTAGCGCAGCAGGTATCTCAGCGCCACTACGAAGCGAATTGCAGCGTTCAGGCTATTTAAGAATTGAAGAAGTTGAGGAATCAGCAAAAAGTCGGAGAATTGAATGGCGATTAATCAACCTCTTTGGCGATGAAGATGAAACTGTCGTCACTCAGTATGAAGAGATTCCACCTTATAGAGGCGATGCTGATCGACTTATCTCGGACATCAAAAAATGGCGAAGTTTTGGATATTTAGTAGCGCTGGGCTTCCGCGGCCACGGCTTAACAGAGCGATATCTCCAGCTCCTTTCTGAAGCAGATATTCCGGCACGAATAGTTGAGGATTTATTTACAACCCCTACGCGAGATGCCGTTTACCTACTTAGCACCAGCTTCGACTCCGGTTTTGAGGATAAATCCAACAAGATCATCTTTCTTGCCGAATCTGATATCACCGGCGTTAAGGATCGCCGTGCTGCAACTGGAAAAATGCCATCGCGCCGCAAGAAGGCGATCGATCCACTAGAACTTAAACGCGGTGATTATGTAGTACATGAAATTCATGGAGTGGGTAGATATCAAGAATTAATCAAGAGAAGCGTTGGTGGAGTTGAGCGCGAGTATGTCGTTATTGAATATGCACCATCCAAACGCGGGCAACCCGCAGACCGCATATTTGTTCCGACAGATTCACTTGAGTTAGTTACTCGTTATGTTGGAGGTGAAACGCCTGCGCTCCATCGAATCGGTGGCAGTGATTGGATAAGAGCAAAGAGCCGAGCGAAGAAGGCAGTAAAAGAGATCGCCGGTGAATTAATTCGACTCTACGCAGCTCGCACCAGTCTTCCTGGATTCGCCTTCTCGCCTGATACAACTTGGCAGCGCGAACTTGAAGATTCATTCGAATATGTGGAGACGCCCGATCAACTTGTAACAATCAATGAAGTTAAGGCCGATATGGAACGCCCATATCCCATGGATCGAATTGTCTGTGGTGATGTTGGTTACGGAAAGACTGAAATCGCTGTGCGAGCAGCCTTCAAGGCGGTTCAAGATGCGAAGCAAGTAGCAGTACTCGTACCAACTACTCTGCTTGTGCAACAGCACTTTGCGACATTTGCAGAGCGATATGCAGGCTTTCCGCTAAAAGTAAGCGCTCTCTCAAGATTCAACACTCAGAAAGAAATCACTGAAACTCTTACGGGGCTAACCAATGGAACTGTTGATGTAGTAATTGGCACACATAGATTGCTTTCGGAGGACATCAAGTTCCGCGATCTCGGCCTGATCATCGTTGATGAGGAGCAACGCTTTGGCGTGGAGCATAAAGAAAAACTGAAGAAGCTCCGCACCAGCGTTGATGTCCTAGCAATGTCCGCTACCCCGATCCCAAGAACGCTAGAGATGGCAATTACGGGGATTCGCGAGATGTCCACAATCGCTACACCTCCGGAGGAGCGTCATCCGGTTCTAACTTATGTTGGCCCTTACGATGAAAAGCAGGTTGCTGCTGCGATTCATCGCGAACTGCTCCGGGATGGACAGATATTTTTCATTCACAATCGAGTTGAGAGTATTGAAGATGTAGCAGCGCGGTTACGCATCTTGGTTCCGGAGGCTCGAGTTGCAATCGCGCACGGCCAGATGAATGAGAGTGCGCTTGAGCAAGTAGTTCTTTCATTTTGGAATCGCGAGTTCGATGTTTTGGTCTGTACAACTATTGTTGAAAATGGAATCGATGTCGCTAATGCGAATACTCTAATAGTGGATCGGGCCGACAAATTTGGACTCTCACAATTGCATCAATTACGTGGTCGAGTTGGTAGAAGTAGAGAGCGGGCCTACGCCTATTTCCTTTATTCAGGCGATAGACCACTTACGGAAATCGCGCTGGAAAGACTGACAACCATTGCGCGTAATTCTGAACTTGGGTCTGGAATGCAGGTCGCGCTAAAGGATCTTGAGATTAGAGGAGCGGGGAATCTCTTGGGAGGAGAGCAGTCTGGACATATCGCTGAAGTTGGCTTTGATTTATATATGCGAATGGTCGGCGAGGCAGTGACCGAATTTAAACGCGGTATTGTCGATGGCGTAACTGAGGAATTTGAGTGCAAAGTAGAAATACCTGTCACAGCCCACTTATCGACCGAGTATGTTCCATCTGATCGACTTCGGCTCGATTTGTACCGCCGGTTGGCAGATGCCAAAGAATATGGTGAGGTCGATTTAATTAGAGAGGAACTTCAAGATCGATTTGGAGATCTCCCTACTGAGACGCAGCGATTAATGGAAATTGCAAAATTACGAATTAAGGTTAGGAACGCTGGAATACGGGACCTGGCGATTCAAGGTAAATATTTAAAGATTGCCCCGATCAAGTTAAGTGAATCTCGCGAGTTGCGGATCTCTCGTATTTATCCAGGTTCAATCGTGAAATCTGTGACGAATACCCTCTTGGTTGCGCGCCCGGCGGTCGCAGCATGGGAGGAGCAGGATTACTCAGATGATGGCGAAATAGGAGATACTGCGCTCCTGGATTGGGTGAATGAAGTAATTGCTGAGGTCACCGATTCATCGAAAAAGAGTCAATCAAGCTCGCAAGAAGCAGAAAAGAGTAGCTAAGTGAGAAAGTACTTCATTGCCGCCATTGCATCGTTGGCATTATTCCTAACTGGTTGTTCCCAGATGAATAGCGCCGCCACGATTGGTGATGTTGAAATCACTTTAGAAGCGCTCCAGTCCCAGGTCGATTCAATCCTGGCTGAACGCAAAGAGGTTGATACCTCTCAAATGCAACTAGAGAGTGGGGAAGCGCTAACTAGAAATCAACTCTCTTTTATGATTTCTAATATTCTCATTGATGAATTAGCAAAAGACGTAGAAATCGAGATCTCAAAGTCTGAACTTGAGGCTTATCGAATTGAGATTTATCAGAACATTGGCGGCGAAGAGATGCTTCCTTCAGTTTTGGTAAATGCTGCAATCGCTCCCGAAAGCCTAGATGCTGTACTCCGCCGCGATTTAATTCTGCAAAAAATCAGTGCTGCAGCATCCGAAGCGGGCTCAGATGATGCAGCTGTCAATCAGTTAATTGAAGGCTTGGTATCTGAAAAAGCTAATAGCCTTAAGATTGTAATTAATCCGCGATACGGAGTTTGGGACAGTAACTCTTTTGCCGTCATTCCAGCTGAACCTGCCGGTGATGCGGTAACTGATAAGTAATTAAATTCCAAAATGTCCTACGAGAATTTGATCCGCCTCGTAGGAGTCATGGATCGACTTAGGTCGCCGGGCGGTTGCCCATGGGATGCCGAGCAGACCCATGAGAGTCTCTTGAAGTACCAACTTGAAGAGTCATATGAATTTATTGAAGCCGTCGAAGCGGGCGATCGTAAAGATATGCAGGAAGAACTTGGAGATTTATTGCTTCAGGTTTATTTCCATGCCCGGATAGCTGAAGAAGATCCTAAGCAACCTTTCAATCTCGATGATGTGGCACGCACAGTTGCAGATAAGCTCATTTCTCGTCACCCACATGTCTTTGGAGATACGAAAGTAAATTCAAGCGATGAAGTTCTAGCTAATTGGGAGAAGATAAAGAACGCTGAAAAAGGTAGAACTGAATTTGATGCAGGCGTGCCAATCGGCCAACCCGCACTCCCACTAGCAGCAAAATTAATGTTGCGCGCAGAAAAAAATGATCTGCCACTTCCACCAAAGAGCGCTCCAGATAATTCAGATACTGATAAAGAGAGCGCGCTAGGCGATGCCCTCCTATCCCTAATTTCATGGTCTGTTTCAGAAAATATTGATCCCGAATCTGCACTTCGTAAGGCAGCGCTTAAATACCGAGATTCCCTGAAAGATTCCCGATAGACTCCGCGCCCGTGACTACGATAAAAACAATCAAAGCTAGAGAAATTCTCGATTCCCGTGGAAATCCGACGGTTGAAGTTGATGTGACATTAAGCGATGGGGCCTTTGCAAGGGCCGCCGTTCCAAGCGGTGCATCGACGGGCGCCTTTGAAGCGGTCGAACTGCGCGATGGTGGTTCCCGATATCTAGGCAAGGGAGTCACTAATGCAGTGGCGAACATTGAACGTGAAATTGCACCAAAATTGATTGGTCACGACCCATTCAATCAACGCGCTTTGGATGACGCGATGCTCGCATTGGATGGAACCGCAAACAAATCAAAATTAGGCGCGAACGCAATTTTAGGTGTATCTCTAGCGGTAGCTAAGGCGGCTGCTAATTCAAAAGGTGCAAGGTTCTACTCATATCTTGGTGGCGAAGCGGCGTGCTTATTACCGGTGCCCATGATGAATATTCTCAATGGTGGCGCGCATGCAGATACCAATGTTGACATTCAAGAATTCATGATTGCCCCAATCGGAGCCGGAACATTTCAAGAGGCGCTTCGCTGGGGAGCCGAGATTTACCACAGCCTGAAATCTGTATTGAAGAAACGTGGCCTCGCAACCAGCATTGGCGATGAGGGCGGCTTCGCCCCAAATCTTGAGAGCAACCGGGCGGCGTTAGATCTGATTGTTGAAGCGGTCGAGAAGGCTGGCTTCAAAATGGGAAGCCAGATTGCCCTTGCCATGGATGTAGCTGCGACTGAATTTTATGAGAATGGAAAATATAACTTTGAAGGATCATCGCTAAGCGCTTCTGAGATGATCGCCTATTACAAGGAATTAGTCGATTCATACCCACTGGTTTCGATTGAAGACCCACTAGCAGAAGATGATTGGGCCGGCTGGGGCGAAATTACCAAGGTACTTGGTGAGCGGGTACAACTAGTTGGAGATGATCTATTTGTAACAAATCCACTGAGACTATCTCGAGGAATCGAGGCAAAGACCGCGAACGCTCTTCTAGTTAAGGTCAACCAGATCGGAACTCTGACTGAGACGCTAGATGCAGTTTCGATGGCCCATAAAGCTGGATATCGCTCGATGATGAGCCATCGATCGGGCGAGACTGAAGATACGACGATCGCAGATCTTGCAGTAGCTGCTGAGTGTGGCCAGATAAAGACTGGCGCACCAGCGCGAAGTGAGCGAGTTGCAAAATACAACCAACTCTTGAGAATTGAAGAGGAACTAGGTGCCCGCGCCAAATATGCGGGCCGCGGAGCATTCCCAAGATTTAAAGCCTGAATCTAGAGATTAGGAGGGCAGAGAATGAAGCGGAGATTCTCCCTTCAAGGCGCCTTCAATGATTTTGCAGAGCGTCGTGGAATCTCCACTCGGTTATTGATTCTCTTTATCGTTCTATTTTCAATTGCAGTAACGCTCGCTCCACCCACTCAACATTATTTTGCACAGCGCGCTCAGATAAGCGCGCTCGAGGCGAGCGTTGCATCAAATCGCGCCCGATTGCTAGAGGCGCGTGCAGAATTAGAGCGCTGGAAAGATCCTGAATATGTCCGCTCACAAGCAAGAACCCGACTTCATTTTGTCTTGCCAGGAGAACGTCAATACATAATCTTGGGCGCAAAGAATGAAACCGTAGACTCAAGTGAAGCGGCCGCCCCGATTAATGAGGATTTTCCACTTGGAGTTCCTTGGTATTCCCGGATCATCTCTTCAATTACCTCTGTCGGTGTTGGTAGTGGAAATCCCTAGAAGTTCATGAGTGAGAAACCAGATAAATCTGATCTTGTCGCGCTAGAGATTCAACTTGGACGACCGGCAAGAGATGTTCACAGAGTTGCTTATCGCTGCCCGTGCGGCAGCCCTGCGGTAGTGGAAACACCGCCACGACTTAGTGATGGAACACCCTTCCCAACTTTCTATTATGCGACCTGTCCAAATCTAACTGCAGAGATTTCTACGCTAGAGAATTCAAATTTGATGGATGAAATGAATCAGAGGTTGCAAGATGATGCCGAATTATCTGGCGAATATCACGCAGCACATGATGATTACATTGCTGCTAGAAGCGCGCTAGGTCTTGATGTTCCGGAAGTTGCGGGGATTTCAGCTGGCGGTATGCCCGATCGCGTTAAGTGTCTTCACTCATTAGTAGCGCATTCACTCGCCGCTGGTCCAGGGGTAAATCCCTTGGGTGATGAGGCGCTCGCCCAGATTGGCGAGTGGTGGGGAAATGGAAATTGCCTTGAACGTAGAGGCCACCAGAAGAGCGACGGTGGTGAATAAATTGAGTCGCGTAGCAGCTATAGATTGTGGCACCAATTCAATACGTTTATTGATTGCAGATATCTCCAATGGAAACTTTAGAGAGTTATACCGCAATATGGAGATTGTTAGACTCGGAGCAGGCGTTGATAAGAATAAGAATTTTGACCCGGCGGCTATTGAACGGACTCTTAAGGCAACTGCACAATTTAGTGAAGAGATAGCTCGTCGCGGTGTGACTGCAATTCGGTTCTGCGCAACAAGTGCAACCCGAGATGCCCAGAATCGACACCTATTTATTGATGGCGTACGCGAAATTCTTGGCGTTGAACCCGAAGTTATCTCAGGCGAAGAAGAAGCTCGACTCTCTTTCGCCGGTGCAGTAAGTGAGATGCACGCCTCTGATGCGCCCTTTCTGGTCATAGATATTGGCGGCGGATCAACTGAATTTGTTTTGGGCAATAGTGAAGTCAAGGCCGCGAAGAGCGTGAATATTGGCTGTGTGCGAATGAGCGAACGCCATTTCTCAACCGCCCCAGTGGCACAGAAAAGTATTGAGGAAGCGATTGTGGATATTGATAAGGCTATTGCTGAAGCAGCAGACGTAGTTCCGCTGAAAGAAGCGCGCACACTGATCGCTGTGGCGGGTACGGCGACGACAGTAGCTGCAGCTTCGCTGGAGCTCGAAGAGTATGACCGTTAC
This sequence comes from Actinomycetota bacterium, assembly GCA_046048255.1. Taxonomy (GTDB): domain Bacteria; phylum Actinomycetota; class Actinomycetes; order Nanopelagicales; family Nanopelagicaceae; genus MAG-120802. The sequence goes on along the minus strand of JBJOGL010000012.1, from coordinate 11,698 downwards.
GCCATTCACTTATCTCGAATTAGCACTGCCCAGACAACTGAAGTCTCACAGAAATTCCTTGCGATGACGCGTGATGAGATTGCATCACTTGGTTACATGCATCCGGGAAGAGTCGATGTAATTGCAGCCGGGGCGCTCGTCCTTGATCGAATCATGAAGGCAACAGGCGCTAAAGAGTTTGTGGCATCAGAGCGCGATATTCTCGATGGAATGGCCTGGTCTATTGCAGAAAAATAGAAAAGGAAAGAACTTATCTTTAATTGATGAAAAGTTGGTCAAATGTCGCGCCTGTCCGCGATTAGTACAATGGCGAGAAGAGATATCAGTTGTAAAACGTAAGGCTTATCAATCGGATAAGTATTGGGGAAGACCCGTTCCTGGTTTTGGCCCAAGCGATGCGCGCGTTTTAATTGTCGGATTGGCTCCTGGGGCACATGGCGCTAATCGAACTGGCCGGATTTTTACAGGTGATAGTTCGGGGGATTGGTTATATCGCTCTCTTCATAAGAATGGTCTTGCCAAAATTGAGACGAGCAAATCTAGAGATGATGGTCAAGCGCTCTTTGATACGCGAATTACTTGTGCGGTGCATTGCGCACCACCTGGAAATAAACCAGAGCTTGATGAGATTAGTGAATGCAGCAACTGGTTAAATCAAGAGATCCAAGCTCTCTTTCCCACAGTTCGCTCATTTCTGGCGCTGGGCGGACTTGCTTGGAAGGCCACCATCAAGGCGCTAGACGAGATTGGTGAGGAATTGCCTAGAAAGCGCCCAAAGTTCAGCCATGGAGCCAATTTCAAGTTTCAGGGAAGCGACGGGAATATTAGGTTAATCATCGGGAGTTACCACCCCAGCCAACAGAATACTTTCACGGGAAAGCTGACTAGATCCCAATTGGATTCGGTTGTACGTAAGGCCGGTAGATTTGCCCACGCTGGTTCGCCCCTGTAGCCCAATGGCAGAGGCAGACGACTTAAAATCGTCCAAGTGTGGGTTCGACCCCCACCGGGGGCACCACAGTTCTAAAGAACAAAACTAAATAAGAAATAAAAAACCAACTTAAGGAGAGCAATGAATAGTTCGAATCCGATTCTAAACCGTGCATACGGTAAGCGCGGATACGCAGCCATGGACACCATGCCACAAACTCGAGTTGAAGATAACTTAGAAGAGGCATTTAACGCTCCTGCTGCATCCTCACTTCGCACCGGCCGGATGACGATGGATGATGTTGTCGCTCGTACCGGAATCCTTCTGGGTATCGCAGTCACTGTTGGCGCTGCTGCTTGGTACTTAAATTTTCCGCCATCTTTCTTATTTATTGGACTAGTTGGTGGACTTGTAACGGGTCTGATTGGCGCTTTCAGTAAGAAAGTACGCCCAGCCCTCTATATGACCTACGCGGTATTCCAAGGTTTATTGATGGGAATATTGAGTAGAACCTTTGAACTCTTCTATCCCGGAATTGTTCAGCAAGCAGTAGTCGCAACTGTCGCCGCATTTGTAGGAATGCTCTTCTTGTACAAGAGCGGACGACTCCGTGTGACGCCAAAATTTACTAAAGTTCTAATTGGCGCAACCCTTGGTTACTTGGTTCTCGCCTTGGGAAGTTTGATTAGCGTTCTTTTCGGTGGTGGAAGCCTTTACTCACTAAGCGTCTTTGGTCCAATGCTTGCCATGGTCGGCGTTGCTCTCGCCAGCTTCTTCTTGATTCTCGACTTTGATCAAGCTGAACAAGGCGTTCGGATGGGCCTTCCACAAGAAGAATCCTGGCGCGCTGGATTTGGTCTACTTATGACTGTCGTCTGGCTATATCTTGAGATCTTGCGCTTGCTTGCAATCTTGCGCGGAAACGATTAATCCTCACGTAACTGCGGTTTAGCAGAGTCCCCGAGACGGGCCGAATTCGTCTCGGGGATTTTTATTGCGATCAATATTGCAAGCGAAAAAACTATTGCACTGACCAAGACAGCTGTTCGATAAGTGAATAAATCAGCCGCAACCCCAAGAATTAACGGACCAACCATCATTCCCGCATCACCAGCCATCTGCCAGAAGGCGTAGACCTTTCCACTTTTTCCTTTAATGACATCGCCAACTATTGCGCCGGCCGATGTGGCAAATCCAGCACCAAATCCAAGTACCAACATTGATATGAGATAGAACGTTACATTTGTAGATAAGGTCAAGAGAATCAGTGAAAGTAGAGTGATAGCAAAACCAATCAAAATTACGGGGCGGCGACCATTCTTATCTGAGTATTTTCCGGCTCTAATCATCACTGTCCCTTGAGCAATGAGCGCCAAGGTAAAGCTCAGTCCGACGACTGCGGTCGATACTCCTAAATCATCAATTGCGTAGAGCGGAAGAATTGAGGAGCGCATACCAAAGAAGATCCAACTACCCAGAAATGCTAAGAATAAAGAGTAGAGATAGGGGCGAATTTTCAACGCCTCTCGAATTGTTAACGCTGGGCCACCGTTATCTTCCTCTTGAGCAGACTTCCCTAATCGCTTTTCGTGTAGAAAGACTAAAGAGACTGTTCCAGCGACAATAAGTAACGCGGTGTAAATAAAGAAAGGTGCGCGCGGCGAAATAGCTAGTAGTGCGCCACCAAACGCAGGGCCAGCGACTCCACCTGCGATAAAACCACCGTTGTAAAGTGATTGCGCCCGGCCACGTTGATCATCACCGACAACCCGTAGTAAGAGTGCGCCAGCTGAGACAGAGAACATTGATGATCCCAGACCGCCAGCAGTTCGGAAGAAGAGTAATTGACCGTATGTTTGTGCCAGTCCGGCTAGAAGTGTAAATACTGAAACCATTAGAAGACCGGTGCCGAGCACTAAACGCTCGCCAAATCGATCAACGAGTTTTCCAGAGAATAAGCCTGATAAAAATCGCATAATTGCAAAGCTCGAGATTATTAAGCCAATGAGCGTATTTGTTACGCCGAAAGTCTTTGCAAAGATTGGAATGGCAGGAATTATCAGACCGAAACCAATAGCCACTAAGAATGAGATTGTGGTCAGTACAGATACTTCGCGGGGAAGCCCCGCAAATGGTGACTTCAACTTCAAGCGATCGATTCTCCTGCCGCATCTTGGCGCGCACTGGCATGCTCTTGGCTATCCTGCAACGACTTCTCTCTAAGAAAGAGGGCGAAGAAAAATCCAATCAATAGAACAGGGAAGGCGGCCCAGAAGACGGTTTGGAACGAATTCATAAATGCATCCAACACCGTGTTCTGAACTTCGACTGGGAGAGTCGAAATCGCTTCGGTGTTATTTTCGAGTGAGCCGAGGAGCGCAGGGTCTAGTCCGGCTAATTGATCTGGGTTCTGGGCGGCGAGATTCGCAAACCCGCTCTCTAAATTTCTGCCAATTTGGGTACTGAGGATTGTTCCAAATATTGCGGTACCAAAGGCTCCACCGAGCGAACGGAAGAAAGTATTTGAGGAAGTTGCGATTCCAAGGTCTTTAAAGTCAACTGCATTTTGCAGCGCAATAACAATAGTCTGCATGGAAGCGCCGAGACCGGCCCCAACAATTACCGCATAAATAGATAGCTGCCAATAAGGAGTATCAACCTCTAGGCGAGTCATTAGCAAGATGCCAAGACTCATCGTGATGGTTCCCAGGATAGGAAAAATCTTGTACTTACCTGTTTTTGTGATGATCCTGCCACTCGTGATCGTCACTGTAAGAATGCCGAGCATCAACGGAATCAACTTAAGGCCGGCTTCAGTAGCAGTAGCACCTTGCACAATTTGAAGATATAGCGGGAGCATGATGATTGCGCCAAACATGCCCGCGCCAATTATGAATCCAATTATTGAAGTGAGGGTAAAGGTATGGTTCTTAAATAGAGAGAGCGGCAAGATTGGTTCAACTGCGCGCTTCTCCCAAAACATGTACAGAACCACGATGATTGAGCCAAGTGAGAGGGCCCCGACGGTGCGCGGATCGCTCCAGCCATTTTCAGGTCCAAGAACAGAGAGACCCACTAGTACAAATACGACAGCTGCGACTACGAGTAAAGCACCGAGATAATCGATTTTATGTTCGCGCTTGGTCTTTGGAATATGTAAGACCATCGAAGTAACAATTAGGGCGAGAATTCCAAAGGGCAAATTTATGTAGAAAATCCAACGCCAGCCAGTAACTCCAAGAATCTCGCTTCTGTCAGAGAAGAAGCCACCTAGTAGTGGGCCAGCAACAGAAGATAGACCCCAGACTGCGCCAAATAGACCTTGGTACTTACCGCGTTCGCGAGGAGAGACGATGTCGCCAACAATCACGAAAGTGAGCGCCATCAATCCGCCAGCACCGAGTCCTTGAATGGCGCGGAAGATAATTAGTTGCTCCATTGACGCTGCTGCGCCAGCAAGAAATGAACCAATCAAGAAGATAATAATTGAAAATTGATAAACAGGTCGTCTTCCGTATAAATCTGAAATCTTTCCGTAGAGCGGAGTAGATGCAGTAGAGGTAAGAAGGTAGGCGGTAACAACCCAGGAATAATGATTTAAGCCATTGAAGTCCTCGACAATCATCTTTAGCGCGGTCGAAACAATCGTTTGATCGAGAGCCGCCAAGAGCAAGCCAGTCATAAGGCTGCTCATAATGATCATGATTTCGCGATGGGTGAGGGGTTTAGTCATTTCTTCCTAACGTGATTTTGTGATAAGTAGTAAGGCTACTACTCTGACTATAGTGAAAAGCGTCATTGCAGAAGATTTGGTAAAGACCTACGACGGCGGCAAGGTTCGCGCTCTCGATGGACTCACCCTTGATGTGAGTGAAGGCACAGTTCTTGGTGTGCTTGGTCCAAATGGTGCTGGAAAGACAACGACTGTGCGTGTTCTGACCACTCTACTAATTCCAGATTCAGGGCATGCAACAGTTGCCGGCATTGACGTGATCAAACATCCTGAAAAAGTTCGTGAAGTGATTGGACTTTCCGGCCAGTACGCAGCAGTTGATGAGACTTTAACTGGTTGGGATAACTTGATTATGTTTGGTCGTCTTTATCACTTGTCACCCAAAGCGGCAAAGCAGCGTGCCGAAGAGTTACTTGAACAATTCAGTCTCACCGATGCCGCAAAACGTCCCATCCGGACTTACTCAGGAGGCATGCGAAGAAGGCTTGATTTATCTGCATCACTAATTGTTAAGCCAAAGATTCTCTTTCTTGATGAGCCAACTACCGGACTTGATCCGCGTGGCCGCCAGGAAATGTGGGGAGTCATCAAGACTCTCGTCCGCGGTGGCACAACGCTTCTACTAACCACGCAATATCTAGAGGAAGCCGATCAACTTGCGGATGACATCGTTGTGGTTGATCACGGAAAAGTTATTGCCCGTGGCACTTCTGATCAACTAAAGCGCCAAGTTGGGGGCGAGCGACTAGAGATCGTTGCAGCCACCGAAGACCTCGCTCAAGTTAAAGAAATTGTCTCGAAGGTCGCTGGCGGCAATGTCAGCGTTGATGAAGGTATGCGCCAAGTCTCTGCACCAGTCACAACAGGATCAAAGGCCTTGATTGAAGCAGCGCGACAGCTTGATGACCTGGGAATTCATCCACTCGATATCGGGCTAAAGCGCCCATCCCTAGATGATGTATTTATTTCGCTAACTGGACATGTTGCCGAAGAGCAGCAGCCAGAAGAAGAGAGTGGCGCAAAGGCCCGTGGCCGCAGGAGGAAAAAGTAATGTCACATGCTGTTTCTGATGCGCTCGTAGTAACGAAGCGCCAGTGGCTCCAGTTGCTACGGGTTCCAGAGGTTTTGATCTTTTCGACAATTCAGCCAGTCATGTTTGTGCTCCTATTCCGTTATGTATTTGGTGGATCGATCTCTACTGGGATTCCAGGAGTTGATTACGTTCAATTGTTGATGCCTGGCATATTTGTTCAAACGGTTGCATTTACCCTTGCCGGAACTGCGGTGGGCCTTGCTGAAGATATGCAGAAAGGCCTGATTGATCGGTTCCGGTCACTCCCCATTTCTCGGGGCGCCGTTGTATTTGGTCGCGCGCTCGGTGACGGGTTACTTAACATCGTGGTGCTATTTGTAATGGGCTTAGCTGGCTACCTAGTTGGTTGGCGCCCTGATTCTGGGCTATTTAAAGTGATACTCGGTTTTATCTTCTTGCTCTTCTTTGGTTTCGCTATGGCATGGATTGGAATCTTGATTGGGCTATCGGTTAGATCGGCTCGAGTGGCAAACGCTGCCGTCTTTATCGCGGTCTTTCCACTTACCTTCTTATCAAATGCCTTTGCGCCAACTACTGGGATGCCGAAACCACTTCAATATTTTGCAGAGTGGAACCCCGTCTCCACGATGGTTGCAGCTTGCCGTGAGTTATTTGGACTTCAAAATATCTTTGGGGTTACAGCAAATTCTTGGCCGAGCCAAAATCCACTTGAGATGTCCTTGATTTACATGCTCTTGATCATGGCGGTCTTTGTTCCGCTTAGCATCAGGAAATATGTAAATGTTGCATCCAAATAATTTGGTTCGAGTAATTAGTGCTTCAAGCAGCTAACAAACTTAAGCAAAGAAATCAGCGGCGAGAACCTTCACGTTAATCGCTTTTCCATTTGGAGCTGTATAACTTCGCTCCTCGCCGACCTTTGCGCCTAGCACCGCGGCGCCAAGCGGGGATTGCTCGCTATAAACATCTAACTCGCCGCTGGCTATCTCACGAGAACCGAGGAGAAATTCCATCTTCTTACCCATGATTTCAACAGCGACTTTCATTCCCGGGCTTACCTGGCCAGCTTCACCAGTAGGGGTTCCGATTTCTGCGCTCTCTAGAAGTGCTTTAAGTTGGCGAATTCGCGCCTCTAATTTGCCTTGCTCTTCCCGAGCTGCGTGATAGCCACCATTCTCTTTTAAGTCTCCCTCAGCGCGGGCTGCTTCAATCTTCTTGACGACTTCAGATCGGCCACTTGTTTCGAGCTCTGTCAATTCCTTGGTAAGACGATCAGCAGCCTCTTGAGTAAGCCAGGTCTTGGGGGTCATAAGGGGAGATTATCGCGACTTTTTAAGGCTAGCGCTGACTTAGAAGTCGTTCAAATACGCCGGCACTCTAGTACGCCGGCATTTACCGCCATTAGCCTGGTCTGAATCACTTCAGTTATCTGGGTTGGGTTAGAGCTACCAGAGGGGACGGTGACATCAACTTCGCCCACCACGTTCTTCTCGTAGTCGCGCGCGATCAAGGTGCAGATGTGGGAAATCTGGGGATCTCTTCTATCAATCTCGAAAGTTATCTCAATGGAACGCGCATCGTTCGGCTTGAAGCTCACCAACGTCACTCGAGTTTCAGGGTTTGAGTGGTACCAAGCGCTCCACATCAACCAAGGCAATCCAATCGCCAGTATGACAAAAGCGAGAAACTTCCAGTGCTTTTGAGGGCGCTCGCCATAGCGAGTAATGAGAAGTTCTTGCGTCTCTTTTGGAAACTGGTCAAAGATCTCCTTGAACCGGTGCGGCCCGCTAGAACTCTTTGTCATGGGATGATTCTCGCATGGAAATGGAGAGCGGATATCTCGATCAAGGCATCGCCGGATCGATAATCATGATCTCGCTTACTTTAGCGGTGATTTTTCTCCTGAGAAGTTTCTACAAACGTCAGAAGCGAATGGAGCAACGACGGATCGAAGATGAGTCGAAGTAAGTCTCTCTTAACCGCACTATTTGTTCTAATTGCTTTTTCAATATTTATCGCGTTAGGTTTTTGGCAACTAGATCGGGCGGCCCAGGTAAAGGAGCTGCGAAAGCCGTATCAAGAAAAACCGATTGTCTCGCTCTCAAAAGTCTCCCAACCAAGTACAAATCTCGCTGGCGAGTCTGTTAATCGAATTGTTGAATTTTCAGGGAGCTATGTAGCTCAGTTTTCAGCCCCCAATCAAGTCGATCGTGATGGCGAGCGCGCAACTTGGTTGGTTGGATTAATGGAAGTTGATGGCGGCGGATTCATAATGGTTGTTAGAAGTAATCAAGATAGCGATCTTCCCCGGGGCGATATCCTTGTTACCGGCCGGCTTTTCCATCGCCAATACGAAGATGTAGTCGATCGAAGCGCTGGCGCTTTGAGTCGAGTTGATCCATCACTTCTTGTCAGCGACTATCCGGGGGATTACTTCGATGGATTTGTGCTCGCCCAGAGCGAGATTAGAGATGGCATCGCTATAGACCTACCACGGGTTGCTCTCGATCCAGCTGCTCCAACTATTCCTGGTTACTACTGGCAACACATCGCTTATGTTGTTATTTGGTGGCTGATGGCGCTCGTAGTAGTTTTCTTGCCGCTATACAGCAGATTTAGAGAACGAGAAGGGGCGGCTAGAGAGTGAAGGGCGTGGTCCTGAGATTCCGAATAATGGCCTTTCTGGCTGGGATTATGTCGTTGCTGCTCTGGTTTGTGGAGCTTCCGGTTGTTTATCTTCTCGATGCGCCTGAATTAGAGGCGAAAGTAAAGTGGATTCCATTCGTCCATGGCTATATCTATGCCTTTTACGTTCTAACCGCCATCCATTTCACAGCTAAGGCGCGATTTACGATAAGGCGGATGATCCTTTTCATTCTTGCCGGAACCTTGCCGGTCTTCTCTTTTGTAGCAGAGCGAAGGGTCTCGCGAGAGTACAAGTTCTAGGTCAAGGTTTATGGCAATCAAATCACTAATCAAATCTGCGCTCTATCCACTCTATGAAAAACGGCTTCTGAAGAGCCTTGATTTGAAGAAGACCCCGCATCACATTGGCGTGATCTTGGATGGAAATAGAAGATGGTCGAAAGAGAACCCATCCGCAACCGGTGATACCTCACCAAGGCGCGGACATATTGCAGGCGCTGAGAAAATTATTGAGTTACTTGATTGGTGCGAAGAAACTGAGATTAGCGTTGTCACCCTCTGGCTACTCTCGAGCGATAACTTTAAGCGTGATAGCGATGAGATCGAATCGCTCTTGGAAATCATTGAGGATGCGGTTGGACGACTTCGCTCAGCCGGAAGATGGAAGATCCGACCCGTCGGTTCATTTGAACTTCTCCCAGAGTCACTACAGAAAATGCTCCGTGATGTTGAAACCCAGACTTCCGCCATTGATGGCATAACTGTGAATGTGGCGATTGGTTATGGCGGACGGCTTGAGATCATTGATGCAGTTAAGCGTTACATAGTCGAGGCGGATTCAATTGGAAAAAGCTCTAATGAAATTGCCAGCGCACTTTCAGCTGAGAAAATCGACCAGTATCTATATACCGCTGGCCAACCAGATCCAGAGTTGGTAATTAGAACTTCAGGCGAACAGCGCCTCGGTGGATTCTTGCTCTGGCAGAGCCACCAATCTGAGTTCTATTTCTGTGAAGCCTATTGGCCTGATTTCCGGAGAGTCGATTTTCTCCGTGCACTCCGTTCATATGCCATCCGAGAGCGCCGGCTAGGTCGTTAGAAAAACCTCAACCTCAACTTGAGCGTGTCGCCAAAAAGTTAGCGTTTCAGGATTTACCTTTTTCCAGTAGCCAACTTCCCTCACTGACAAGGTAGTTAGTGCGAGAAAAAGAGAATATTTGAGCCGGAAGAGGAGCCAATTGGCCCGTCGTAGCTCTGAAGTTATTAAGACATATGTCTTAGATACGAGCGTCTTGCTCGCCGACCCCACCGCCCTCTATCGCTTTGAAGAGCATGAAGTAATCATCCCGATTGCTGTGATCGGGGAGCTTGAGACCAAGCGCGACCATCCCGAATTAGGCTATTTTGCAAGGGCCGCACTCCGTGCACTCGATGACTTGAGGGTGGCGCATGGCCGCCTTGATCAACCGCTAACAATCAATGCTGCCGGCGGAACCCTCTCTGTCGAGTTGAATCACACCGATACCTCTTCGCTTCCACATGGCTTTCTCCGCGACGGCACCAACGACTCACGAATTCTCGCCATCGCCCGAAATCTTGTCAGCGAAGGTAAGGATGTTGTTCTTGTAACTAAAGACCTTCCGCTCCGGGTTAAGGCATCATCGGTTGGAATAACTGCTGAGGAGTACCGAGCAGAGTTGGTCCCAAATAGCGGTTGGACCGGAATGGTGGAAGAGAGCGTTGGTAGCAAAGTTATTGATGCGCTCTATGCCGGCGAGAAGGTAAGTGAAGCGTTTACCAAAGATCTTCCCTGTCATACCGGAGTCGTCCTCCACTCTGAAAAAGGAAGCGCTCTAGCTAGAGTTACTTCTGACAAGTCTCTGGTCTTAGTCCGAGGGGATCGAAGCGCTTTTGGAATACATGGCCGCTCCGCAGAACAGCGCGTTGCTTTAGATCTACTTCTTGATAATGAAGTTGGAATTGTCTCCCTGGGCGGAAGGGCCGGTACTGGTAAGTCGGCGCTAGCTCTCTGCGCAGGTTTAGAGGCGGTTATGGAGCGCCGCCTTCATAAGAAAGTTGTTGTCTTCCGCCCGCTCTATCCAGTCGGTGGTCAAGAGCTTGGATATCTGCCAGGAACTGAGGGCGAGAAGATGTCGCCTTGGGCACAGGCTGTATTTGACACCTTAGGAGCTTTGGTCTCTAACCAAGTTATCGAAGAAATTATGGATCGCGGCTTGATTGAAGTTCTTCCACTTACCCATATTCGTGGCCGTTCACTTCATGATGCATTTGTAATTGTCGATGAGGCCCAATCACTAGAGCGCGGGGTCTTGTTGACGGTACTATCTCGAATCGGCCAAGGCTCTCGAGTAGTCCTAACCCATGATGTCGCTCAGCGGGACAACCTCCGGGTGGGGCGCCATGATGGTGTAGTTGCCGTGATCGAGTCGCTCAAGGGGCACCCGCTCTTTGCCCACATCACCTTGACCAGATCCGAGCGCTCCCAGATCGCGGCGCTAGTAACCGAGCTACTTGAGGATCCAGTACAACTCTTCGCATAAATTGAGAGAATTGCTTCAAAAGGTCTAAATCAGACATTTACCGTGGTGAACTGGGTTTTCTCTATCCACAATTACTGTGAGATTTTACTTTTTTCCGCCACGCGCCTGTTTAGATTTGCGAGCCCCTTCACCCTTTGTCACCCTTACGGCCGGTATTAACCGATTCCCCTCAAAAAGACGAACCTCGAAAGAGGAGGTAGACGCTTGCGAAAGAGAGCCCTTCGCCCATTAATGGCTTCGGCGATCGCCGCTATCTCCCTCTTTGCGACCCTGGAATTTGCCCTCATAAGTGGTGCATCTGCTCAGCTTCCGCTCGAGGAAGAGTCCATTTCGAGCGCTCCGGTAAACGCTAGCGCCAATCTAAAGGCAAACGCTCCGGAAGAGTCCGGCCCAGCGCTTCCAACTTTGATTGAGATGAGCGCTGGAGTAACGGTCCGTTCCATGGATATGTTGATGGTTTCCGTAATGGTCCAACAGGTCGAAAAGGCGCGCACCCCTAAGGGCGCTAAGAAGATTGCCGCCAACATTGCGAAAGAAAAGTATGACTGGGGGCGCTACCAGTTCTCCTGTCTAAATACACTCTGGACTAAAGAGAGTAACTGGAATTACCGGGCAAGAAATCCGCGGACTGGGGCTCACGGAATCCCACAGGCGCTACCGGCAGCCAAGATGGATGTAATTGGAACTGATTGGCGCACAAATCCAGTGACTCAAATTCGATGGGGACTTCATTACATTGATGTTCGATACGAAACACCTTGCAAGGCGCTCGC
>JBJOGL010000011.1:0-29101 GCA_046048255.1 Actinomycetota bacterium | reverse complement strand
GTGTCCTTGGCCGGAGTTGAACCGGCGACCTACCGCTTAGGAGGCGGTTGCTCTATCCACTGAGCTACAAGGACTTATCTGAGAATTATCTAATAATAATTGAGCGTAATCATGCGGTAAATTGCGTTAAAAATTACTCTAAGTTAAACTCTCCATAAATCTCGTTTGGAGTTGATTTTCACCATGAAAGCCCTGGTAATCGGTGCTGGTGGGGTCGGTAGAGCGATAATCAATATCGCATCACGGAGATCGTTTATATCTTCGCTGGTCATCGCTGATCGCACCCTGGCACGCGCACAAGAAGCTATAGATAGAGTCAAAGACCCTCGATTTTCGGCTGCCCAAGTAAATGCTGCTGAATTAGAGGATTTAAGAGAGCTGATTCGAAACGTCGACCCCGACGTCCTAATTAATGCAGTTGACCCTAGGTTTGTCATGCCAATCTTTTTGGCCTGCGAAATCGAGGGTGTTAACTACATCGACATGGCTATGTCGCTCTCTCGCCCTCATCCGCTCTATCCGCACACCGAAACAGGCGTAAAACTAGGTGATGAGCAATTTGCCCGTGACTGGAACTGGGAAGAGCGAAAAATTTATGCGCTTGTTGGCATGGGAGTCGAACCAGGCATGAGCGATATTTTTGCTAAATACGCCAACGATGAAATGTTTAGCAGAATAGATTCAATAACCATTCTTGATGGGTCTAACTTAAGAGTTGAAGGCGCTGATTTTGCCCCTTCCTTCTCTATCTGGACAACTATCGAAGAGTGCTTAAACCCTCCACTTGTTTGGGAAGATGGTCGAGGATGGTTTACTACCGAGCCATTTAGCGAATCAGAAATTTTTGATTTCCCAGAGGGAATTGGTCCTGTTGAGTGCGTGAATGTTGAACACGAAGAGGTTGTTCTCATCCCACAGAAAATTGATGCCAAGAAAGTCAATTTTAAGTACGGTCTTGGTGCCGAATTTATTCAGATTCTAAAAACGATAAATATGTTAGGAATGGATCGAAAAGAGAATGTTGATGTGCAGGGGGTTTCAGTTGCGCCAAGAGATTTGCTCGCAGCCTCGCTTCCCGATCCCGCTACCTTAGGTTCAAGAATGAAGGGTAAGACTTGTGCAGGTGCCCTAATCCGTGGACTCGATAAAAATGGTGAGCCAAAAGCGGTGTACATCTATAGCGTTGTTGATAACGAATGGTCTATGAAGGAGTACGGAGATCAAGCTGTCGTCTGGCAGACCGCTGTAAATCCAGTCATAGCTATGGAGTTAATCCATCGGAAAGTCTGGAAACCACTGGGTGTAAATGGTCCCGAATGGTTTGATCCAAAGCCGTTTTTAAAGCTTATGGAAGAGTACGGGGCTTCCTGGCATATCCGCGAGGAGTCCACAGCCGGTATCGTGAAGTAGTGGCTTCAAATCTAGATAGACCAATCGCTCTAGTAACCGGGGCATCTTCAGGCATTGGCTCAGCCTTTGCCGAATTTTTGGCTGAGTTAGGTCATGATTTAGTCATAACTGCACGCGACCTCACTCGACTTGAGAATTTTGCAGATCAGCTCCGCAACGAATATGGAATAGCTGTTGAAATTATTAAAGCCGATCTTGCGACAAATGAGGGCATTAAGACAATTGAACTCCGTCTTGAGAATAGAAGCAGACCCATCGAAGTTCTCATTAACAACGCTGGCTTTGGTATAAACAAAAGTTTTGTTGTAAGTGAGCGTCAATCTGAAAATGACTTGCTTGATGTATTAGTCCGGGCACCATTGAGATTTATGCATGCGGTACTGCCCGCCATGAAAGAGCGAGACAGTGGAACCATAATTAATGTGTCGAGCGTGGCAGGCTGGATTGCCGGTGGTAGCTACAGCGCTGCTAAGTCCTACCTGACCGTTATGAGTGAATCGCTACATACCGAATTACTTGATTCGAATGTGAAAGTCCATGCGCTCTGCCCCGGTTTCACGCGCACTGAATTCCACCAGAGAGGCCGGATGAAGATGGGTGGTCTTCCGGAATTCTTATGGCTGGATGCAAAAGCGGTCGCAGCAAGCGCTTGGCGTAGCTCCCAAAAAGGGAAGGCGCTCTCGATTCCGGGTTCGCAATACAAGATCTTGACTTTCTTGATGCGATATCTGCCTCGCCCTCTCGTGCGAAAACTCGGGATGAAGGCTCGTAAACGTCAGCGATAAATCACATTCTCAGGATATTCCTCTTATTCTGTGGAGATTCGTTGAGGGAAAATCCCCTATCTGCACCATAAGATTTCTTTATCAACCCGCCACTACCTGGGGAGGAATTGTGCATAGTTCATTGATCAAATTTGGAAAGAGGGCTTCAGTTATTGCGGCCCTGGCCCTATTGGCTGCGACCACTTCAGCTATTCCTGCAAGCGCCGCAGTAAAGCCGGGCGATCGCTGCAAGAAAGCTGGGGCAACCTTAAAGATCAAGGGCGATAAGTATGTATGTACTAAGAATCCTCGGTATGCAAAATCAAAACGAGTTTGGGTATGGGTTGGATGTATCGAAGCAAATACTCTCTATTCTGACTCCGTTACTCGCTTGGAAAACCTCAAAGCAGGGCTGGTCGCTGCTACCGCAAAGTTAGATGAACTTGTTAAAGAGGTCCCCGAAGCGGAAATCAAGGCAAAAGAATTTGACGCCAAGATCGCAGAAACCCAGATCAAGTTAACCGCTGCAAAGAAGTCCTATGATGAAAATTTGGCCAAGGGCGCTGCTTATGCAAATGCGACAAACCAATGGAAAAATGCCGTTGCTAGCTATGAAAGGGCGATTGCAAGCTTCACACGTGCGGCCAAGAGCTTAAGAGATAAAGCTGACGATGTAACTGCCCAACAGAAGCGCCTAGATCTTCAGAATCAGACAATCGCTGCTTCGGAGGTCGAGATTCAATCAAATCTCAAAGGCAGAAATCAGGCCTGCCAGAAGGGTCTATAGAGTTCTTTAGCCGACAATAACTCTAGTTTTGCTGGCTTTAACTCGAACGGTTTGAAGATTTCTTCTTGCCGGACCTACTTGTACCGTTCCATCGACAGCGAACTCCGCACGATGTTCGGGACATACCCATTTGTCGCCACTCAAACCAACTGTTGTTCCCTCATGGGTACATGAAAGATTTATCGCACGAAAACCCCTGACAGTATTTGACGTGCGAACCAAAGCAAGTGATCTTCCAGAGCCATCTTTGAATTGGACGACGCCGCCAACTTTGCGAAGCGCGCGATTTGAGGCGAGTCGAATCTCTACCTTGCCATTTGGTAGCACCTTAACGCCCGTTGCTGCAATAGCTTTATCAGGTACTAATCCGAGCGTGAGGACTGCGAGTCCGCAAAGTAGTGAACGTCTAGATAGCGAATTCTCGTTTTCCATGGTTTGCCTTTCATTACCCTTCAATGATGCGAATCTACTCGGTATCGCGATGGCTCGCCACAACACTTCTGCTTTCATATTTGATTCTCAGACTCTTTTCAGAGCCCACTTGGTGGAGCGAGTTATTGGTATACAACTCGGTACTAGTCACAGCAATTATTGCAATTCTCATTACGCCACTTCCGGATGACAATCTTGGCCAGAGAGCGCTCGCACTTGCACTTTTCGCTTGGGGCGTAGGTTCAATCTCATCCTCAATCGACTCATTCTTCAAGACCGAATTAAGCATTATTTCTGAGATCGCATACTCACTCTTCTATCCCCTAGCAATTTTTGGGGCAGTTCGCTCCCTTAGAAATCAGGAAAAAAGCCGGCGTCTCGAGTTAATTGATACTTTAGTCATTGCCCTAAGCGGAACCACTCTTCTATCAACGCTATTTCTAAAGCCAGCCGCAGCCGAGATTGCCGGTAGTCAATACCAAGTTTTTTTGACCATTATTTATCCAGTTGGAGATCTGGTCCTTCTACTTACAGTCATTGGAATCGTGCTCCTACAGCGATTGACCCCTAGAAGTCTGCTCTTTCTACTCGGAGTTACGACTTTCTCGATTAGCGATTTCTACTATCTATGGCTAAGCCAAAATGATCTGTATGTATTCGGAAGTCTTAGTGATGCAGGTTGGCTACTAGGTTTTGTACTAATCGCTCATAGTTATTGGTTTGCCTCAGATGAAGAAGAGCATCCTCGTACCTTCAATCCCACCATCGTCACTTTGGCGTTAGTCTTAAGTTCGATAATTCTCGCTATCTCTGTCTTGAGACCAGATTACTTTCCGCGCTTTGTTTTAATACCAGCATTTGCAACCATCGCCCTGGCTTTCTTACGGATGGCGGTTGCGATGGCAGATGCGCGTCAGATGAGCGCGGAACAGATTCTCGCCCGCACTGATGAGTTAACGGGGCTTGCCAATCGAAGGAGGTTTATTTCCGAATTTGAGGAGTTTCAGAAATCACCGGGTTCGCTCCTAATTCTCGACCTGGATGGCTTCAAACCGGTTAATGATCAGCTCGGCCATGAAGTAGGCGATCAGCTTCTTGCTCAAGTCGCACATCGCCTTCAACGGGTGATGCCGCGCGGCGCGCTTCTTGCGAGATTAGGTGGCGATGAATTCGGTGCGCTCGTGCCAGGTTATGAAGGGATTGAGATCGCGGTCGCTCTGAAGGCGACCATGGAATTTCCTTTTAAAGTGGCTAATCATGAAATCAAACTTGGAATATCAATCGGCGAAGCCTTTAGCGAGCGCCCGAGCGATAGCCAGAACCTACTTCGCCGGGCAGATGAGGCGATGTACCGAGCGAAACGAGAAAAAGTTGGAATCGCTCGTGCCGAATGAATTATGTCTGACAGCAATTTGGACCTACAGTTCGTCCGTCCAAACGTCCACATCGAACGGGGTGAGATTCTCACATCTCCATTAGGAGGTCCTAATTGTCAGCACGCTTCACAAATAAAGTATTAATTCTCGGAGCCGGTTCAGTCTCCCAATCAGTCATACCTCTTCTAATCGAGCATCTAGTAGATGCAAAACAGATAACTATCATGGATCAGCGCGACAATCGCTCGCGCGTCCAAGGCGCGCTAAATGCAGGCGCTACTTATGTTAAAGATCAAATAACACGCGGCAATCTTGACGCTCAACTATCTAAATATTTGGGCGCCGGCGACTTTCTTTTAGATCTTGCCTGGAATATCGATGCCAACACAATTTTGCAGTGGTGCCATGATCACGGAGTCCTATATCTAAATACCTCAGTAGAAGAGTGGGATCCATATGAAGGTGGATCGAACAAGAATCCGTTGGAACGCACTCTCTACTACCGCCACATGCGGATGCGTGACATGAAGTCAACTTGGACAAAAACTGGCGCAACCGCGATTGTCGAACATGGCGCAAATCCCGGCCTCGTATCTCATCTAGTTAAGAAATCACTAGTTGATATCGCATCACGGGCCTTAAAAGAGGGTAAAGCAAGTGGCGATGTTGAGGATGCATTAGTTAATGAAAATTACAAGAGCCTTGCCCAGGCATTGAATGTGAAGGTTATTCATATCTCTGAGCGCGATACCCAAGTAACCAATAAGCCAAAGCAATGGGGTGAATTCGTAAACACCTGGTCAGTTGAGGGGCTTTATGAAGAAGGAGTTGCTCCAGCTGAACTCGGCTGGGGAACACACGAAAAAACTCTTCCGGTAAATGCCTATGAGCATCCATCTGGTCCTAAGAATCAAATTGCTATTGCCCAACCCGGCGCCACAACTTGGGTCCGTTCTTGGGTGCCAAACTTTGAGATTCAAGGAATGGTTATTCGCCATGGTGAAGCTTTCACGATCTCAGATCATTTAACGTTGTGGGATAACGGAAACGCCATCTATCGACCTACGGTTCACTACGCATACTGTCCTTCAAACGAAGCAATCGTTTCTCTCAAAGAGTTAGAGATGCTCAATTGGGAGCTGCACAAAAACCAACGGATCATGAATGATGAGATAACCACCGGCGATGACCGCCTTGGTGTTCTACTTATGGGACATCCCTATAAGTCTTGGTGGACCGGTTCCCTTCTCAATATTGAAGATTCACGGAAATTAATCCCTGGACAATCTGCTACAACTGTTCAGGTTTCCTCAGCCGTCTATGCCGCAGTTGCATGGGCGATGAAGAATCCAAACGCTGGACTACTTGTTCCAGATGAACTTCCTTGGCGTGAAGTGCTTAGTTATGCCGAGAAGTATTGGGGTGGAATACATTCTGAGGCAGCTGATTGGGATCCGCTAAAGAATCGTCGTGATCTATTTGAGGGTTGGAACGATAAAAAAGTTGATCGCTCCGATCCTTGGCAGTTCACTAACTTCTTGGTTTAGTTTGGCTTTATTGGTTTTGCTGCTTTGATCTCCTCGAGCCGCGCCAAGGACTCTAATCGCTCCTTGGCGTGGTCGACGATTGGTTCGGGATAACCTTTTGAGAGCCCATCAATGACTGTCCAAGGTTCGTGAATATCATCGCCACTGAGGTGCGCTAGTTCTGGGATAAATCGCTTGATATATATGCCATCGGGATCAAAGCGACGACCCTGTTCGATTGGATTAAAGACCCGGTAATAAGGCGAGGCATCAGTTCCACATCCCGCGGTCCATTGCCAACCATGTGAATTTGAGGCGACATCATTATCGATTAAGTACTTCATGAAGAAATTCGCTCCGTGCTGCCATTCAATATGTAGGTCTTTAACTAGAAATGAGGCCACAACCATCCGAGTACGGTTATGCATCCAACCTTCTTTTACTAGTTGTCGCATGGCTGCATCAACAAATGGAAATCCGGTTCGCCCTTCGCACCAGGCTTCAAACTTCTTACCCGGTTTGTCATAGCGCATCTTTTTAAATTTAGCGTCGTAATAATCGCGAGATGTATGTGGATTATGGTGAAGTACATCGGCATAGAACTCACGCCAGGCAATTTCCTTTCGATATACCTCATGGCCTTTCTGTTGGCCGAGAACATTGAGCATCGTTCGTGGATGTATCTCGCCCCAACGGAGATGCGGACTCATCCGGCTTGTACCTTCAATACCTGGAATATTTCGCGCATCGCCATACTCATCTGAGGCACGCTTGATAAATTCTTTATAGCGTTTTAACGCCGCAGCTTCTCCGGCTTCTTGAATTTGAACTTTCTCGCTCTTATCCCAATCAGGCAATTGGTGATCCGACTTTGTTGGCATCACCCATTTTGGATTCTTTGGTGCAGCAACCGGTTTGCGCCAACCATGTGCACTCCAAGCTCGATAGAAAGGCGTGTAAACGCGATAAGGAGTCCCGTCATCTTTAAGCACTCGACCAGGGGCCACCGCGTAACCGCTTCCTAATTGAGTTAGCTCGATTCCCGCTTTCTTTAACCTTTCATCAACGGCATTTCCGTACGGTGCAAATGGAAATGCACAATGAATTGAGTCCGCGCCATACTTCTTTTTCAAACGAGTTAAGACTTCAACTGGATCACCCGAAATGACGTGAAGCGCTCCATCCATAGATGCATCAAGCGCTTTCAGCGAAGCGGCGAGATATGCGCGTCTATGTGAACCAGCACGTTTTGCGATCTCATCGTCCATTATAAAAACTGGAACAACTTCGTCGGCTTCATCAATTGCGGCTAATAGCGCAGGATTATCACCGAGTCTTAGATCGCGACGGAACCAGAAAATTGCTCGCTTACTCATGGCAAGATTCAACCATTATGGAGCAGATAAAGCGCTTCCAAGTTCGAGGACTTCCCGGTTGGGTCAGGCGGGTCAATTTCTCCGGTCGAATCGTTGATTATTGGGCACCAGATGGCGGAAGTAATCACGTGTTAATCGCCCATGATGGCCAGAACATCTTCGACCGAAAGACGGCTACTTTCATTTATACGTGGAAGTTGGCGCAAACTTCACTAAGGGTTGCGCGGGAATTAAAGGTGAACCCCCCAGTAGTTATCGGCGTATTTCATAGCACTTCAAAAATTGATCCGAATGGTCGAGCTAAAGATCTCTGCCCAGAAGATCCGTTTCAAGATGGCATGAAACCGACATACAAAAGTGAAATTCGAGTAGTTGAACTGCGCGGAAACGCTTATTTGAATCAAATATTCGAAGAGATAGTCCCACAGATTGAGAGATCCTCTCTAAGCAAATTCGTACCGGAGCAATCAGCGATGATTGGCTCATCGATGGGCGGACTCGCCACGCTTTATTCGGCTATCAAATTTCCAGAGAAATTCCGCACCGCTCTAGCGCTATCGACACATTGGCCACTAGCTGGTGATCAACTCGTAGATTGGATGATTCCAAAATTACCCAAAGATTCAGGTTTTAAGGTTTGGATGAGTCGCGGCACAAAGGGGTTAGACGCTTCATACCCGCCATTTCAAAATCGCGCCGATCAGCTTATGAGAGATCACGGTTGGAGTGGAACAAACTTTAAGAGCAAGGTTTTTCATCGAAGCACCCATAACGAAAGATCCTGGGCTAGCTACTTGGATGAACCAATCCGCTTCTGGCTAACTTAAGCGGTAAATACCCACCCCAGAGCCCTCAAAAATCTGGCCCTTCAAATTTGGACCATAAACAGTTACGTTGCTTCTCTCAATACCCAACTCGACTCTGACGTATTGGCGAGCAAGCACAATCAAAATTACTTCGCGTCTGGATTCTCGCACAAAGGCAATAACATCGTCTTCGATAAGAATCCACCGTAACCCTCCATTGGCCAGCGCATCGCTTTTCCGACGTATCGATACCAGTTTCTTAACCTCTGTGAAGAATTCTTCATCCCAAGTGGATCTATCCCAATTAATGGTCCGCCGCGCATCTTCGCCCCATGCGCCCTTTAGCCCCAATTCATCTCCCATGAAAATTGATGGGACTCCCGGATAGGTAAGTAGTAGGCCCAATCCAGTTAGGTGGCGATGTTTGTCATCACCCACAACATTTCTAAAGCGAGCGGTATCGTGCGAATCCAAGAGGAGCATAGAAGAGACAAAGTTTCGCCACGGAATGGCGGAAGAAAATACTTTCATGGCTGCAACCATTTCTTTACCTGTGAAACTTGGAATAGAGGTTGGTAACCCGAAGAAACCATTTTCAACTTGGGGATTCTTCTTCAACCAACCCCATATCGGTCTCATAAAGCCGTTGTAGTTCATCGTCCCATGCCAACCGAATCCATCAAGGTCAGATGGGAAATGATCGGCGTTCTCAGCTAACAACCAAGCATCGGGATTTACCTCATCGACCGCTTGGCGCACGCCTCTAATAACCTCCAAGTTCATATCTTCGCCTCGGTAGCGGCCGGTCATATTGCCAACATCGATACGCCATCCAGCGAGCGCAAAAGGTTTCTTGAGCCATTTTTTAACTACCGACTTCTTTCCTGAATACATCTCATCTCTCAGCTTGGATGAGTTGTAATTAAATTTAGGTAATGAAGCCAACCCCCACCAACCCTCGTAGCCATTCTTTAGCTTCTTATCAAAATAAAAGAATTCTCGTTCTTTCGATTTAGTTGAGCTCTTAGCTTTCTTAAACCAATAATGACCCACCCCGCAGTGATTAGTGGTGAGGTCGCCCATAAGCCGAATACCTGTTTTATCAGCGCTCTTCTTCAATCTCAATAGCGCCTTATCGCCACCCAACAGTGGATCAATTTTGTCGAAAGAAAATGCGTCATATCGATGTGTAGATCCGGCTGGGAAAATGGGCGTGAAATAAATGCCATTTGCGCCAAGTTCCTTTATATGTGAGAGGTGCGCTTCTACCCCATCTAAATCACCGCCGAAATATTCAACGCCAGTTGTTTTATCTCGACCCTTGGGCAACTCATTCCAGGCACGCTGCACAAACTTTTCCGGCGCCAAGTCTCTGTATTTTCCGGTGGTCGCAAATCTATCTGGAAATATTTGATAAAAGACTGAACTCCTAATCCATCTAGGAAACTTGGGGGTGGCAAGCAGTTGGAAGTCTTCACTACTTGTCACATCATTTGTGTGAACACCGCTCGCGTTAAGCCACCTATATCGATCACCTGCTATGAGGAGAAATCTGTATGGTGTTTTCAGATTCAAAACGGGAACTTTTACTCTCCACCATTGCACATCTGCAATAACTTCTTTTGACATCTCAAAAAATCTTGGCTCGCCATCGTGGTACACCCGAAGAATCGCCTTTTCAATCTCAAAATCTCGTCCCGCCCTAAATCTAAACTCGACTCTTTGGCCAAGCTCAGGGGAATCGGTACTTAAATAGATTTCGCTGCCATCATGGTGTGGCAACTGTGAAAGCTTGTTGCTTCGACTCATACCGCTCTCCCTTCGAATTTGTGACTACAACTTTGAAATTGAATGATCCAGAATAATCTTCTGGATTCAAGTAGACAGCAAAAGGTTGATTCAGGTCCACTCCTACCGACTGCCATTGCTTGCTGCCCTTCTTGGCAATAAAGAATTCGGCTGATGCAATATCTCTTGTATCAATTTTGGCACTTAATTGGTGAAGTCCCGATAGAAAATCTGCTTTATTTGAAAGCCCTTGAATTTTGACCTTTGTGCTCCTGATTTCCTGATTTGCTTTAAAGACTGCCATTCCCAGGCCACTGAGCTCGACATCTACCCGTGATCCCTTACTCGAAGCTTTCGCATCACCCAGAAGCTTGCTCCAGGCTGCGCTTGAGGCGGTTTGGATTGAAACTCGCTGCTTTTTGGCGCTGTTGTTGAGAACCACTAAATACTCATCTTGGCTACCCACTTCACGTTTAGAGAAAGCAAAAACTGATCCTTTTGCATATCTAATTTGCATTACGCCATTAGCTAGGGCTGGATGCTTGCTCCGTAGCTCAGCTAACTGCTGAAGAAAATCTGAGACCGGATGCTCTTTGTTTTCAAATGAATCACCATCGCCGACTGGGGGGCTTCCCACTCGCTTTTCGCTCTTCCACATTTCAACTTGAGTTGGAAACATATCTTGCCTTGCTCTCTGGTCATTACCGTTACCAGAGCCGGTCATGCCTACCTCGTCGCCATAGTAAACAACTGGGATACCACGGCTTAAATAGAGTAGAGCATGCGCAAGCTTGACCCGCTTTAACAGTTGCTCCTGCGGATTAACTTTCTTAGTTTCGATTAAAAAAGCCACACGCCCCATATCGTGATTGCCTAGGAAGGTAACCAAGCTCTGGGCTGAGCTATTTGGACTTGTGTAGTAATCATCATAATTGAAGAGATTCTGTAGAACTTTTGCGCTTGAACTAGATGCTGCATATTCGACTACAACTCTTTGAAATGGGAAATCGAGTACGGTCTCTATTTTGTTCTCTCTAACATAGCGAACAAGCTCAATTGGATTCTGTTCCCATACCTCTCCAAAAATTGTGAACTTTTCAATCCCCGCTTCTTCTGCGCTTTGATTTATTAATGGGCTCCAATTCTTAAAGAACTCATTATCGACATGGCGAGCTGTATCCACACGAAAGCCGACAAACCCAAAGCGTTCAATCCATGACCCGTAAACATCGCCCCAACCTCGATAAACAGCCTCTTTTTCGGTAGCTAGATCATCTAGTCCATAAAAATCGCCATCTCTCGAACATGAACCACCGCTCCAGCAGTTATTCATATCGCCGGCATTATGGTAATTCGAGATTTCATTTAGCCAGGCGGGATTCTTTATGCCCGTGAATTTCTCGGGGATATATGGATTGCGACCCTCGTACCAGATGATGTCACCCGTATGGTTCGTTACAACATCCAGAATTAGCTTAAGTCCAAGGTTCTTTGCACAATCACTAAGCGCCACCAAATCCTGATTCGTTCCGAGGCGTGGTTCTACATTTAGAAAATCAACGCCCCAGTACCCGTGATATCCCGCGCCACCTTCAGTGGGAGGCTGTTGCACAACTAAAGGAGTCAACCAAACTGCAGTAAAACCCAGGCGCTTCAAGCGCGCCAAACCATCATCATCTTTACAGTTACCTGTTAAGCCCTTTAGGTCCCCGCCATGAAAGAAAGCGGTATTTGTGGGATCGAAGCCTGGTTGTTGGTCGTTGGATTTATCCGCATTTCGATAACGGTCTGGCATGACAAAGTAAATAATTTCTTTATCAAGACCAGTTCTATATGTGTCGGGAACTTTGAGTTGCGCGATAGAAATTTGCGGAATCGATAAAATTAGAGAGACGAATATTGCAAAGAAAGACTTTCTGATCATCCCTTAACAGATCCTGCAGTTAAACCGCTGACTATGTAGCGCTGGAGACTTAAAAAGATGATTACGATTGGGATAGAAGCGATTATCGAGCCAGCAGCGAACGGCCCCCAATTTTCAGAGAACTGGCCACCTATGAACTGTTGAAGCCCAACCGCAACTGTTCGATTCTCCACATCTACTAAAAATAGTCGAGCGAGAATGAACTCATTAAAGGTTCCGATAAAACTCAATAGCGCAACCACGGCAAGAACCGGTGCGGCCAGTGGTATGAAGATCAACCAGTAAGTCTGCATCGGTGTCGCACCATCGATTTTTGCTGCTTCATCTAGCTCAGCAGGAATCGAATCAACGAAACCCTTTAAGAGCCAGATATTCACGCCCATGGCACCACCCAGATAAACGAGAATTAAGCCTGCTTGGGTTCCTAGGCCAAGGCCAGGGGCAAATGTGTAGACCCGCTCCATGATTACGTAGAGGGCAGAGAGGGCCAAGATAGCTGGAAACATTTGAATCAATAGAAGCAGCTGGATACCAAACTTCTTACCTTTAAATTTCAATCTGCTAAAAGCAAAGGCTGAAGCGGCGCCAATTACTACAGAAGTAATTGCCACTACCCCTGAAATAACCAGTGAATTCTGCATCCAGGTTAGGTATGGAATCCGCTCATCGGTAAAGAGAAGTTTGTAATTAGCCCAAGAGATGTCGGTCGGGAAGAATGAAGTTACCTTCAAGCTGCCTGTTTCGTTGAAAGAAGTTATGACGACCAAATAAAGCGGAAATAGCGCAAATAGACACATGACGACTCCGGTCACATGTCGCCAGAGATTCTCCCTAAGCCATTTGGTCATGAGAAGCTCTCCAAAACTTTTGATTTACGCACTCCGTATAGTGATATCGAAGCAACAATAATGAAGATAATTACGGAGATTGCGCTTGCTAAGCCAAGATCTTGTAGATTTGATCCAAATGCAATCTGGTATGTATAGCTAATTAGGATATCGGTCGCACCTGCAATCTCACCATCCAGTTGATTCTTAGGTCCACCACCAGTCAATAGGTAAATCAAATTAAAGTTATTGAAATTAAAGGCAAACGAAGCAATCAAAAGGGGCGAAAGAATCTGCAACAAGAGTGGCAAGGTAATCTTCCGGAAAATCTGTCTTGGGTTTGCGCCATCAATCGCGGCAGCCTCTAGAAGTTCGCTAGGGATGGCCTGCAAAGAGCCACTTGAAACTAGATAAAAATAAGGAAATCCCAGCCAGAGGTTTACCAAGATGACCGCGAAACGCGCAAAGTTTGGATCTTGGAACCAGGCAATCTGTCTTCCGAGAATCTCATTAATTGCACCAAACTCAGTATTGAACATTCCGCCCCAGATTAGGATGGACATGATGCTGGGCATCGCATATGGGAGTACCAAGATAGAGCGATAGATACGCCTTCCTTTGATTGGCTTGTTGAGCGCAAGAGCCAAAAAGAGTCCAAATGCGAATTGGGTTAGCACCGTTAGTGAGGCAAATACCACGGTCCAGATAAATACTGAAAAAAGTGGATCCCTTACCCGATCATCCTGAAAAAGTCGGATGTAATTTGAAAAAAGAGCTGGATCACGCCAACCGGGTTCTAATTTATCTTTTCTATCGTTCAAATTAGCGAAATTTCCTTCGCCATTATCCGTATAAATATCGCCGGTAATAAGGCTACGGAATTGATCTACATCTTCGAGATACTCAAGTGATTGGCGGAAGACAACTCCGACACTTAGGCTCTCAACCGCAATGAAGAATGGATCTTCGAACTTGTATCTGAGTTTGGCGGCCACGCTTCCCGAAATTTGCCCTGCATCAAGAGCTAGAAAGTCTGGAGCCGAATTTGCTACACCATATTCGTCAATTCCTAGAGCGGATGCATCAAAGGGAATTCGATCACTCACAGTTGAAATGAAATATGCACTTTGATTTATATCTGAAACTAAGAGTGCTGGTTCACCTCGAAATTCGCCAACTACAATATCGAAGGCGGTTCCTTCAGAGTCTGGCTCTACAGCAAGAGCTTTAATTCTTTCGGTAGCCTGTTCTTTGCTGATGTAGTTTCCAGTTTTGTAGGTATAAGTAGACATTACTAAGGTATAGATAATCGGTGTTATTACAAAGGCTGCTAGAAGAATTACGCCCGGGATAAAAAACTTAAGCGGGACGCGCTTCTTGCTGAAGTACGTGAAATTCAAAAGAATTATCGCGACAGCAAGAAAAAGTGCAATGACATATTGGCCTTGGGCAAAGGCGCTCTGCGTGAGCATCAATAGCAGCGCCGTAATTAGCGCGAGAACGATCGACTTAAAGAGAAAAGCGACTCTGCCTCTAAAGAGAGTTACCAGCACCGATAAAACCTATCCCTAATTGATAAGGGAACTAGAACGATTACTCGTCCTAGTTCCCTTTATTTGACTAACTAGTTAGCAGAGACGATTAGATCTCGCCGGCTGCTTCCTTTAGGTTAGAGCTCCAGATTGTGCGCAATTTCTTGGCTTCACGAACTGGGTTCTTTCCATCGACAAGAACTGCGGTCCAGAAGGCTGGAGCCGAATCCCAGTAGCTGGTGCCACTAGGTCCGTTAAGAATTGCTCCGACTTGAGGAATGCTGGCTGCGGCTGCAGAAGCACCGAAGCCTTTCTGTCCGTCTGTAACTGAGGCATCTGTCGAGGCGCCCTTTTCAGCAGGTGGACGCTTTTCAATCTTTTGATACGCGACCTGTCCTGCGGTTGAACCGAAGAAGTCAACCAAGAGAGATTTTGCTGCTGCCTCAACTCCGCGAGTTGCGGCGAAGGAAGTTAGTAGCGCTCCCGAAACTGATCCAAATGCCTTTCCAGGATTATTTGCGGTTACGCCTGGAACTGGCATCAGGTTCATTTCAAATCCCTTTGCCTTGTAGTCATTCCATTCCCAGTTTCCAATAATTGCAAATGGAACTGTTCCATCCAGATAGTTGTCTTTGCAACCAGCATCTGATGCCGGGAAGAAGCCATTGCTCTTTCCGCCATCCATTAGGAACTTACGGACATTTGCACCAAAGTTTGTTGGGCTAAAGGTCTTTGACTTGTTAATGCGACCATCTGCATTGAAGTAGTAGGCATCGGCACCAAGCGCTGAGAATACTGAGTGAGCGCCCCATGACATTCCGCCACCTGCTACGCATAGACCAGCCTTAAGATTCTTCGAGGCTTTATTGGCCTTGTAATAATCAACCATGTCACCAAAAGTCTTTGGCGCTGTTGTTACTAACTTTGTGTTGTAGATCATCGCAACGTTATTTACGTCAACCGGAATTCCATACAACTTCTTCTTGTATGAGAGGTCATAGAACTGCGAGGAGCTAAACCGAGCCTTCTGGGAAGCCGTCAAAGTAAGCGGAGCTAGCTTTCCGTTCTTTGCAAGCGTTGGGACCCAGTCGTTAGCACCAACAACAATGTCAGGCCCAGTTGTTGCAGTCGCTTTATCGATCGCCTCCTTGAGGGCATCGAAATTTGCGAATGCCTTTACAGTAACCGTATAACCACTTACCCAGCTGCTCTTAGTTGCAAGCGCATCACGGATATTTGGTCCACGAGTTTCGTCTGCCCAGACAACGATTTCATTCGCTGCTTGAGCAGGGGTAACAACGCCAGCGCTAAGCGCTAGGGCGGCTGCTACTGCAAACCCTTTGAACAATTTGTTCTTCATTTGTACTCCTATTTATCCTGCAGGGATCCTGTAGCGAGGGGCTACAGAGGAGGCGATTACATAACGCCCAAAACGGGCAGTAAAGTCAAAATTAGCCTTAATTGGTAAATTATCGTTTTGTTATAAAGCACTTATTTTTTCACGACGCTTTTACAGGCGTTGAACTAGTCAGGCGTTGAACTAGTCAGCCGCTGAACTAGTTGTGAAGCGCCCCCACGGTGGAATCCCAGCCATGAACCGCTTCTGGTTTACGAGGGCCTTTTCCGACATAACGAGCAGATGGACGGATCAAACGACCAGTGCGCTTCTGTTCAAGAATGTGCGCAGACCAACCTGCGGTTCGCGCCGATGTAAACATTGGCGTGAACATGTGTGGAGGAACTTCTGCGAAATCAAGAAGTACCGCAGCCCAGAATTCAACATTTGTTTCAAGAACGCGATCAGGGCGTCGTTCTCTTAACTCAGCAAGCGCTGCTTCTTCTAAAGCCTTTGCAACTTCATATCGAGGCGCACCTAATTCTTCGCAAGTGCGACGGAGTGTGCGCGAGCGAGGATCTTGGGCGCGATATACACGATGGCCGAATCCCATCAAGCGCTCGCCCTTATCCAGTAATTCTTTTACATAAGCTCTTGCATCACCGCGCTGTTCGACAGCTTGGATCATGTGAAGTACGCGCGATGGAGCGCCACCATGAAGTGGTCCACTCATTGCGCCAATCGCTCCGGAAATTGATGCTGCAACATCAGCGCCAGTTGATGCAATAACTCGAGCGGTAAATGTTGATGCATTCATTCCATGCTCAGCAGCCGAGACAAAATAAGCATCGATTGCGCGCACATGCTTTGGATCTGGTTCGCCACGCCAACGAATCATCATTCGCTCAACAACGGTATGCGCTTTATCAACTTCACTTTGCGGAACCATCGGAGCAGAACCACGAGCTGCTTGCGCAACATAGGAAAGCACCATGACTGAAACGCGAGCGAGATTTGAACGGGCCTCTTCATCTGAGATATCTAGTAGTGGTTTTAAGCCCCAAGAAGGAGTAAGCATCGCAATTGCAGATTGCACATCAACCCGAACATCTCCGGAGTGAACCGGAATTGGGAAGGGTTCTGCTGGTGGAAGACCGGGATTGAATTCGTCATCAACGAGAAGTCCCCAGACATTTCCGAAGGTAACTCGTCCGACTAGATCATCAATATCTACTCCGCGATAGCGAAGCGCACTTCCCTCTTTATCTGGTTCTGCGATTTCAGATTCGAAGGCGATGACGCCCTCAAGGCCGGGCTTAAAGTCATCTGACATGGCGCTTATTCTGCCCACAATTGCACCTAGTGCGAAACCCAAGATGACCTGAGCCGGCAAGTGACGTTAGATACACCTATGGCAGCGATGGACCGCGATGAGATTTCCAAGATGCGCCGTTCCTATGGCGAGATTGGACTAACTGAGAGTGAAATCCATGTTAACCCAGTGGAACAATTTCAAATCTGGCTCAAAGAGGCCGCCAAAAATCCAATGGTGGTCGAAGCCAATGCCATGGTCCTCTCAACGGTCTTAGGTGACCAACCCACAACCAGAACTGTGCTCTTGAAAGATGTAACAGAAGCAGGTTTTACATTCTTCACAAACTACAACTCCGCGAAATCTAAATCCATTGAAGTTAATGCAAAAGTTTCTCTGCTCTTTCCTTGGTATCCGATGGAGCGGCAGGTAAAAATTTTGGGAAACGCTTCTCGAATAAGTAGCACTGAATCTGATGCGTATTTTGCAACCCGACCGTGGTCTAGCCAGATTGGCGCTTGGGCGAGTGATCAATCCGCTCCACTTTCATCTCGGGAAGAGTTAGAAAATCGTTGGGCTGAATTCGCCGCAAAGTTTCCCGAGGGTTCAAAAGTTCCCAGGCCTTCACATTGGGGTGGCTTCATTGTGATGCCCGCCATGATTGAGTTCTGGCAAGGAAGGTATTCGCGCTTACATGACCGAATTCGCTATAACAGAAGCGCTACAGGTTGGTCCATGCAGCGTTACTACCCATAATTTCTAGATAGGCTTACCGCTCTATGACTGATATAAAGATTCCGGATTCATTAAAACCGCGCGATGGTCGATTTGGTTGCGGCCCCTCGAAAATTAGAGGCGAAGCGCTCGCAAACCTTGCTGCTAGTGGTACTTCGATTCTGGGAACTTCCCATCGTCAAAAAGCAGTTAAGAATGTAGTCAATCGAGTTCGTACCGGATTGAGTTCGCTCTTTGAACTTCCCGAAGGCTATGAAGTAGTTCTGGGAAATGGTGGCTCTACTGCGTTCTGGGATATCGCAACTTTCTGCTTGATTGAGAAGAAATCACAACACTTAAGTTTTGGAGAATTCTCATCGAAGTTTGCTAGCGCTGCTAAAGAAGCGCCGTTTCTTGATGAGCCTTCGGTAATAAAAGCTGAACCAGGTTCTCACCCGCTTCCAGTTGTGGAGGCCGGGATTGATAGTTATGCGTTAACTCATAATGAAACTTCAACTGGCGTTGCAATGCAGATTCAACGCCCTACCGGAAGCGACGGCGCCCTTGTTCTTGTAGATGCAACCAGCGCGGCTGGTGGTTTAGCGGTTTCGGCTAAGGAATTTGATACTTATTACTTCGCTCCACAGAAATCATTTGCTTCTGATGGTGGGCTCTGGATTGCGCTGATGAGCCCCGCAGCAATCGCTCGGGTTGAGAAGATTAAAGCGAGTGGTCGTTGGGTTCCTGCATTCTTTGATCTCTCAATCGCAATCGAAAACTCACGCCTCGACCAGACATATAACACTCCCGCTGTCGCAACTTTGATGCTTTTGGCTGACCAGATTGAGTGGATGAATTCAAATGGCGGAATGTCATTTGCTGCGGGTCGAAGCGCTAAGTCGGCGGAGATCATGTACTCGTGGGCCGAAAAGATCTCCTATACAACTCCTTTTGTGACCGATCCTGCGATGCGTTCAAAGGTGGTTGCAACCATTAACTTCGAAGACGGAATCGATGCACTTGAAATTGCTAAAACTCTAAGGGCAAATGGCATTGTTGATACAGAGCCTTATCGCAAACTAGGTAAGAACCAACTACGCGTCGGAATGTTTCCTGCGATTGATCCTGAAGATATTAAGGCCCTAACTTCTTGCATCGAATACGTTGTTGCGGAGATGAAGAAGTAATTGCAGACAATTTACAAGCGTGACCGTGTCTTTTGGTTGGTATCGCTACAAACGGGTATTTATGGATTCTTTATGGGTGGCTTCGGTCCAGCTCTGCCCCTACTTCAAGCTGATCAAGGCGTTTCGGGAGCGGTAGCAGGTTTGCATGGCACAGCACTTGGTGTTTCGTCAATCTTGGCCGGAGCACTTAACTCCAGAATCGTCCATAGATTTGGCCGATATCAATCCGCTTGGTTAGGTGTAGCGCTATTTCTTATTGGAGCCAGCGCATTCGTAATACTCCCAGATCCATCCCAAACTATTCCGGCTGCTTTTGTAATCGGGATGGGCGTATCGGTAGCAATCGCAAACACAGTAACTTATTTGGCGGGTCACTATAAGTCACAAGCACAGCGCGCAGTTTCACAAAATAATGCTGTTACTTCAGCCTTCAATTTGGTTGGGACGGTGACAATTGGAATGATTGCTACAACCGCATTTTCCTGGCGGCTTGGCCTCCTGGCTTGCATTCCATATGCAGCCATTCTTTATTTTTGTTTTGCTAAGCAATATAAACCGGAACATCAACCTGATGATGAAGGCCATCAAAAAGGCGCTTTGCCCACCAAATATTGGATAGCCTGGTTAGGACTTTTCGCATCTATTGCCGCAGAGTTTGCCGTTATTTTCTGGTCAGCTGCTTTGATTCGTGAACGTACCTTCGTTAGCCCAGCACATGCCACAACTCTGGTCCTTGCATTCCCGCTTGGAATGTTTCTAGGGCGATGGTTTGGGACAAACTTCTTTCCACACATTTCAATTGACCAGCGGCTTAAGGGATTTATTGCGCTACAGATAGTTGGGTTCCTAGTTTTCTGGACTTCAGAAATTACCATCACGAGCTTTATTGCACTTCTATTTGTAGGTCTGGGAACTTCAATTCAATTCACTTTAACGACTCTTAGGCTTTTGAATCTAGGTAGGCCTAAGACTGATCTAGCTATGGGGCGTTCAAGCTTCGCTGCCGGTATAGCTATTGCAGGTTCGCCTCTGCTGCTTGGTGCACTTGCCGATCAATTTGGAATAACCAAAGCCTTTTTAATTGTGCCGGGTTTTATGGCTTTTGCGCTTCTCATTATCTATCTTGTCCCGGTAAAGGAGAGCGCAGATGAACTATAAATTTAGAAGAACAGTAACTCTCGTAATTCTCTTTGGGCTAGTCCTTCTTGTCCTCGTAAGCGGCCTCTAGAACATCGCCCACCAAAACACTTTCAGGCGCATTACCCTTGTCCCTGAATTTTGAGTAAGTTATCGCAGCCGCCGTAAATGAAATCACACCGCAGATTGTGATTGTGGTTCGTGTCCCTAACTCTTGAGTCATCCAACCAATGAATGGTGAGACGATTGGCGTCCCACCCAAGAAGACAGTTAAGTAAATTCCCATTACTCGACCACGAATGGCTGAGTCAGTTCGTAGTTGGACCATCGTATTTGCAGCGATAAAGGTAACTAGAGCTATGAAACCAATTATCGGAAGCAATATCGCATAAGTTAGGTAATTCGGTGCGAAAGAGGAAATAATCAGTACGAGACTAAAGAGCATTGCGCCACGCATAACAAATCTGGGATCGCGTTTCTTCTCTAATCGTGCGGAAACGATTGCACCGCTTAGTGAACCGATAGCCAGGATGCTTCCGAGCAAGCCATATTCGGCAGCGCTCTTATCAAAGACTGCGGTGGCCATCATGGTGTTGAAAATATTGAAATTTAATCCGAAACTCGTTGCGAAGAAGACGGTTAGCATCACGGCAATGATGTCGGGGCGGGCCGAGACATATTTAAAGGCCTGGCGAATCTTGGTAGAGGTCCGCTTGTGATCTTCGATAAAGAGCTCGCGCTCTCTTATATTCATAAGAGCGATTATTACCCCAAGATAAGAAATCCCATTGAGAATAAATGAGAAACCAGTTCCATAAGCCGCAATTAATACACCGGATAAACCTGGTCCAACTAGCCTGCCAATATTAAAGTTTGTGGAGTTCAGACCCACAGCGTTAGGTAAATCTTCTTTTCCAACAACTTCAACATTAAAGCTCTGCCGGGTTGGGGCATCTATCGCATTACCCATGCCGAGCAAGAAAGCAAAGAACATCACGTGCCAGATCTGAATTTGATCTAGAAGTACGAGAGTTCCAACCGAAAGCGCTGAGGTTGCTCCGGTTAAGTTGGTAAGAATTAAGACTTTTCGCTTATTGAATTTGTCCGCAATCTTTCCACCTGAAATACTGAAAAAGAGCATGGGGGAAAATTGCAGAGCGGTCACAATTCCAAGATATGAACCGCTATTTGTGAGTTCGAGAATCAACCAAGCTTGGGCAACGCCTTGGGCCCAAGTTCCGATATTTGAAACAAAGTTCGCTGCAAAAAGTATTCGGAAGTTGCGATGGCGAAAAGATCGCAACGTACTCACATCGAGAGTCTAGTATGATTCAGGTTATGCGCAGTGCGATTCCAGTAATCATCTTTGGAATAGTTCTTTGGACAATTGCGCTTGTAATTGCAATCATTGCAAATGCAATGGCTAAAGTAATTCTTGCTTGTGTACTTGGTATCACCCTTGGGTTTATCGGAATTACCTACACTAAACGGCGCGCTAAGCGCGAAGGAAATTAACCCTCGATTTCCTGTGCGATTCCGCGCAAAACTTTAGCCACGCGCGCAGCTTCAGCTTCATTCGGATAGCGACCATGGCGAAGACCATTTCCAACGCGATCAAGCATTTTGATTGATTCCTCAATTATTACCGCGAGATCTTCAGCGCCTGATTTCGAAGCAGCTAGCGATGGTGGCGCTTCAACAATTCTCACCGAAAGAGCTTGTGGACCTTTACGTCCTTCGGCAACGCCAAACTCCAACTTTGTGCCAGGCTTTAAAGTCGTGACGCCATCAGGAAGAGCAGATGATGCGATATAAACATCTTCACCTTCATCGGAAGAAATAAACCCAAAACCCTTTTCGAGGCTAAACCACTTAACGCGACCGGTTGGCATGAGGGGAGCCTCCTTGAAACAAATTCCGTTTTGGTGTCATGAGCGCCGCGCTTTGCGGACAGGGGGCTAGTTTATCGCCTCGGAGTGTGCGCCGCAGCCATGATTTACAGCGACCACCCGCGCATCCTCAGGCGAAATGGCATTTGCGCAGACGCCGAAGGCTTGGCGGAGTGAGCCGCTTATCGGAAGATAGAAGCCACAAGTTCCACAATTCTTCGGCGCCCAACGTGCGATATCGGTATTCGGTCCACGGTCACCGTCAATCCAACGCTTTGCTGCTTGATCGCGACCCTCAATTGATAAGACGCGCAATCTGCCAGCACCTAATTCAAAGAGTTCATGGAGATCTAAATCTTCATCGCCTGGAAGCACCGCAGATGCAGGGACTAATCGGGCGTCATCAATTTCTGTGGGAACAATTGTTCCGGCAGAAACATCTTCTTTTGTAACGCGAGCGCTATATGGAATCCAATCCGGAGCGCGAAGTGAATCTGGTCCTGGAAGAAGAACTACATCACAGACAGTTGCGGAGCTATCTTCATCAACTTTTGCGACTGTTACTGCCCAGCGCCAATCAACATATCCTGGAAGAAATGCTTCGAAAAGATAGGTTGATATGTGATCGCCATCGGTATCAATTGAGATTAATGAACCAACAAATTTTTCATCTTTTGAATCTTCAATAGCCGCACTGCGAGCAAGTTCAGCGGCGCCGAAATTATCGACGCCGCTACTTGCTTGTGAATTCTTAGAATTCTTCGACTTCTTGCGGGACATGAAGCCGAGTCTAACCTTCTTTCTAGAAGTCCATATCTCCGCCAGGTGCAGCAGGCATCGCTGGCTTAGGTTCTGGCTTATCTGCGATTACCGCCTCGGTTGTGAGGAACAAGGCTGCAATCGAGGCTGCATTCTGAAGCGCTGAACGTGTCACCTTGGCAGGATCGATGATTCCGCTCTTGATCATGTCCACATATTCACCACTCGCTGCGTTTAACCCATGACCGGCCTCAAGGTGGCGAACTTTCTCAACAACAACTCCACCTTCAAGTCCAGCATTAACAGCAATCTGCTTTAACGGTGCCTCAACGGCAAATTCAACAATCTTTGCACCAGTTGCTTCATCGCCATTTAGCTTCAACTTATCGAATGCTTTCTTTGATGCTTGAAGTAGTGCGACGCCACCACCGGCAACGATTCCCTCTTCAACCGCAGCCTTCGCGTTGCGTACGGCATCTTCGATGCGATGCTTGCGCTCTTTCAATTCAACTTCAGTAGCAGCGCCGGCCTTGATAACGGCAACGCCACCAGCGAGCTTGGCGAGACGCTCTTGTAGCTTCTCGCGATCATAATCGGAGTCGCTCTTCTCAATTTCAGCGCGGATCTGGTTGACGCGACCCTTAATCATCTCGTCATCGCCAGCGCCCTCAACGATTGTGGTCTCATCCTTAGTAACAACGACCTTGCGGGCCTTGCCCAATAGATCAAGGGTTGTCGCTTCAAGCTTCAAACCAACTTCTTCGGAAACAACGGTTGCGCCAGTAAGAATTGCCATATCTTGGAGCATCGCCTTACGACGATCACCAAAACCTGGGGCCTTCACAGCAACAGATCGGAAGGTTCCGCGAATCTTATTTACAACGAGAGTAGCAAGCGCCTCGCCCTCAACATCTTCAGCGATGATTGCAAGTGGCTTTCCACCCTGCATTACTTTTTCAAGTAGCGGGACGAGATCCTTAATATTTGCAATCTTTGAATTCGCAATCAAGATATATGGATCTTCGAGAACTGCTTCCATTCTCTCGGTATCTGTGACCATGTACGGAGAGATATAACCTTTATCGAAGCGCATACCTTCGGTTAGCTCTAGTTCGAGACCGAATGTGTTGCTCTCTTCAACTGTGATAACACCTTCCTTGCCAACCTTGTCCATCGCTTCTGCGATCATCTCGCCGATAGTTGAATCAGCTGCAGAAATCGAGGCGGTTGCAGAAATCTGTTCCTTTGTCTCAACTGGCTTTGCCATCGATGACAATTCGGCGGAGATTGCTTCGACCGCCTTTTCAATACCGCGCTTTAGCGACATCGGATTTGAACCGGCAGCAACGTTACGAAGTCCTTCGCGAACTAGCGCTTGGGCTAGCACGGTCGCGGTTGTGGTGCCATCGCCAGCGACATCATCGGTCTTCTTCGCTACTTCCTTTACAAGCTCGGCCCCGATTTTCTCCCATGGATCATCGAGTTCGATCTCTTTCGCGATCGATACGCCATCGTTTGTGATTGTGGGAGCGCCCCACTTCTTCTCTAGAACTACATTTCGGCCACGTGGTCCGAGGGTTACCTTCACCGCATCGGCCAGCGTATTCATTCCGCGCTCAAGTCCTCGGCGCGCTTCTTCATTAAAGGCAATCATCTTTGCCATAGCTATTTAACTCCCTGTTACTAGAGGTGGTTCAGGCGACTTATCACTCTCGCCCGGTGAGTGCTAACGCCAAGCCTAGGGCGACTTATTCCAGCCCTCAAATCCATGTACTCGAGCAGGAAATTAAGGCCGAACGGGGAGCCATAAGCGAACGTTGTCCGAGCGCCAGCGAGGACGGTTCGCGTTGGCGACCCTGAGGACTCAGGTAGAGCGAGCGGCTATGCGGGCTTCGCGCAGACGGCGGAGGCGCTTGATGAGCAAAGGTGAGGCGGCGAGGGCATCCTCGCGGTCGATCAGGTTATTTAAAAGCTCGTAGTACTCACGAGCGGAGAGATTGAAATGTTCCTTAATCCCGTTTTCTTTCGCCCCGGCATAGCGCCACCATTGGCGTTCAAAATCCAGGATGCGGACCTCAAGGTCGCTCAGGGCAGCCGAAGGCTCGAGTTTCAACTCTTCCATGGGGGTTATTCAACTAGAGAACCGAGAAAAACGTGGGATTTAGAGGGTAGCGAGAATTACCTTTATATCGGTGATGGTGGTCCATGGATTCACTATGGCAAAACGAAGAATTGGTTTTCCTTCATGAGTCGATGGCGTAACAAATCCAATCTGATCATTTAATAATTTATCGCTCCACTTTTTGTAATCCGGCAAATCCCAACCATTGCGAGTAAATGCAACGATTGAAAGTTCTGGTTCCATCAGTAACTCGAGATTGGGATGGGCTTTGATTAACTCAGCGCTTTCGCGTGCGACATCCATAGTCTTATCCATCGCCTCTGCATATTTCTTAGTTCCATGAGCAGCAATCGAAAACCAAAATGGCAATCCTCTAACGCGCCTGGTTAGATGAATTGCATAATCTGAGGGATTCCATTGGCCATCTTCTAAAGTTTCAAGGTAGCCAGCATGTTGGGTATGTGCTGCCCTTGCGATTTCGGGATTGCGATAAATGAGCGCACAGGCATCAAATGGCGCAAACAACCACTTATGAGGATCGACAATAAATGAATCGGCAAGTTCAACGCCCTTAAAAAGTGGCTTCGTCCTCGGTGAAGCAAGTGCAGCTAATCCATATGCTCCATCAACGTGATACCAAATTCCATGTTCCGTTGCGGCGCGGCCAATTCCTGCTAAATCATCAATTATTCCTAGGTTTGTGGTTCCAGCAGTCGCCACTACCGCAAAGACTCGTTTATCAGGATTAGCTCGATGAAATTCATCAATTTCTTTCGCCACTGTGGCGCCCTGCAACTTATGGTTTGAATCGCATTTAATCTTGAGAATTTCTACATCCATCACGCTCGCAGCGCTCTTGATTGAGGAGTGCGCCTCTTCGCTACAAGCGATAACCCAATTTTTTATATCTGGGTGCTTAGTCCGAGCATCATGTCGGGCGGCCACTAGTGCAGATAAATTTCCTACAGTTCCGCCTTGCACAAAGACTCCACCAGCGCTCTCGGGCATACCTGCTAAATCACTTAACCATTTGAGCGCCTGATTTTCTGCAAATACTGCGCCAGCTCCCTCAAGCCATGAGCCTCCATAGAGCGCAGATGCACCAACTACTAAATCAAATAAGTTGGCTGATTCAGTTGGAGCCGAGGGGATGAATGCTAGATACCG
The DNA here is from genome assembly GCA_046048255.1 of Actinomycetota bacterium. GTDB lineage: Bacteria > Actinomycetota > Actinomycetes > Nanopelagicales > Nanopelagicaceae > MAG-120802. The sequence continues at coordinate 2,930 of JBJOGL010000011.1, read as the reverse complement.
CGGATGATCCGTTGAGATACAGGCCTGAGCCAAGACATGCTTGAAAAGATCGAGCGCTTTTTCGCCACCAATTCCATCCGCCGTGATTGTCTCGCCTACTTCTGCATATAACTCTTCGTAAGTCCATGGGCCATCTAGCGGTGGATCTTTCTTAAGACGAACTAAAGAATATTCAAGGATCTTTGCAGCTAGTGCATCAATCTCTTCATCAAACTCATGCATCTCCGAAGAGCGCCTTTCGCTTAGAGCTTCTGACGATATTGCGGAGCATAGTTGGGAAAACAAATGCGTGAAGCGGAAGTACTAAATACCAATAGAGCTGACCGCCAAGTCCGCGCGGTGAGAAAGTTGCTTCTTGAGTGATGCGTACTTTTCCATCTTCCGGTTCGATTCGAAACTCAAGCCAGGCTTTGCCGGGAAGAATCATTTCGGCATAAAGTCTTAAGACTTTCTCTTTTTCAATCGCCTCTACTCTCCAAAAATCTAAGCCATCGCCAATTCTTAGATGTTTCGGATCGCGCCGACCGCGCCGAAGTCCAACTCCGCCAACGATGCGATCTAGAACGCCCCTCGCCCACCATAAGAAGTCAGCGCCATACCAACCCGTTTCACCGCCAATCTGTTCAATTGACTTCCAGACACAATCAATTGGCGCATCGGTCAGTACATCTCTCTTATCTCGATGGGTTATTTCACCAGCCCAATCGGGATCGCTCTGTGCTTTCTGCCAAGGCGCGGTAATCGTGGTGGCATCTGACCAACGTGTCTCGACTTGATTGCTTGTAGTGCGTGAAAGTGCAAGATTTATTGCGGTTGTAACATCAATTAGCCCTTCAGGTGGCTTGGGAATTATCGCGTCGATGCTCTTCTTGGGATCGGCGACGGTTTCATTAATCAGCGAACCAATTAAGGGGCGGGCTAACCGGGTTGGAACCGGTGTTACAAAGCCAATCCAGAGGCTAGAAAGTTTTGGTGTTAATACCGGAACGCGAATAATCCAACGTCGCCTTAATCCAGAACACTTTGCAAATTTCTGCATCATGTCAGCGTACGAAAGTATCTCCGGTCCCCCGATATCAAAGATTCCGCTGACAGGTTCTTTCAATTTCGCTGCATTAGATAAGTACCAGAGCACATCGCGAATAGCGATTGGATGAGTTCGATTTGAGACCCACTTAGGTGTAGTCATAATCGGAAGCCGATGCGTTAAGTGTCGGAGCATCTCAAAAGAAGCTGATCCAGAACCAATCACAATTCCGGCACGCAGTTCCATAACAGGCACTGAAGTAGAACTTAGCTCTTGTCCCGTTCGCGCTCGTGAAGCTAGGTGCTTACTCTGCTTTTCGACATTTGCAATTCCGCCGAGATAAACAATTTGTTTTACACCAGAAGCTTCAGCAGCATTAGCAAAGTTGCGCGCCATCTCTGCCTCTAGCGCATCAAAATCAGCTCCTACTCCGATTGAGTGCAACAAATAAAATGCAGTGTGCACGCCATCAAGTGCACTTCTCATCTCATCGAAATTAGTCGCATTACCTACCGCTACCTCAACTTCATTTGCCCAAATTTGACCGGAAATCTTCTTTTGATCGCGCACCGAAATCCGAACTTTTAATCCTTCATTAAGAAGAGCGCGCACAAGTCGGCCGCCGACATAACCTGATGCGCCCGTAACAAGGATTCGTCGCTCTTGGGACATGGTTAAACACTAGACTTTCCACCATGTCCCGGCCAAAGGTAGTTGTGTTAGGCGCCGGTTTTGGCGGGTTAACAGCTGCTAAAGCCCTCGATTCCATCGCAGATGTCACCCTCGTCGATCGCCATAACTTCCAGACTTTCTTGCCACTTCTCTACCAAGTCTCAACCGCTGGCCTCGCAGCTGATCACATCGCTCACCCAATCCGCGGCGCACTTCGAAAGACAAATATTAAGTTTCGGATGGGCTCGCCAATAACAATTGACCACAAGAACAAATCGGTAAAGCTAGATTCAAGCGAAGTTCTTGATTTTGATTATCTAGTTGTAGCGCTTGGTTCGGCTACTAATGATTTTGGAGTCAAAGGTGTATCGGAAAACGCGCTTGGTATGAAGAGTGTTTCTGAGGCGCTAGAGATCCGCTCTTCAATTTTGCGCCGCTTTGAAGATCTCTGTCGCTTTGAGGATGACACAAAGTTATCCATCACAGTCGTCGGTGGTGGTCCAACCGGAGTTGAGATGGCCGGTGCAATCGCTGAGTTGAAAAAGGGCCCACTTAAATCTGATTTTGCTTCTGCTGCTAAAAATATCCAAGTTAATCTCGTTGAAGCAGGTCCAAGAATCCTCCCCTCATTCTCCCCGCTACTTTCAAATCGAACCAAGAAAGATCTTGAAAAGTTAGATGTAAAAGTATTAGTAAACACTTCCGTTAAGGAAGTAAAACCACGTGAAATTATTCTTGGCGATAAAACTAAGTTGGCATCTGAAGTCACAATCTGGGCGGCCGGCGTAACTGGGGAACCAGTCATGAAGAAGCTAAATCTCCCGATCGAAAACGGACGCCTGGCCGTTGATGAAACTCTGCAAGTAACTAACTACCCACATATTTTTGCAATCGGTGATATCTCAGGCGCGAAGGGTAAGGATGGCAGGTTTCTTCCAATGGTCGCACCAGTTGCGATGCAACAAGGTCGCCACTTAAAGTCTCAAATCGCAAACCTGATTGCCAAGAAGCCACTTCTACCTTTCAAATATCGCGATAAAGGCTCAATGGCCACAATCGGACGCCACAAGGCAGTCGTTGAAGTTGGTCCACTCAAGCTCGCTGGAATCCCAGCTTGGTATGCCTGGTTATGGCTCCACCTCTTCTACTTATTGGGTGGCCGAAACAAAATCGGCACGATGGCGGATTGGACTTGGAATTACCTAACCTTTGATCGCGGCAATCGCCACAT
>JBJOGL010000010.1:0-37083 GCA_046048255.1 Actinomycetota bacterium | reverse complement strand
TCGCGACGATTGCTGGCGTGCTCGTAATGTGGGGATTAGTAAGCCAACTCCATGCTGTTCATGTCCACTCGCATGGTGACGCTGGACACTCCATTGAGTCCGATCACAATCATGAAGAAGATCATGACCATGAAGAAGATCATGACCATGACCACAATGAGTAAAGATGAATAAGTCTGAGATAAAAGTTATTAGCGTTCTGGAGCGCGTGGGCGGCTTTGCGAGCGCGCAACAACTTCACCAACTGCTTCTGCGAAGCGGTGAATCCATCGGTTTAACCTCTGTGTACCGAGCGCTGCAATCACTCGTTGACGACAAGATTGTTGATCAACTGAGAAAGGAAGATGGCGAGGCGATCTACCGACTCTGCGGCGAGGCTCATCACCACCACCTGGTCTGCAAATCATGCGGCTCTACCGTTGAAATCGAAGGATCAGCGCTTGAAAAGTGGGCTAAAGCCATGGCTGAAGAGCACGGCTACCGCGAAGTCGGTCACCTTGCCGAAGTTTTTGGAATCTGTCCGAGCTGCTGAATATGGGGGATATTCGAGGCATTCCAACGCCAATCTGCCCTTACTGTTCTTCTGACCTGATAAATCTGACGGTCAAGTTCGATCTAGAGACTTATGAAATCTCAATGTACTTGCTAGACAACGCAACCTGTGCAGATTGTGGCGCTCTTGTTACTGCGCCGACTCCGGAAGATCTATACCTGGGTTAGCTTCTCGAAGCACAGATCGATTTGCCTCATTATCGGGAATAACCCAGCGTTTGAAACTCTCGTCTTTAAACTCTAGTAGTAGTACGGGTTTTCTTCGGTAGACAACACAAAAATCTCGACCTTTTCGATGCCACATCGTTCCCAACATAATTACAAATGGGAAACCGGTGCCTGGTGCGCGAATACCTCTTAGCACTTGAATCGTCCATGGATTTTCATGCGCAGTAACTGATACGAGATTTGAGATCTTGGACTTGGGGTCGCGCCAAAACGCACCTATATTTTCAATCCAATTTAATTGATAGCGAAAGCTATCGCCTTCAATCTTCAACATAGTAAAAGCCTAATCGAAAATTGGTCCGACATTTCGCGAGCGCTTAATTTCGAAGAATCCTGGGTAGCTCGCGACTCCAACAACGCCATCCCAAAGTCTTCCAGCTTCTTCACCTTTTGGCGCCGGGGAAATTACAGGTCCAAAAAATGCGACATCGCCAATTGCGATGATTGGGGTACCCACATCATTTCCAACCATCTTTATGCCGCGCTCATGGCTCTCAATGATGGCAGCATCAAAACTCTCATCATTCATAGCGCGTGCAAGGTCCGGGGAAAGCCCTACTTCAACAAGCGCTTCTCCAAATAGAGTCTCGTCTACCTCCATCTTTTTTAAATGAATTCGAGAGCATATTGCGGTGTAGAGGGGCAGAGTGATTGATGCTCCTCTCTCCTTTTGTGCCGCAGCGATAACTCGAGTGCAATGCCAAGATCTCGCGAGCTTGGACTTATATTCATCAGAGACATCTTTGTCGCGATTTAGATAAGCAAGACTAAATAAATTCCATTCAACTTCAATATCGCGCACCTTCTCAACCTCAAGAATCCAACGAGAGGTCATCCATGCCCATGGGCATAATGGGTCGAACCAGAAACCAGCCTTCTGTCTAGCCATTCTTAAGCCTTTCCAAATCTTCGCTCGCGTTCGGCATAAATCTCAATCGCCTTCCATAACGTTTCACGAGTTACGTCCGGCCACAATACATCCATGAAAACCATCTCTGCATAGGCTGATTGCCAGATCAAAAAGTTAGATGTGCGTTGTTCGCCAGAGCTTCTCAAGAAAAGGTCCACATCGCTCATCTTTGGTTCATATAGATATCTGGCAAAAGCCCGCTCATTTATCTGGTCTGGTTTAAGTTTCTTGCGCGCGACATCTTGTGCAAGCTGAACAGCCGCATCGGCAATCTCGGCCCGGCCTCCGTAATTCACACACATGTTTAGCGTTAGGACTTTATTTTTCTTGGTTAGATCTTCGGCGATCTGTAGCTCTTCAATTACGGATTTCCAAAGCCTTTGTGGTCGCCCCACCCAACGGACACGAACGCCCATCTCATGCATCTGATCGCGGCGCCGTCGAATCACATCGCGGTTAAAGCCCATCAAGAACCTAACTTCCTCTGGTGAACGCCGCCAGTTTTCGGTAGAGAAGGCATAGGCCGAAAGCTCTTTGACTCCGATTTCGATTGCACCTTCAACGACATCAAATAGAGCTTTTTCTCCGGCTTCGTGGCCTTTGGTTCGAGGTAGGCCACGCGCCTTAGCCCAGCGACCATTTCCATCCATCACTAGCGCAACGTGATTAGGTATTCGATTCTTTGGAAGTTTCGGTGGTTTCACTTCGCTGCGCGCTCCACCATTGGAAGGCTTCGAAGTTCTCGCTCTAAATGCCATTGTAGATATGCGGCAATCAAACCAGAGGCCTCACGTCGATGCTTTGGATCGCTTACATCGGCGCTCTCCCAATTGCCAGTTAAGAGATCTGACATTAACTGCAGAGTCTCTGAAGCAGGAGTGGCTGAAGCGGAAGGCCGGCAATCAATACAAACAGATCCGCCACCAACGAGTGAGAAATATTTATGTGGCCCAGGCGCTTCGCAATTTGAACAGATTGTCATGGAAGGCGCATAGCCGGCAATAGCGAGTGATCGGAGAAGATATGCATCTAGAACCAGTGATGGTTCGTGCGATTCATAAGCGAGCGCTTTGAGAGCCCCAACTAGAAGAAGGAATTGTTGCAAGGCCGGCTCACCTTCATTTGAGGTGAAGCGTTCTGCGGCCTCCAAAATAGTAGAAGCGATAGTCCACTTGCGATAGTCGGCTGCGAGTGAATCGCCGAAGTTCTCAAGACTCTCAACTTGGGTTACAACATCGAAGGTCTTTCCAACATAGAGCTGGATATCAACGAGACTTCCAGGTTCTAACCGGGCCCCAAACTTTGATTTGGTGCGGCGCACTCCTTTAGCAACGGCTCGCACTCGGCCATGCTCTCGAGTAAATAGCGTGATGATTCGATCAGCTTCACCCAATTTCTGGGTGCGGATTACTACTGCTTCATCCCGATATAGCGCCACGGGATAAAGGTAGTGATTACTACTGTCGAAGCGCGCGATTGACCGCCGACACCACGGCCTTTAGCGAGGCGGTCGTGGTTGAAGGGTCGATACCGACGCCCCAATAAGTTCCGCCGTTTATGGTGCACTCCAAATAGGCAGCGGCATTTGCATCGCCGCCAGCGCTCATCGCATGTTCGTAGTAATCAGCAACCTGCACATTTATTCCATGAGATTGAAGGATGTGACAGAACGCTGAGATTGGACCATTGCCTGAACCCTTTAGAGTCACCGCCTTCTTATTCTCAAGAAGTTCCACGGACAGTTCCACATTCTTGTTTGGTGAAGAGCTCTGAGTTAGACCTTCAAGGCGATAACGCCCCCATTGATCATCTTCAGAGGGAAGATATTCGTCAACAAAGATTCGCCACATCTCATCTGGAAATACCTCTCCACCCTCGTTATCAGTCTTTGCTTGGATAACTTTGCTAAATTCAATTTGCAATCTTCGAGGTAAATCAAGTTGGTGCTCGCTCTTCATGATGTAAGCGACTCCACCTTTACCAGATTGTGAATTTACTCGAATTACAGCTTCATAAGATCTACCGATATCTTTTGGATCAATTGGAAGATATGGAACAGCCCAAGTGAAATCATCCACTTCTCTTCCAGCGGCCCTCGCGTCCTTGGCGAGATGCTCAAAACCTTTCTTGATTGCATCTTGATGCGAACCACTAAATGCCGTGAATACTAAATCTCCGCCGTATGGATGACGCTCTGGAACCCGTAATTGATTGCAATACTCAACGGTCTGACGTATTTCGGCGATATCGCTGAAATCAATCATGGGATCGATTCCATGCGTTAATAGATTTAGTCCCAACGTAACTAGGCAAACATTTCCGGTGCGCTCGCCATTTCCAAAGAGCGTACCTTCAATGCGATCAGCGCCAGCCAAATATCCCAATTCGGCAGCCGCTACACCGGTACCGCGATCATTGTGGGGATGAAGACTCAACACGATGCCCTCGCGATATTTCAAATTGCGATGCATCCACTCGATTGAATCTGCGTAGACATTTGGAGTCGCTAATTCAACAGTGGCAGGAAGATTGATAATCGTCTTCCACTCAGGAGTTGGTTGCCAGACATCGTTAACCGCATTGCAAACTTCTAGGGCAAACTCCAATTCCGTACCTGTATAGGACTCTGGGGAATACTCAAAAAATACTTTTGTGCCAGGAACTGTGCCCACCAATTCTTTACAGAGTTTGGCGCCCTCAACAGCGATCTGCTTTATACCTTCCTTATCCACACCAAAAACAACGCGCCGCTGTAAGGTCGAAGTGGAGTTGTACAGGTGAACAATCGCTTGTTTTGCGCCCTTGATAGATTCGAAAGTTCGACGAATTAGCTGTTCGCGCGCCTGGGTTAATACCTGAATCACAACATCATCAGGAATCAAATTCTCATCGATAATCTTTCGCACAAAATCAAAATCAGTCTGGCTGGCACTCGGGAAGCCAACTTCAATCTCCTTGTAACCCATTTTTACCAAGAGATGGAACATGGCAAGCTTTCTCGGAACATCCATCGGATCGATTAACGCTTGATTGCCATCGCGCAAATCAACCGAGCACCACTTTGGTGCTTTGCTCATTTTCTTAGTTGGCCAGGTGCGATCATTTAATTCAATCGGAACAAATGCCGAATATCGATGCTTCGGCATCGATGATGGGGTTTGACTTGGGAAACTCACTTAAATTTTCTCCTTCGCTAGTTTGGATTGTGGCCGGTGGCGACTAACCCCGCAGCGAGGAGACCGGACTAGTTGGCCTCGCCGCGGCAGCGAAGAAGGAGCGCACCCAGAAGCAGTGCGAGTAAAGTGATTTCGCTGCGGAACATGAGTCGAAGGTTAGCCGGGCTTTATAGGACTGGCAAATAACGATCTAGTTCATAGGCGGTTACCTGGCGGCGATATTCCTCCCACTCGGCCCGCTTATTGCGGAGGAAGTATTCGAATACATGTTCACCCAAGGTCTCACGAACTAATTCGCTCTCCTCCATTTCGACAATCGCTTCGTTTAGGTCGCGCGGAAGGGGCTTATCGATTCCCTTTTCTAAATTGTACTTTCCTTCAATTCCTCGAAGGCCGGCGGCAATTGTCACCGCAAAAGCCAGGTAAGGATTGCAAGCAGAATCTGGTGCGCGAAATTCAATTCGAGTTGAGTTCTCTTTCTTCGGCTTGTACATCGGAATACGAATCAATGCATCACGATTTTCGCGTCCCCAATTGATTTTTGCTGGAGCTTCTCCCCCGCCATGAAGTCGCTTATAAGAATTAACCCACTGATTTGTTACTGCGATTAGTTCTGGTGCATGAGTTATTACTCCTGCAATGAACGAGCGAGCTATATCTGAAAGTTGATCTTCGCGCCCTTCTTGATAGAACGCATTCTGCTCGCCCTTAAAGAGTGAAAAGTGAGTGTGCATTCCAGAGCCAGGAAATTCTGTAAAAGGTTTTGGCATAAAGGATGCATAAACGCCTTGATCCAGCGCGACCTCTTTAATGATGTGACGGAATGTCATGATGTTGTCCGCTGTGCTAAGCGCATCGGCATAGCGAAGATCAATCTCTTGTTGTCCGGGCGCTCCCTCGTGATGGCTAAATTCAACTGAAACTCCGGTCGCTTCAAGAAGCGTGATTGCTTGGCGGCGGAAGTCATGGCCGAGCGCTGCTGGCGTCTGATCAAAATAGCCACTTGAGTCAATTGGAATTGGTTTAACGCCAGGAGTTGGCGCCTCTTTAAATAAGAAGAATTCAATCTCTGGATGGGTATAGCAAGTGAAACCGAGATCGGCAGCCCGCTTCAAGGTTCGTTTCAAAACGTTTCTAGGATCCGCCGGCGATGGCGATCCGTCAGGCATAACAATGTCGCAGAAAATTCTTGCGGCGCCCGGCTTAGCAGTTCGCCACGGAAGTACCGAGAAAGTACTGGGATCAGGTTTGGCCAAGACATCTGATTCGGTGCCGCGATTGAAGCCCTCGATTGCAGAGCCATCGAAGCCGATTCCCTCGGCAAATGCATTCTCTAACTCTGGTGGAGCAATCGCAACGGACTTTAAGTAGCCCAACACATCGGTAAACCAGAGACGAACAAAGCGGATATCGCGCTCTTCGAGGGTGCGAAGAACAAATTCCTCTTGCTTGTTAATGCGCTCATTCGGGGAAGTCATGGCCCAGATATTGCCCCATGCTCGTTACGGATGTGTTAAATCGATCTAGATAACGAAGAGCTCGCCTTCGTCCTGGTTTGTTCGAGCATCGATATCGCGCGTAACTAGGCTGTTGGCGCTGATTCGCGAACCCTCGCCAATAGTTATCGGCCCAAGCACACGAGCGCCTGCGCCAATGACTACTCCGTCTTTGATGGTGGGGTGGCGCTTGCCTTTCATGTACTTCGTAGATCCGAGAGTGACATCGTGATAAATCATTACATCATCTCCGATTACTGAAGTCTCCCCAATGACGACCCCCATGCCGTGATCGATGAAAAAGCGTCGCCCTATCCTCGCCGCCGGATGGATCTCGATACCGGTCACAGTCCGAACCCAGTTCGCATAAATTCGCGCCAACAATTTCAATCTGCCTCGCCACAATAAGTGAGCGATGCGATGTCCCCAGACCGCGTGGATGCCCGGAAATGTCAACGCGACTTCAAGTCGATTGCGCGCTGACGGATCTTTCCGTAACGCGGTATCGAGATCTTCAATTATTCGCTTCAACATTTAAGCATCCATTAAATCTTTATAGAGAATTGTTGAGAGATATCGCTCTCCGAACGAAGGGATAATGACAACAATATTCTTGCCCGACATCTCATCACGTTGTGCAACCTGTGCAGCAGCCCAGAGCGCAGCGCCGGCTGATATTCCAGCGAGAATTCCTTCTTCCGCAGCAGCGCGACGGGCATATTTCACTGCGTCATCTGCCTCAACATCAATTACATCGTCATAAACACTTCGATCGAGAATTGGTGGAATGAAGTTTGGGCCGATACCTTGAATCGGATGGCCGCCTGGCTTGCCACCGTTGAGAATAGGAGAAGCTGCAGGCTCAACAGCAAAAATCTTTATCGAAGGCTTGCGTTCTTTTAAGACCTGGCCAATTCCGGTAATTGTTCCGCCGGTTCCAATTCCCGCAACAACGGCATCAACGCTGCCATCGGTGTCGCGCCAAATCTCTTCGGCGGTAGTTTTGCGATGAATTTCTGGATTCGCCTCATTTTCAAATTGGCGGACCAAGACCGCGCCGCTGGCTCCGAGTTCTTCGGCTTTGGCGACCGCGCCCTTCATTCCTTCTGCCGCAGGAGTTAGGACCAGTTCGGCACCGAAAGCGCGCAGCAGAGCGCGCCGCTCTTTCGACATTGAATCGGGCATCGTAAGAATGGTCTTGTAGCCGCGGGCTGCGCCAACCATCGCAAGCGCAATTCCGGTATTTCCACTCGTTGCTTCCACGATTGTGCCGCCTGGTTTGAGTTGGCCACTCTTCTCAGCAGCATCAATCATCGCTATGCCAATCCGGTCTTTAACTGTGCTGGTTGGGTTATAGAACTCCAACTTTGCCAATACGTTGGCCTTTGCTCCGTCGGTAATTCGATTGATTCGAACCAGCGGAGTATTTCCAAATACTTCCGTAATATCGTTGTAAATTTTCACACTCTTCTCCTAAAAAATTAGATTGTTGGTTAAAAAGAATTTTGGGACTAGCTAAAGAGCAGAATTACTTACAGCAGCCGCAAGAATTTGCACGGCCAAAATCGATAACCCGGCGACGAGTGAAGAGCCAGTTGGTGATTGACAACATGGACCGAATTTTACTTAGAGTTTCGAAATAGGCTAATCGCAAATGGTTTGCACTAATTTCCCTCACGCCAATGTGAGGTCATCGGAAGCCTTCGATCTTTTCCAAAGGCGATTGGAGTCACCTTAGGACCAGGAGGGTATTGACGTCTTTTGTATTCAGCTCTGTCGACTAAGAGAATCACGCGCTCAACTAGAGATTTTTCATGCCCGGCCTTGATAATGGCGCTCGCATGACCACCTTTATCAATATATAGCTCAAGAATCTGATCTAAGAGTTCGTAATTTGGGAGCGAATCACTGTCCTTTTGGCCAGGGCGTAACTCAGCACTTGGTTCCTTGTTGATCGAGCTAATTGGAATTGGGGAGACTGATCCCTCGCCCAGCGCCTTTTCATTTCGCCACTTTGCGAGCCGCCAAACATCTACCTTGAAGACATCTTTGATCGGCGCATATCCCCCGACCGCATCACCATAGAGCGTTGAATATCCAACTGCTAGTTCTGACTTATTTCCTGTTGCTAGAACTAGATGCCCCTCTTGATTTGAAAGCCCCATCAAGAGCGAGCCACGGACTCGCGCCTGGACATTCTCTTCTGCGACGCCCTGCAAAGTTGTAGCTTTCAAAAAGCCTTGGACAACGGGTTCGATTTCAATGCTCCGATAACCGATTCCCAAATTCTTCGCCAACTCCGCAGCATCAGCCTTGGAGTGCTCTGATGAATACTTACTTGGCAAGGAGACTCCAAAAACTCGATCTTTTCCGAGGGCATCGACGGCAATGGTCCCAACGACTGCAGAATCAATCCCGCCCGATAGGCCGAGAACAACTGATTTGAAACCGTTCTTCTCTACATAGTCCCGCAACCCCAAAACTAAGGCGCTCCAAATCTCTTCTGCCTCAGGGAGGGTTTTCGCAATTGGAGCCCTCGCTTCGTCACTCAAAATCATCAAATCTTCACTAATAACCAAATCCGGAGATGATGTCTTGGCTTGCGCTGGAATATCGAAAACCATTAGATCGCTCTGGAATTGTGGCGATCTCGCCAACAATTCGCCAGACTCATTCACCGCCATTGAGTCACCATCAAATACAAGATCATCTTGGCCACCAAACATATTGGTGTAGAGAATCGGTGCGCCTATTTGTTTCGCGCGTTTGCGGACCAACTCAAGACGCAAATCATCTTTTGATCGCTCATAGGGACTGCCATTTGGAACCAGCACTAATCCAGGTTTGCGATCAGCAAGTTCGCGCATCGGTCCTTCGTCGCGCCAAATATCTTCGCAAATTGCCACCCCAATATCGACTCCTTGAAAGCGGACAACCAGCGTTCCCGTTCCAGCTGAAAAGTTTCTAAACTCATCAAAGACCCCGTAATTCGGCAGATGGCGCTTTACATACTTCGCTTTGATCTCACCGCCATGGATCAAGGCAAGGGAATTAAGTGGGCGTCCATCATCATCTAGGAATCCAACACAGACGAGGATTTCCCCGCACCCCTTCTCAAATAACTCCTTTGCGAGGGTTTCAGTCGCGCTTAAAGAAGCCTTTCGAAAAGCAGGGCGAAGGGCGAGATCTTCTACGGGATAACCTGTAACGACCATCTCCGGAAATAGAACCAGAGTTGCGCCCTGAGACTTTGCGGCAACTACTCCCTCGAGAACCTTTGCGATGTTTCCCTTGATATCTCCCACGATTGGGTTTATCTGGGCAGATGCCACCCTTAATCGGGCGCTATTTGTTGGAGGCACGGTTCAAGAGTACCTATAGACTTATTTCGTACATCCCGGGGACCTAAATGGCCTCGAGGAAAGGAATAGATGAAGCGATTCACTATCGCAGACCTTGCTGGCTGGAAAAAGGCGGGCAAGCGCTGGGCGATGCTCACCTCGTATGACAGCACAACCGCCTCTGTCTTCGATGAGGCCGGGGTTCCGGTTCTCTTAGTTGGCGATAGCGCCGGCAACAACTTCTTAGGCCATGAGAACACAATCCCAGTCACCGTCGATGAGATGGTCGCATTGACCCGCGCTGTAGTGAATGGCTCAAAGCAAGCGCTTGTGGTCGCAGACTTTCCATTTGGAAGTTATGAAAAGAGTGATGCCCAAGCCCTAGAAACGGGAATTAGATTTTTGAAAGAGGCCAAGGCCCATGCCGTAAAACTTGAGGGCGGCATCCGAGTCGTTGACCAGGTCAAGGCATTAGTGAAATACGGGATCCCAGTCATGGGCCACCTTGGCATGACCCCCCAATCTGTAAATGCGTTTGGCGGTTTCAAGGTCCAGGGGCGCAACGAGCAAGGTGAAGCGATTCTTGCCGATGCAAAAGCGCTAGAGGCTGCAGGCTGCTTTGCGATAGTTCTTGAATTAGTCCCAGCAGGACTCGCCGAGCGGATTACGAAGGAACTCTCAATTCCAACGATCGGTATTGGGGCCGGAGCAAAGTGTGATGCCCAAGTTCTGGTCTGGACCGACCTGATGGGCCTTACCCAAAAGCCGCCGAAGTTTGCTCGCGCATATCGCGAACTGCGAAGTGAGATGAAAAATGGGGTTAAAGAGTGGTTGGCTGATGTTGAGGCAGGCGCCTTCCCAAATGAGAATGAAACTTTTAACTAGCTCATTAAGCAGATAGTTAGACTCGTCCCATGAGTAGTTTGGCGATTGACCTTACGCCACTACGAAAATATCGGGACTTTCGCCTAATTTTCACCGCCGGGCTTTTCTCATATTTCGGCTCGATGATTACTTTCGTTGCCCTCCCCTTCCAGATAAAGGAGCTGACAGGTTCTTTCTGGATGGTTGGGCTGATTGGAGCCGTTGAGGTCATCCCGTTGATCATCTTTGGTCTGTATGGCGGTGTCTTGGCCGATCATGTTGATCGCAAGAAAATGATTTGGTTAACCGAATTTGGGACCTTGCTCGCGACCTTTGTTCTCTTCCTTAACGCACTAAGGGATGAGCCCAGCGTTCTACTTATCTTCGCAATCGCAGCCGTTTTCGCTGCTTTGAGTGGGTTAAAGCGCCCCAGTCAAGAAGCTATTTTGCCCCGATTGGTCAACCATGGTGACTTGCCGAGCGCAAGTGCGCTAATGAGTTTGCGTTGGCAATTCGGTGGAATTGTTGGTCCTGCCGTTGGTGGACTTTTGGTCGCCTCATATGGCGCAGCGACTGGCTACTTAGTTGATTGCGCTACTTTCGTTATTTCACTTGCGCTTCTTGCCAGAATCAAAAGCGTTCCACCGCTGACCACAAGAACTGCGCCATCAATTCAAAGCTTGATGGAGGGAATCAAATATGCATTTAACCGCAAAGATCTCCTCGGCACATATGTAGTCGACCTAGCTGCAATGTTCTTGGCTATGCCCATGGCGCTCTTTCCATTTTGGGCTGATGCAATTGGTTCACCTTGGGCGCTCGGACTTTTTTATTCTTCAATCACAACCGGAGCCGTCATCGTTACCCTCCTGAGCGGCTGGATGCGCAATTACCCCCACCACGGAAAAGCTGTTGTTTTTGGGGCGCTGGGTTGGGGGGTCGCAATTGTCCTAGCTGGTACCACTGATTCGCTGCCAATCGTTATTGCTTCACTTGTCATTGCCGGAGCCTTTGATCAAGTTAGCGCCATGTTCCGTAGCTTCATTTGGAACCAATCAATCCCCGATGAGTTAAGGGGTCGCTTAGCTGGAATTGAGATGCTCTCTTATCTATTAGGGCCTCTAGGTGGCCAGGCCAGAGCCGGGGGCATGGCAGCAATGACATCACTTCGAACTTCAATTATCGGTGGTGGTTTGTTATGTATCGGCTTTGTAGTAGCAATTGCATCAGTAATGCCCCAGTTTCGAAATTACGATGTCCGGACCAATGAATTCGCAGTCAGAGAGGCTGAAATTCGCAAAAAACGCGAAATTTCTTAAAAATATTTCTCGCCTACTCAATTTAACTAACCAGTAACTTAACCCTACTTTTTTGCGAAATTCTCAAAAATCCCACTTTTTACGCGTAAAAAACGTCATTTTCGAGTTGTAAACTGATGCGAAAACATAGAATTTTGCAAAAGTAAATCGCGACACGCAGGCCTCTTTTTTCACTCAAAATAGTGGAAAGTTTGTGAAATAAGTGTCACGATTTGCCTCGAAGCGGTTCGGTGACGGATCGAACCATTCTGAAAGGAACACTACGTGGCTGCAAAGCGTCGTAAGAAAGCTGCTGCAAAGGCAGCACCAAAGCGTCGTCGTAAGAAGGCTGCTGCAAAGGCTGCCCCAAAGCGTCGTCGTCGTAAGAAGGCTGCTGCTAAGGCTGCCCCAAAGCGTCGTCGTAAGAAGAAGGCTGCTGCTAAGAAGGCTGCCCCAAAGCGTCGTCGTCGTAAGAAGGCTGCTAAGTAATTTAGCGTCCAGATTTACAGAAAAAGCCCGGCTGCATATGCGCCGGGCTTTTCTCTTTCTAGTCTCTGTTTACTAATTACCCTGTTTACTAATTACCCTCTTTTTTGAACTGCTCTCGAAGCTCATCGGTCAGGCTGGTAAATGTCGAGGTTATGCTCTCCTGCTCCTTGACCGAGAGTTGATCGATGAAGCGCTTTCTGACGCTGGCCACATGATCAGGGGCTGCGGCAACAATCGCCCGCCAACCTTTCTCGGTCATAACGGCCCAATACCCCCGTCGATCGGTGGAGCACTCTTCACGCTTTATCCATCCCGCCTTCTCCATTACTTTCATTCGATGGGAAAGGCGAGATTTTGAGATCATCGCAAGATCTGCCAACTCGCTCATTCGCATCCGCCGCCCTGGAGCTTCGGAGAGTTGGGCCATCACTTCGTAATCGGCCATCGATAAATCATGGCCATCGAGATCTGTTTCTAAAGCTTCTAGTAAGCGACGAGAGGCAATAATGTAGGAGCGCCAAGCCTTCATCTCGCGGGGGTTTAACCAGCGTGTTTGGCTCTTTTTCGAGGGCATGGGAGCAGGGTACGCCAAAATCTAGATAGTTGAAAGTTGAACTAGATGACACGAAACTTCAACTACCTGTTGCATTAATGCTATGTAGTATCTATACTATGTTTCAATAGTTAGGAGGCCAGATGAGCAGACAACCCGAAGACCCCATCTTCAATCGCATTGAAGAGTTTCGAATAGCAAAGGGTCTCTCAAGGCAACAACTCGCAGATGCCGTGGGGGTCCACTACCAAACGGTTGGGTACCTAGAGCGTGGCGAATACAACCCTTCCCTCTCCTTGGCGCTGAGGATCTCCGAAGAGCTAGAAACCTCAGTCGGCGAGATCTTCTCGCTCACGCCATTTAGAAAGGTTCGAAGCAATGGCTAACGGAGATCATGTCGAAGTCACTGAGAGCCACGAACCATCTGCACGACCGAGGCTATGGCGCTGGATTCTCGGTACTTTCATAATCCTGATTAGTTGGCTTGCAGTCGGCGCAATCCTCACAGCCATTGTTGCTGGTCTCTTCGGACTCGATCTTCTTGCTTTGGCTAGCACCGATAAAGAGAGCCTCGCTATCGTTCGCGGCTACGAGCCATGGCAGGCAGCTACTGCGGTCCTGGTCTCCTTTATACCGCTCCTGGTCATCCCAATCCTGCTTCATCGCTATCTGCTTAAGCAGCCACTGCGAAACCTCTTTACTCGCTCCAATAGAAACTTCTCTCAAGAAGTTCTCCTTGGGGCCGCGGTCATGTCATTACTACTTCTAGCGTCCGGGCTTCCTGACTTCATATTCAACAACTCCTCCTACTCCTGGAGTTTTGATGCGTCCAAGTTCATTCCCTATCTGCTTGTTGCCTTCACGCTCATACCAATCCAAACAACGGCCGAGGAGGTCTTCTATCGGGGTTGGATTCAACAGCGCCTCGAAAATGGGAATCGATCGATCTGGTTGGTTTCGATTATCGGCGCTTGCCTCTTTGCCCTGCCCCACATGGGGAACCCAGAGGTGAGCGGAAACTTAATCCTGCCCATCCTTGGCTATGGAGCTAGTGGATTCATGTTTACCTGGGTGACGATGCGAGATCAATCTATGGGCCTTGCCGTTGGTGCACATGCCGCAAACAACATCCTGGCTGGCCTAGTTGTCTCCAGTTCAGATTCAGCGCTTCCGGCCGCAAGTATCTGGGTCACCCCCGAAGTCCAATGGGGTCCGGCCGCGGTCGTCTCAGTTTTGATCATCCCAGCCTTTATTTGGCTCACTGGAAAATGGAGAGGTAAGGTCGCTATATGAGCGAAAAAAGCGGTATTTTTAAAGGAAATTTCAAGCCAACTGTCCGTCCTCAAGATGACATGTATCGCCATGTAAATGGCGCCTGGCTAGATAAAGCAGAGATCCCATCAGATCGTGCAGCTGATGGCGCTTTTTATTTTCTCCGTGATGAGTCAGAGAAGAATGTTCGCGTAATCATCGAAGAGCTCGCCCAGTCTGGTGGCGCTCCCGGGACAAATGCTCAAAAGATCGCCGATCTCTATAACGACTTTATGAATGAAGATAGAGTCGAAGCGTTAGATATCGCTCCAATTGCAAAAGATTTAACGAGGGCCCAATCCATCTCTGGATTAGCAGATTTCACAGAGGTTCTAGGTCACTTCGAGGGCCGGGGCCTTGGTGGCTTCTTCAATGGCTGGGTGACAGCCGATGCATCTGACCCCTCAACAAATATTGCTTACTTCTATCAAGGCGGATTGAGCCTTCCAGATGAGGCTTACTACCGAGAAGAGCAGCACAGCGCACTGCGCGGAAAACTGATTACTCATATTGAGCAGATGTTTGAACTCGCTGGAATCACGGATGGTCCGGCCCACGCCCGTCGAGTCATGGAGCTAGAGAGTGAAATCGCTTCTCATCACTGGGATACCGTCAGAAGTCGCGATGCAGTCCTGACCTTCAACAAGAAGAATTTTGCTGAAGTCCAAGGCTTGATTGGGCAGTTCGACCTAAAACTATGGGCCGAAAGCGCCGGAGTCCCAAGCCATGTTCTTGAAACGGTAGTCATTGCTCAACCTGACTTCGTTGAGAACCTTGGAAAGATGCTCGAGCGATTTGAGATTGAAAAGTGGCGCTCTTGGCTCACCTGGCATTTGCTCTCAAGTGCAGCTCCATACTTAAGTAGCAGATTTGTAAATGAAAATTTCGCCTTTTACGGCACCACTCTGACCGGAATTCCAGTCTTGAAAGAGCGCTGGAAACGAGGAGTTGCACTGGTTGAAGGAGCTCTCGGCGAAGCAGTCGGAGAGTTCTATGTCCAGAAGCACTTCCCACCAGCAGCTAAGACTCGGATGAGCGAGTTGGTCGCAAATTTGATTGAGGCATACCGGGTAAGCATCAATGAACTGACCTGGATGAGCGCAGAGACCAAGAAGAAGGCGCTTGAGAAACTTGGAAAATTCACACCAAAAATTGGATATCCCGATAAGTGGCGCGACTATTCAAAGCTTGAGATCAAAGCCGGTGATTTGATTGGAAATCTCGCTCGCATCTCCAAGTTCCGCAGTGATTTTGAATACAGCAAAGTTGGTAAGCCAGTCGATAAGAGTGAGTGGCTAATGACTCCACAAACAGTCAATGCTTACTACCACCCATTAATGAATGAGATTGTATTTCCAGCTGCAATTCTCCAACCACCATTCTTCGATCTTGAAGCAGATGATGCCGTCAACTATGGCGGAATTGGCGCGGTAATTGGCCATGAGATTGGACATGGATTTGATGATCAGGGATCTCGTTACGATGGTGATGGAAACTTAAAGAATTGGTGGAGCGATGAAGACCGAAAGGAATTCGAAAAGCGCACCTCAAGTCTGATTGCCCAATACAACGCGCTTGCCCCCGAAGAAGCACCCGATGTAAATGTAAATGGAGCCCTTACTATCGGAGAAAACATTGGCGACCTCGGTGGTGCAACAATCGCCTACAAGGCCTACAAGATCGCTCTGGGCGGCAAGGAAGCGCCAGTCATTGATGGCTTAACTGGTGATCAGCGATTCTTTGTTGGATACGCACAAGTCTGGCGCGGAAAGATTAGAACTGAGGCAATGAAAGTTCGACTTGCCACCGATCCTCACTCCCCCGGCGAATTTCGCTGCAACCAAATCCTTAAGAACCTTCCACAATTCCACGACGCATTTGGAGTTAAAGAAGGGGACGCTCTTTATATGGTCCCGGAGGACCAAGTAGCTATTTGGTAACGGTTTGCTGGCGGGTCTCGTCGCGATGTTTGCGGAGGTAGACCATGAATGGCGTTCCGCCAGTACCAATAGCTGAGGGGTTTCCAGGGGCTTTTTGGGCCTGGGCATGTATGTATTGGCCAGCGTACTCAAGATGCATGGCGCGGAAATCGCCCAAGAGTTCTACCGATTGATTAAAGAGCTCTGCGGTTGATTTTCGTCCCAAGCCATTTACGAAAGCCCGAACATTTGGTCCATTTTCTACCGCCTCAATGAACTTAACATGTTGTGGCGGCATGTATTCACGCATCTCCATCAGATATTCGCGGAGCTCATCGCGCTCATGCTCAATTCCAAGTACGCCATCTAGCGCAGGAACGATCGCGCTCTGAGCGCCAGTCTCGCCACGATACTTCATACCTTTGCCACCTAATTCGGTGACGCCTTCATAGACAACTCCATTTGGAAGCGCAGGATTGTTTCGCCAACCAAAAATATATGGGCGAACTCGGTGGAAATAAACATAGGGATCACATTTTTCGGGCATTCGAGCGAGTACGTCATACATACTCTTAATGCCATCGCGCAGCTGTGTCAGCGCTATATCTAGGGCATCTGCATCATTTGCGACTACAGCTTTTTGGGCCAACTCAATTGCATGAAGCGCAACGCCCGCTTTCTTTTCGATATCGATATGGATGATGATGAACCACTCTTCGTCTTGGCCACCTAAAAAGCATTGGAGAAGCGCGATGTTTCCGCATTCGACGCCTTTTTCGGGACTTAGTCGATACCAGTTATCAATTGAGTAAGAGGCGTAGCTGAGGATTGGTGGTCGACCGACCAATTTGCCTACTTCATACCAAGGCTTAGCAAGAACGGCTGGAATTGCATGAGCGGCCTCTTCTTCTGACCACTGGTAAGCCATTCCAATATAGGAAAGGGCAAGCATCGCTCTTCTAGTTTCACCTTCACTTTTCAGTGAAGCTAACTCAAATGGTGGAAGTTCAGCTACGCGCTTTCGGAAGTTATCTGCCATCAAATATTTCGGAAGATTGCGAGCCATCTCATCCCACGCGACATTTGCGCTAGAGAGGGAGCGCACGGGATCCTGGTGCTGCATGTATCCCCACTCAGGAGATAGTCCGAAATCAGCTAGAGATACGGGTTTCCCAGACAAAGTTACTTGGCAGCGAGACGAGCCTCGCGGCGCTTCCTTTGTTCTTCAGGATTTGGAACCGGAACCGCGGCGATCAAACGCTGGGTATAAGGATCTTTAGCGTTTTTAAGGATGGCATCGCGCTCTCCTACTTCAACCAATCTTCCATCCTGCATCACCGCAATACGGTGAGCCAAAATGTCTACAACGGCGAGGTCGTGGCTGATGAAGAGACATGCAAACTTCAACTTATCTTGCAGATCAAGAAGCAGATCCAAGAAGCGAGCCTGTACCGATACATCGAGAGCCGATGTAGGTTCATCAGCTATTAGTAAATCTGGGGTTAGAGATAGCGCACGTGCAATACCAACGCGCTGACGCTGGCCTCCCGAAAGCTCATGTGGGAATCGATTTCTATAGGAACGAGGAAGTTCTACCTGCTCGAGCAAATCTTCGACGCGATGGTTCAACTCATCGCCCTTTGCAAGTCCAGCAAGGAAAATTGGCTCTCCAATTGATTCACCGATTGGAAGTCGTGGATTTAGCGAAGATGCCGGATCTTGGAAAACGATGCCGGTGTGGCGTCGGATCGGAAATAGTTCTTTCTGGGTTGCTTTTGTGATGTCTTTTCCGACAATCTCTAACTTTCCAGCTTTTATAGGAAGGAGCCCGATTGCAGCGCGACCCACGGTTGTCTTTCCTGAACCGGATTCACCTACAAGACCCACGATTTCGCCTGGGAAAATTTCAAGGGAGAAGTCTTTAACGGCAACGAATTCAGGGATGCGACCACGCTTTGGATAAGCGATGGTTACGTTCTCCATCTTCATAACCGGTGCCGAATTCTTTTCGGAAAGTGGCCGTTGACGTTTAGCACTTGAACCCAATTTTGGCACTGCAGCGAGCAATTCCTTTGTGTAGGGATGAGTAGGGTTATTAAAAATCTGGTTTGAAGTGCCTACCTCAACGGTATTTCCATCTTTCATGACAAGGATTTCATCTGCAAGGTCTGCAACTACGCCCATGTCATGAGTAATTAGAAGAATTGCTGAATTCAATTTTGTCCGTAGCGAGCGCATTAAGTCCAAAATTTCAGCCTGAATTGTTACATCCAAAGCGGTAGTTGGCTCGTCCGCCACGAGAAGTGCAGGATCGCATGCCAGTGCTTGTGCAATCATGGCTCTTTGCCTCTGTCCTCCCGAAAGTTGGTGAGGATATTTATCAATAGAGATTTCTGGACTGGGAATTTCCACCATCTTAAGTAACTCAATGACTCGTTCGCGTGCCTCTTTAATACTAATTGGAAAATGCGTTCTTAAAGTTTCAATGATCTGGAAGCCGATGGTGTACACCGGATTAAGAGCTGTCATGGGCTCTTGAAAAATATAGGCAACGTCACGTCCACGAGATGCCTGTAACTCTTTTTTGGTGGCACTTAACATCTCTTTACCTTTAATTCGCACGCTACCTGAACTTCTGGAATTTGGGGCTAAGAGATGCATCAAACCCATCGCAGTCGTCGACTTACCAGAACCCGATTCTCCAACTATTGCTAGAGTTTTTCCGGCCTCCAAATCAAAATTCATATTTACCGCAGCTGGGTACCAAACACCATCTACCCAAAATTCCACGGTGAAGTCTCTTACGCTTAGGATAGGTTCCGTCATGATGCAAGTGTCCATTTCTTTATAGGGTTTTCAAAGAAGCGGAGGGCCAAATGGAGATTCAAACCTACAGGCCGCGCATAAATACTCTGTACTTTGCCATCGCAATTTCCCTTTTGCTGCTCTTCGTTGCGCAATCCTTTCTTTACTTGGGAAACCAGGAGGGCTTTAGTGCCCTGTCTTGGTCGATTGCCATTGGACTGCCCATTTACTACGGGTTTATACGTTCTAAGATCAAATTTAGCGAAAATGCTCTGACTCTTATCAATCCGTTTTCCACGATTCAGATACCTTGGCAAGAAGTTGAGAGCCTCGATGATCAATTGAACTTTACGGTGACGCATCAAGGAGAGCCGTATTCGGCTTGGATTGCGCCAAGCAAGAAAAAAAATATGCGACGTGGGTTTTATCGGATTGATCGCGTTAGAGACGCGAGCACTTTGACCGTAAAGGACTTTGAGAGGCGCGAACAAGAAAGAATTGCTAACCCCGCCACTCTTATCGCCCGAGAATTTCACCGGGAATTTACTCGTAATGGCACTACTTCCACGATTGAGTTCACGAAAATTACTCATAAGGATCGCTTCATCAAAATTGCCGTGGCTCTCGTTATTGGAGTAGCTCTTTCCATCATTTAGTGAAACTTGAACCTTGCTCATTTTTGTGATTTCTTTATAGATCTTAGACTTCCGCGACGTTGTCTCGGGTCAAAGGCATCCCGCAAGCCGTCCCCAATAAAGTTAACGCATAGTGCAATTACAATTATGAAAATGCCGGGATACCAGAATAGCCATGGTCTCGTTGAGAATGACTCTTGATAAGTTGATATTAAAAGTCCCAGCGAAACATCAGGAGGTATGACTCCAAAGCCGAGATAACTAAGCGCCGACTCCAACAAGATTGCACCCGCCATCAGCAGGGTCACCGAAACAATTATTACGCCGATTGCGTTAGGCAAAATATGTTTAAAAATTATGCGCCTGTTGCTTGCTCCCGCGACCCGTGCCGCATCTACAAATTCTCTTTCGCGAAGGGTCAAAAACTCACCTCTGACGAGACGTGATAAGCCCGTCCAAGCAAAAAGTCCTAAGTAGAAGGCGAGAAAAGCAACGCCAAGGTTTCCAAAATGATACCCGACAACGGAGCCGATGATTATTGATGGAATAGTAATAATGAAGTCAGTGATTCTCATCAATACAGCATCTATCCAGCCTCGGAAATACCCTGAGATAGCACCAATTACAGTGCCAATTGTCGCGGCCAGTGCGCCAATAATGATCATCACGAAGATTGATCGCTGAGCACCGCGCATTACAAGTGAGAAATAATCTCTTCCGATATCGTCTTGTCCGAAGGGGAAATTTCCCCATCCGATTCCATCGCCATCCAAAAAGGGAACTAAATCAATTGTTGGACACCCAACGCTGCCACCCGGGCAATTCTCAAATTCTAGTTCGAGAATATCAGTGTGGTTATATCGCCACCATCCCGGAATGTTCAAGCCAAATAATCTCCAATCAAGCGCCGTAAAGACGCCGACAAATAAAATCACTAGAGTGAAAACAGAGACCATGGCAGCGCGATGTTGCCTAAATCTCTTTCTAATGATTTGCCCTTGAGTCAGCCCGATTGTGTCTTGGATTTCAATCATTCTCTCGTCGCTCGAAACTTCACTAGGCTTCTTGCTTCTTAACTTGAACATTTTAGTTACCTGCTCCAACTCTGACTCGTGGATCCATCACCGAATAGAGTAAATCTGCAATTAAATTTGCAAGTACGGCCAGAGTGCCAGTAACCAAGAAAACTCCCATTAGAAGGTTCAAATCCATATTAGTTATGGCACTGTTGAACAGAGTTCCCATGCCGCGCCAACCAAAAACTCTCTCGGTGATAATCGCACCACCAATAATTCCCGCAAAATCAACGACAAGAATTGTTGTCATTGGAATCATGGTATTCCTGAACGCGTGACGCATGATCACAGTTCTCTCTGTCAGTCCCTTTGAACGTGCAGTCCTTATGTAATCTTGATTCAGAACTTCGAGGAGAGTTCCTCGGGAGAAGCGGATATAGCCTGCAAAAGAGATTAATGTAAGTGCCAATGTTGGCAAAATTAAATGAGTCAAGGAGTCTAAGAATCGAATCCAGTAACCGACTGGCTCAAGCCAAATCCGGCCATCTCCAATCGTAGGGATTGGACGATAGTTCACATCGCTAAGCCTGACGTAGCGGGGCCAAACCTGCATAAGCCGATCCAAGATTGTCAAAATACCAAAAATGACGGAGACAATGGTGACCGTTCTAATCGTTGGAGCTCGATCCTCTCCCCCCATTAACCTTCCAATCAAATTAGCAACTAAGAAAGTCAATATCGCCATACCAAGTAGCACCCAATTATGGTTTGGCCATTTAAACGCGATTTGGACCGGATAGTACATAAGAAGACCAATGAATACAGCGACAAGGCTTGCCTTCAATGTTTTCTTGTCCTCTATTCCTACGGATATCGCAGTAATGGCGAAGGCGAAGGCGGTGCCAATAATGGCAAGTCCAATAACACCGAGTCGGGGTCTCTCAATCCAATCAAGATAATTAATCAAGATTAAGGTCACGAACGTAAGCGATGATGCAATTGCAAATGTTATATATGCTCGACGATCCAAAAGACTTAGGACTCCGCTCCAGAAAATTCCCGAAATCACTGAAATGATTACTATCCAAGTTAAAGATATTTCGGGACTACCTAGAAAGTCATTGAATTCAATTGCTAAAAATTGTTTCAGTAGTACTGCAACCCAGAATATTGGCAATGAAAACATTAAGAATGCCGCGAATGTCATCGAGTAATCAAAACGACTGTATTGGCGCAAAGCGGAGACGATTCCGAGGGAAATTCCCAGAATGATTGCAATAATTGTCGCCATAAAGACTAATCGGATTGATACTGGGATCGCTTGGGCAATCTGGTCGACCACCGTTCCGCCTTCTCGTGTGGCACCCAAAGTTCCTTGGCCCACGATGTAACCCAGGACTCCGCGCAACCAAATGAAGTACCTCAATGGAGGTGGAACATCTAAACTCAAGGTTCGCGTTAGAGCCGCAATCTGAAACTTTGCATTGTCATCTCGGCTTAATCGAAGCCCTTCAAGGGGGTCTGAAGAGATTGCTGAAAGGTTGTACAACAAGAAACTGGAGCCGAAGAGGATTATGAGGAGTACGCCAAGCCTACGGAAGATGTAACCGACCAATTCATCCCCTCCTTAACGATGTACTTTTCTAGCGTACCAACTATCCAAAAATAGTCACGCATATTTGAAACTTAGAGAAAGGGACCGGTCGCTCAGCGACCGATCCCTTTCAAATATATCCAAATTTCTGAAGAGATCCTTCAAAGAAGAATCAAATCAAGTTAATGGACTTTAGTATCTCCACTCCCAATAGTTCCACACGAGAAGTGGCGATAGCAACGCAGGCTTGATGCCCTTGAGTTGCTTATTAACGCCAGTCACGCCTGGGAACTGGAAGATAGGTAGAGATATGGAAGCATCAACGATTTCTTTGTCTACCTGGGCGTATAGCTTGCCGGTTTCCTCGAATGAGTATGCCTTTGCCTTTAGCTTGGCGTAGATATCGTCAATCTTCTTGTTTGCGTAGCCCTGGTAATTGTCTTCAGTTGCATAGGTTCCAACTGGAGAAGCAGCAGAGGTTGATGTCTGGCACCAGGCGAAGAATTCAGCATCGTAGTCACCGCTGATAATTCCGACCGATGACCAGTTGGTAGCAGCAGTTGGAAGGAGATTAATTCCAGCTTTTGCTAGAGCTGCCTTAGCTAGTTGTGCCTCTGAAGCTCTACGAGCATTGTTTGCCGCATGAACTACAGTGACGTCAAATCCAGGATTTGTAGCAGATGCACTTGGGAAGTGCTTCTGTACTAGAGCAAGGGCTTTTGCTTCGCGCTCTGACTGGCTTCCACCGAATTTGGTCATGATTCCAGATTCCTTCATGATGGCTGCAGCACGAGGATCGCTTGGCAAAACAGTAAATGTCTGCATCAAGACCGCATTCTTGTTGATTGGCTTGATGATTGTGTCGACGATTTGCTGACGTGGCCATGCAAGTAAGGTCGCAGTCCGGAGATCTTTTGCTTTCTGGCTATCGCCTGCGAAGACTCCGTTATAGGTGTAATCGGTTCCATATGTCGGACCAACATTTAGGTCGATGTGCTCGTAGCAACCCTCATTTACGGAAATTACCTTTGCCGTTGGAATTGACTTTAGGAGTGCAACTGAGTCAGCAGTTGGCTGACCGGAGTAAACGTCGATTTCCTTATTTCGGAGTGCTTGAGCAGCAGCAGTTCCATCCTTGATGTAACGGAACTGAATTGACTTGATATTGCCCTGAAGTTTTGGACCTGAGTTGTAGCGCGGATTCCGCACCATGGAAATTCCCTGTCCAGGGGTGATGGACTTGACCAAATAGGCACCATTACCAACAAGAAGCAAAGGATTGGTTGAAGAAGTCACGGAGTTAATGTTGTAGGACTTGCTCCAGACAGCGCCAAGGCCCTTTAGAAACTTGCCGTTATAAGCATTGAACGCTTTCTCAAACTGTGCCTTAGCGGCATTGTTTGCGGCAACACTCTGTAGCTTTGTCTTGCCAGCTGCAAGATGTACCAAAGTGTGAACCGGACTTGGTCCTGGGCCAACAATTTCCCAATCTGGAATTGCGGCGTCATATTCGACAACTACGGACATCTTGTCGGCTGAAAGAGTTGGAAGACCGACGTGATGTTCATCGTATGCACCGCCGTAGCCTAGGGAATCAAATGCTGGGGTTTGTTCCGCATCATTTGGATCACCAAGGCCCGCAGCAACTGAGTAAGTTGTCGAGGACAAAATGTGGCTTAGAAGTAGATCTACACCAGTAATTGGAGTTCCGTCAGACCAGACTTTGCCCTTGTTTACGGTGTATTGAACGCGGAAGGGCTTTTGGCTAAGAATCTTGTATGTTCCAAGAGCCGTATTCTTCTGCAACACCTTCTTGTTGTCGTAATAGTTGAAACCATTACCTGACAAATATCCAACGTCGCTATTGATAGTTAGGTTATATCCGGAAACTGAAGAATTCAGTCCAGAGAGCTCATTGCTGGTAACAATAACTACTGTGGTGCGCTTTGCCGCACTTGCCGGAACCGTCGTCCCTGCAATAAGTGCGCCAGCGGCCGCAATAGCCAAGCCAACACGAGCAATTTTTCTTTTATTCATAGAGTTGTTTCTCCTAGTGATAGAAAAAGAACCAGGTATGAGAAGTCGACTGCTCCCACACCAAGCCCTTGGGGTGGCCTGAAGTCTGCCCTATTTGGGGGGTTTTACTCAACGGCGGTGCGAGTTACATTTATCAAAATTCCGTTATGAAAGGGGCTGGCTCTCCGCTCGGGCCCTTTCAATTTTTTCAGTGGTGAGCCGGGGGGCCGCGAAGGCGAATATGACCAACCCAAGAACAAGGCTGACAAAGTAGGGCATCCGTAGGGCGAGCTCTCTATTGCCGAAGAGTTGGGTGAGACTGACAATTGCGCCACCCAGCAAAGTGCCGATCGGCATGCTCCCCCAGGCGAAGAAGCGATACACGCTATTAACCCTTCCAAGTAGATGGCTGGGAATAATGCTCTGGCGTAATGAAACTGTGATTACATTCCAAAGTACGGCGAAGATTGTGGTGGTGGCAATCATTACCCAAGCGATGTACCAATTCGAGGTTAATCCAATAATCAAACTCAAGAGAGGCATGGATAAAAGGGTTAGATAAAGCGAGGGGCCACTTCCCAATTTCTTGGAAATCTTTGGTCCTAGAATTCCACCGAGCGTTCCACCAATCGCCCCCGATGTTCCCAAGATAGCGAATTCAAATACCGAAGTCTCGAGAATTTCTTGAGCGAAGAGAATAAAGGTCGCTGCAGTTATCGAGCCCACCAAATTTAAGGTGCCGAGAATTATTGCCATAGGGCGAAGGAGTGAGTGGCTCCAAAGCCAATTGAAACCCTCTTTAATCTCGACTCGGAAATTAATCTTCTCCTTTACGGGCATGTCTGCTTCCAGCTTCGGAATTGTGACTATTAGCGCGATTAGACCTGCGGCAATGAAGAAAGTCGCGCTATGAATAAAGAATGGAAGGTAAACAAGAATTCCAAGTAAGAAACTTGCGAGCGGTGGACCTATAAAACTATTCATTACATATTCTGCGGACCACAACTTGCCATTTGCACTTTCGAGATTCTCCTTCGCTACAACCGATGGCAAGAATGTTTGTGAGGCGTTGTCGCGAAGAACTTCAGCAAATCCAAAAAGTAAAGAAATGCCAACTAAGCTCCAATACAAGAGGTAATTGGTCTCGACCATCGTGGACGATGTGAGGTTGTTGAGCGCTGGGAGTGAGTTCCGCTCAAAGAAAATCGCCCCAGCTAGTAATAGCGCTAGTCCGCCCTGAATCACATCCATCGTCACGATGATTTTCTTCCGGTCGAAGCGATCTGTAATGACCCCTGCAGGTAAGGTAAAAATCAGCCAAGGCAAGCGACTCATAACTGCTATCAGCGCAATCAAAAATGGGTCTCGTGTTACGGCGGATGCAAGCCAAGGAAATGCGACGGCGGCCAGACCATCCCCTAAATTGCTCGTCGCATGGGCGATCCAAAGGCGCCAATAGTTCTTTCCTAACTTGCTCGAATTTTCGCTCATGACAAGACCCTAATACATAGCTCTTCTATTTAAGTGGTTCAATTGAGCGCTATGTCATTTTCTTTCGAAGTAAAGAGTCAAATCTCCGGAGCCCATGGACGAAGCGGTGTTATTACTACCCCGCATGGCCAAATCAAGACTCCGGCATTTATTCCGGTTGGCACTAAAGCAACTGTTAAAGCGGCGCTACCTGATTCCATTGAAGAACTTGGCGCGCAAGCAGTTCTTGCAAATGCATATCACCTTTATCTTCAACCTGGGCCTGAAACTTTAGATGAAGCGGGCGGTCTAGGTAAATTCATGAATTGGAGTAAGCCAACTTTTACCGATAGCGGTGGCTTCCAAGTCATGTCTTTAGGTGTGGGATTCAAAAAAGTAATCGATATGAATGGTGATTCGCTTAATTCGGATAACTTGATAGCCGAAAAGCGTGAGCGCTTGGCTCATGTTGATGATGATGGCGTTACATTCAAATCACATCTCGATGGTTCGATGCATCGCTTCTCTCCGGAAGTCTCGATGCAAGTTCAACATCAAATTGGTGCAGACATCATCTTTGCCTTCGACGAATTAACCACGCTACACAACACCAAGAAGTATCAGGAAGAATCTCTTGAGCGAACTCGTCTTTGGGCTATTAGGTGTTTGGATGAACATAAGCGCCTTACTGACTCTAGATCACATCGTCCCTATCAGGCCCTTTTTGGCGTTCTGCAGGGAGCCCAATACGAAGATCTCCGTCGAAAAGCTGCAAAGGATTTGGGCGCAATGGAGTCGCGTGGCATATCTTTCGATGGCTTTGGAATTGGCGGAGCGCTCGATAAGTCAAAGCTGGGAACAACTGTCAGCTGGGTTGTCGACGAGTTGCCTGATGACAAACCACGCCACTTGCTTGGTATCGGCGAGCCCGCCGACCTCTTTGCCGGAGTCGAAAACGGCGCAGATACCTTTGATTGCGTTGCCCCGACTCGAGAGGCCCGAACTAGCGCTGTTTATTCCGCAACGGGACGCTTTAATGTTTCGGGCGGCTCGTATCGTAGAGACTTCTCCCCTATCGATTCAGAGTGCGATTGCTATACCTGCAAGAACTACTCGCGCGCCTATCTAAACCACTTGTTCCGTGCGAAAGAAATTCTTGGCCCCACTTTAGCGACGATCCATAATGTTCACTTCATCGTTAATTTAGTTGAGCGAATGCGCATCGCAATCGAAGCGGGAGACTTCCTAGAATTTAAGAGTGAATTCTTGGGACGTTACAAGAACAGCAATTAGCCTTTTAAGTAGGGTTCGGATCGAAGCGAGCAGAACCTAATCAATATTGAAGCAACAACGGTCGTAAGCATTACGTAGGTAATCGTTAGCGATTCAAGTTCTGTAGCAAAAGTAGCGCTTGCTGCAAGTCCAGCTATCACAATTGAAAACTCTCCTCTTGGAATGAGTAGCGCCGCAACTCGTCTAATTCCATGCTCTTCTTCAACATCCTTCATCGCCCACCATGCAGTAAACCACTTACTCAAAACGCCGACGAGAGTGAGTAGAAGTGCTGGAATCAATACCGGAGGAATATCAGCCGGATTAGTCTTCAGGCCGAAGAAGAGGAAGAAGATTGCGGCGAAGAGATCACGTAACGGCGCCAGTCTGACTCGCGCAACAATCGCAACATCACCTGTAAGTATTAATCCAACCAAGAAGGCGGCAACAGCGCCCGAAAAACCAATGTATGTTGCCAAACCCGAAGCTAGGAGAGCTGCACCAAAAACTGTTAGCAATAACGTTGCAGAGTCTCCCATTATGGAAGGTGCGTGTGGAATATGTAGACCACGCGCCGCCAAAATGAGTGCTCCGCCCGCGATCACTAACGCAATTGAAATTGATATCAATCCTGTTACGAGTGCCACTGATGCAATCACCGCGCTCAAAATCGGCAGATATACCGCTAGAAAAAGATCTTCAATTACGAGAACGCTGATTGCTCGCTTTGTAGAGATCAATCCATTTAATCGACCATCTTTTATTAACTGTGCGGCGATGCCTGATGAAGAAACATAGGTAATTCCGCCTAAAACTAATGCTCCTACGATCCCCCAACCCATTAATAATCCAAAGAGCGCCCCAGGAATCCCATTCACAAGCGCATCGATGATTCCAAGTGAACGTCGTTCTTTAACAGTTTCGACTAACTCTCCTGCTGAATATTCAAGTCCCAATAAGAGCAACAGGAGTATTGCGCCAATTTGCGCACCGAGGTTTAGAAAGTCATCACTTAGATTCAACTCAATAATGCCACCGTTGCCAAAAAAGAGTCCCGCCCCCAGAAAAATCGGTACTGCAGAAAACTTGAACTTAGAGGCGACAAAAGTAGCGACTCCGAGAAGAATTAGAACTGAGCCAATCTCACCGAGAACTAGACCATCCTCGGGAGTTAAAGCGGCAGCAATCTCCATCCGCTAACCCTGGGCAGCTTTGACTGCTTGTTCCAAGTGAGCTCTTACGTGCCTAGACATCAATGCTACGTAGTCGATAATCGAAATCTTCTCTCCATTTTGACGAATCCCAGTACGAGATAACTTTGACTCATCCAAAGCCGCAAGGATCTCCAAATTCCCCTTTCTAAGGGAATTGAAAGTGTCAACTGAATTCTTAGGATCTCTATCCTCTTTAATTACGGCAAATGCATCCTCATCCCAAGAAGTGAAGTTGTAATCATCGGCAGTCAGCATCATTCTCATTCTCAGGGAGAGCGAAATTTCCGCATCGGCCAGATGGGCCAGGCATTGAGATGCTGTCCAACCGCCATCAGCTGGTTTTCTGTCCATACTCAATGCAAATGTAGATGCGAAGCGCGCAACTTCATCAATATCAGCGCGGTATTGGTCGAGGATTTCTTTACTCATGCCTTGAATCTACCGGTCAAAGAAGAACAGGAATACTCTTTCCCATCATGAAAACTCACCGTGCGAATGTTTTCTGCCGAAATGGTGCGGTTGCAGCGAGCCAGCCACTAGCTGTATCTGCCGGGCTTGAGACTTTGCGTCGCGGTGGTACCGCGATAGATGCGGCGATAACAGTCAGCGCAGTCCTTTCCGTCATCGAACCGGGCGCATCTCATCTCGGGGGCGATGCTTTTGTAATCACCCATGATGCCTCCAAGAAGAGGCAGCGCGCCTTTAATGGAAGCGGTGAGGCCCCAAATGGTGCGACTTCTGATCAATTCAACTTAAAAATTGATCAGCATGGATTTAAGTCTGCGACTGTCCCTGGCTTAGTCTCGTCGTGGTTTGACATTCATGCATATGGCGGAACTCTCTCTATGCCTGAAATTCTTCAGCCAGCGATTGATTATGCCCGCCTAGGATTTCCGGTCACATCTGGATTCGTTCGGCGAATTTCACATCACTTAAAGCAATTTCCCGAATCGAATCTCTTTGCATCTCTTGGCATTCCAACCAACCTGAATCCAGGTGATGTAATTGTGCAACCCGATCTTGCCCAATCACTCGAAGGCATAGCTTCTGAAGGCCGCTCCTACTTCTACGAAGGCGAGATTGCTAATTCTTTGATAGCAAGTAGTGAGGGTTGGTTTGATGCAAACGACTTGACTAAGCATCGGACTAGATCGCTAGATCCACTTCAAATCAACTATCGAGATTTCATCATCCACGGTCAACCGCCTCCTAGCCAAGGAATGATCTTGATGGAGGAGCTTCTGCTATCTGAAAGGTTTGACATAGCATCTTTAAGCGAGCCAGAGCGAATTCACATGATGGTTGAAGCAAAGAAAATCGCCTTCCAAGATAGATATGAATTACTGGGCGACCCAGAACATATCGACATCGATCTTGAGCAACTATTCGCGAAAGATTCAATTGATTCTCGAAGATCAAGAATTGATATGAAGAGAGCAAACACAACTCCCGTCGAGTACAACCAGGAAGGAAGCGACACCACATACTTTTTGACTGCAGATCGCGACGGAAATGCAGTTTCCTGGATCCAGAGCGTCTTCCATGGCTTTGGAGCATCTTGGGCAATACCGGGCACCGGCATCATTCTCAATAATCGACTGACCGGCTTTTCCTTAGATCCAAAGTCGCCAAACTTCATCGCTCCAGGCAAACGCCCTGCACACACATTGAATGCCTGGATTGCAACGCGCGCTGATGGGGCTTTGGCCCATGTTGGCGGAACTCCTGGCGCAAATATCCAAGTTCAAACAAATTTCCAATTAATAATAAACGCTATAGACCTTGGTCTATCACCACAAGAAAATGCAGAAGCCCCGAGGTGGCAGCACCTAAATGGACCTTCCTACTCTGATGCAGAGGAGAATTTCAACGGCGTGCTACAAATTGAAAATCGAGTTCCACAAGACGTTCTTAGCGAGCTTCGAAAGCTTGGTCATGAAGTGCAAGAACTATCGCCTTACGGTCATGGATCTTCTGTGCAACTCTTAGAAATTACCGAAAGTGGATCATTCATTCTCGGGTCAGATCCGCGCACCGAGGGTCATGCCGCAGGTTTCTAAGTAGACTTCTCCCATGAAAATGTTTGATGAACTTGGTGGCCCCTTTGATTTAATTTTCGGACTTCCGGTTCATCCCCTGGTGGTACATAGTGCCGTTGCTTTGGTACCACTTGTTGCTATTGCAGCTTTAGTTATGTCCTATGTTCCTAGCTTTTCTCGGCGCTACGGAAAATTGGTAATAATTTTTGCCGTCGTCGCCCAGATCTCGCTCTTTGTCGCAAAATCCAGTGGTGAATCTTTTGAAGAGCGCCTTGGTAAAGAGGTAGAGCGTCATGCTGAATTTGGTGAGACTGCACCGCTAACTTTTATTCCACTACTGATATTGCTTTTCATTCGCTGGCGGATGGATCGCGAAGGAGCAACCATTGGCTCTCCTGTGCTTCGCCGATTGGTCTCGATTCTCCTTATTGGCGCCGCAATCCTTGCCCTCATCTACATATTCCTAACGGGACATTCAGGCGCTGAATCAGTTTGGGGTTGGGTTAAAGATAGATAAGTTCGCTGACGAAGATTTAAGAGTTCTTTGGACCAAGTCGGAATAAAATTACGCTAAGTAAGCCGCTTAATATTGAGCCGACGATAACGGCTGTTACCGCCAAGTCCTGCGTGGGGACATCATTGAAGGCAAGTTTTGAGATAAAAATAGCCACAGTAAATCCAATTCCAGCAGTACCTCCGGTAGCAATTAGTGACTTATTGGTAGAGCCAATCGGTAACTCTGCTACCTTTATTTTTTCTACAAACCTTGATGACAAGAATATGCCGAGTGGTTTTCCGGCTGCTAATCCAAGAACTATTCCCCAGGCTATCGGTGAGCTGATTGCCGCGTTGACAGCGTTAGCAGAGAGAACGACTCCGGAATTGGCAAATGCGAAGATTGGAATCACAACGAGCGAGGAGAGCGAATGGTATTGCTCTTCCAGTTCTTCTACGATCGTAACTTCACCATCTTCGACATCTTGAATTCTCTGATTTTTCAAGGGGGTCGCGGGCGCCAATAGACCCATCACAACTCCCGCCAGAGTTGGGTGCAAACCAGCTTTATAGAGCGCGTACCAAAGCAGTAGCCCGACAACAAAGTAAGCGAACTTGTTCATTACACCTAGTCTTTGAAGAAGCAGGACGCCAATTACCGCGAGCACTGCGCCCATCAGCCATGAAAATATGATTCCGGCAGAGTAGAAAATAGCAATAATCAAAATTGCACCAATGTCATCAATGACAGCTAGCGCTAAGAGAAATGCCTTCATTCCTTGTGAAACTCTTGAGCCCATCATGGAAAGCACTCCTACTGCAAGTGCAATATCTGTAGCTACCGGTATCGCCCACCCATGATGAGCTACATCTCCAGCGATTGCCAAATAAATCAGAGCTGGTACCGCCATGCCACCAACAGCTGCAAAAAATGGCGCTGCAGCTTGGCGAAGTTTGGAGAGATGGCCTGAAGTAATCTCTCGCTTTATTTCTAATCCAACAACGAAAAAGAAGATTGTCATCAGTCCGTAGTTGATAACTTTCAAAACCGTCAATTCGATGTAGATGCCCAAGAAATCAATTGTGAAAGCTATTCCCAAGAGATCGAAATAAGCCTGGGACGAGGGAAGATTTGCAGCTAAAAGCCCCATCGCCGCAGCGATCATCAGAAGAATTCCCGAGGCGCTCTCGCGTGCCAAGAAATCGCGCAACGGGGAAATTCTTCTTTCCATACGATAACTATGCCAAATGAACCTCAATCCAGCCTCTATTAGGCTTCGCTAATGCCAAATCTTTTCGACCCAGTAACTGTCCGTGGCGTCACATTTTCAAATCGAATCTGGGTAAGTCCTATGTGCCAATACTCAGCAAATGATGGGGTTGCAACTGAATGGCACGACATTCACATCGGTTCGTTTGCCACTGGTGGCGCTGGGATGATCATGATGGAGGCCACAGGGGTAGTTCCGGAGGGGCGTATCTCAACAACTTGCCTTGGACTATGGAACGATGCTCAAAGAGAGCGACTAAAGCCAATAGTTGATTTCGCTCATTCCATGGGAACAAAGATTGGTATTCAACTTGCGCACGCTGGACGAAAAGCTTCCTGCCTCTCGCCATGGAGTGATCATCCGATGGCCTCTCTGGATGAAGGTGGCTGGGAGTGCGTTGCGCCGAGCGCGATTTCATTTGGTGGTAAATACCCAGTACCGCGAGAGCTAACTAAGAATGAAATCATCGAATTGATATCGGCCTTTGCTAAATCTGCAGAGCGAGCTGTCGGAGCCGGATTTGATTTAATTGAAATTCATGCAGCACATGGATACTTAATTCACCAATTCCTTTCCCCTATCTCAAACCATCGCAAGGATGAATATGGTGGCTCCTTTGAAAATCGAACCCGATTCATTTCGGAAATTTCTAAAGCTGTACGGAATGTAATTCCCGATTCGATGCCGCTCTTTGTAAGAATTTCAGCATCAGATTGGCTTGAAGATGGTTGGACGATCGATGAGTCGGTAGAGCTTTGTAAGATACTTAAAGCAGTAGGTGTTGATTTGATTGATGTCTCCTCCGGTGGCACAAGTTCTGGCGCTCCAGTCCCTGTGGGCCCTGGCTACCAAGTTCCATTTGCGGAACAAATCAGACGAGAATCAGTAATTCCAACTTGCGCAGTAGGTTTGATAACCGAAGCAAAACAGGCGGATCAGATTGTTCAAAACGGAGAGGCCGACGCCGTGATGATGGCCCGTGAATTTCTACGAAATCCAAGGTGGCCGCTTCAAGCAGCAAAAGAGTTGGGCGCCGAGGTTTCCTGGCCCAATCAATTACTTCGCGGCAAGAGCTGAAGCCTGTTCGGCTAGTAACTCTTTAACTCTCGGAACTACCTTTGTGGCATAGAGCTCGATTGATTTCATCAACTTGCTATGCGGCATCGGCCCATTGGCATATTTGAAGTCGAATCGATCAGCTCCAACTGATGAAATCGCGTAAGCAATCTTGCGCGCCACCGTTTCAGGGCTTCCGACATAGAGTGAGCCATGTCGAACCTCATTTAGATAATGCTCTTTTGTGGTTGGGCCCCAGCCTCTCTCGCGGCCAATCCGCCCAAACATCGAGTAATAGTGTGGCCATTGCTCTTCGATTGCGGTCTCATCACTATCGCTGATATGACCGGGCGAGTGAATCGAAATGGTAAGCATTGGTTTGTTGAATTCAGCAAGGGCCCGGCCATACAGATCAGCAAATGGTTTAAAGCGAGCGGGATCGCCACCAATTATTGCTAGCGCCAAATGTGCACCCATCCGTGCAGCGCGTACGACAGACTCAGGTGTTCCGCCCACGCCAACTCGAAGTGGAATACCACCGCGTTCTGTCTTTGGATAAATCTCTTGGTGATTTAGTGGCGCTCGAACACTTCCAGACCAAGTTACTGGTCGCTCCTTGAGGGCTTCGGCAAGAATCTGTAACTTCTCTTCAAATAGAACTCCGTAATCAGATAGCTCATAACCGAAAAGCGGAAATGATTCGATAAATGAACCTCGCCCTGCCGTTATCTCAGCTCTGCCATATGAAAGGGCGTCAATCGTTGCAAATCTCTGGTAAACCCTAATTGGATCATCGCTTGAAAGAACCGTTACGCCGGTCCCCAAACAAATCTGCTTTGTTACGGTTGCCAGTCCTGCGAGGACGGTGTCCGGTGATGAGACCGCAAAATCATCGCGATGATGTTCGCCAACATTAAAGTTGCTTAGACCTAGCGAGTCAGCAAGAACGCCTTGTTCAATGACGTTACGAATCGTTTGGGCGGCGCTAATCGGATTCCCGGCATCATCATTTTGGGTATCCCCGAAGGTATCTAATCCAAATCGGAGGCTGTTTAGATCCATACCCACACCTTAAGCCAACTTAGTTGAAGCTTCAACTAATAACTAGGAAGCCACATCCCGCCGCTTGAAGAGGAACCCGGTGAGAAGCGCCCCGGCTGAGATCATCGCCGAAACCCGGACTAGAGCCTCCGAATAACTCGGAATATCAGTGACGCCAGTCGGCGAGCCCCCAGAGGCAACGACCGATAAGAGAATTCCGGGCATCCAATTACCTGAGGGACTCCAGGCGATGGAGAGTATTG
The DNA here is from genome assembly GCA_046048255.1 of Actinomycetota bacterium. GTDB lineage: Bacteria > Actinomycetota > Actinomycetes > Nanopelagicales > Nanopelagicaceae > MAG-120802. Next base: position 2,759 of record JBJOGL010000010.1, on the reverse strand, counting down.
ACTCCACAACCAACAACCAACCAACTCCAATCGAAATAGCGCTAATTGGTGATCTCAGTATTAGACCAAGAATCATTCCGATAGTTCCGTAACCGAAAGTTGAGATTAATACGTTCAAAAAAGTCTCAATCAAATTGGTGCCTGCTGCTTCCGTAGTCCAAGCATCTGTCGAAACATTTGCGGTTCCTGAAAGTGCAAAGGCAAGCGCAACACTGGTTATTGCGCTTACAACTACAGAGATTAAGGCGAAAAGTCCCATTGAAAAATACTTGCCAATAAGCAATCTAATTCGACGCGGCTCACGCACAAGTAAACTTCTAAGCGTGCCGTAGGTGTACTCCTGCGCAGTTTGAGCGGCAAAGACACAGAGCGCAACTAAGCCAAGCAAACCCGACGAATTACTGAAGCCAAGTGAGATTCCGGATGGCAGAGCCAGGACATCTCGAGTTATTCGAACTCCACGATCAGCATTACCCATTTCGGAATCAATCAATAGAAATAACAGTGAAACTATTAAAGCTGTCACAGCTATTACGACTCCCATACTTCCAAAGAAAAGCGTGGGGCGGCGAAGCTTTCGCCATTCTGCACGGAAGACATTCATCGATTCTCCTCCGTCATGCTGAAGAAGGTTTCTTCAAGGGTTGGGCGTACTGGAGTTAGCTGGCGCAAGAGGATGCCGTTATCGAAGGCTAATTCATTTAGTTCAGCTCCCCATTTTTCTTCTGCGTCGACACGCAACTCATCGCCCTCGATAATCGCAGGGTGTCCAACCTGATCAACTAGCTTCTTTAGCCGCTTAAGTTCACTCTTTTTCGAAGTTTTTACAACGATTGTTGGTCTTGATCGGTGCAATAACTCTTCAGTCTTGCCAAAGAAAATGACTTCGCCCTTGCGCAACATAACAAGATATTCAGAGATCATCTCAATCTCAGATAAGAGATGCGAGGAAACGAAAACAGTGACACCATCTTTCGCCAAATTGGAGAGAAGATCTCGAATCTCTTGAATTCCTGCCGGATCTAATCCGTTAGTGGGCTCATCCAGTATCAATAACTTTGGATTGGGAAGAAGAGCCGCAGCTATTCCTAGTCGCTGCTTCATTCCAAGGGAATAGGTTTTGTACTTATCGTCACCACGCCCGGCTAGTCCTACGGTCTCAAGAAGCACCGGAATTCGATCTAACGGAAAACCACCAAGCGTTGCGATCACTTTTAAGTTCTCAGCGCCAGTGAGGGCAGGATAGAAAGCTGGCCCTTCAATCATTGCGCCTACTAGAGACAAATATCGCTCTGGATGCGAAATTGGCTCATCCAAAATTTCGCCGCTTCCAGAAGTTGGGGTTATCAAACTCAGCAACATTCGAATCGTCGTAGTTTTTCCTGAGCCATTTGGACCGACAAAACCACAAATAGTTCCTAGAGGTACATCGAAGGTTGCATCTTTGACCGCTACCAAGTCCCCGTAGCTCTTTGTTAATCCCTTTACGGAAATCGCTGTCATTGGTTCAGTTTGCCATTATTTGTATCTATACCCAAATACTTAAACACAGCTAATTTGACTCTGATTGTTTTGCGATTTCTTTGCGAACTTCCTCCATATCAATGCCTCGAACACCCTCGATTAACTGTTCAAATTGAGGTCCCGGAAGAGCGCCAGGCTGTCTGAAAACCAAAATGCCATCGCGGAATGCCATCAACGTTGGAATTGAGGTTATCTGTGCCGCTCCAGCCAACTCCTGTTCAGCATCGGTATCTACTTTGAGGAACTTAATATCAGTGTGCTTTTCAGCCGCTGCTTCGAAGATCGGCGCAAACATTCGGCATGGACCACACCAGGCGGCCCAGAAATCAACAAATACGATTCCTTCTGTTCCTACTTGGCTATCAAAGTCAACGCCCTTCACATCTATTGGCTTCATTATTTAGGTAGCCAGCCTGACATGTCACCATCACACTTACAGATTTGATCTTGGCTTAGACCTGCAAGAGCTGACTCAATATGTTCTCCGCACCCTGACCAAGTGAACTTTCCACATGATCCACACGTAACTCTGCTACACATTTCTTCCTTCTCTCTTTAGATTGTTATTGCTTCTTTAGTGAATGCAGGTGAATTACTCCAGAGGTGATATCCACCATCAAGATTAACTGGTTCATAACCAAGGTTCTTCAGCAGCATAGTTGCAGTGTGAGCTCGCTGTCCAACTTGGCAGGTAACAAGAATTTTCTTGCTTCCTATTTCAGAGTGTCTATCTCTTAGTTCATCGACTGGAATGTTTATGAATCCAGGAATCATGCCGCGCGCGCACTCGCCCGGTGTTCTAACATCAAGCAAGGTATATCCCTGGCTTCGATACTGATCAATTTCGTGCCATTGTGCAGTCTTCACCAATCCAGAGACCACATTTTCAGCAATATATCCGAGCATATTTACTGGGTCCTTAGCACTACCGAAAGGTGGCGCATAAGCTAGCTCTAGATCAGCTAACTCTGGTGCCGTTATTCCGCCTCGAATTGCTGTGGCGATTACATCAATTCGCTTATCTACACCGTCTTTGCCTATCCCCTGGGCGCCATAGATTTCGCCAGTTTTCGGATCAATCAACATCTTTAGAGAGAGTGTCTCAGCCCCTGGGTAGTAGCCGGCATGTGATCCTGGATGAGTATGAATAGCGCAGTGATCGATATTTGTAGCTTTCAATCGCTTTTCATTCCATCCCGTTGTGGCAACAGCTAAATCAAAGACTTTTACGATTG
>JBJOGL010000009.1:0-38788 GCA_046048255.1 Actinomycetota bacterium | reverse complement strand
CAAATCCCCGGCTCCACATTGACTCAACCCTTTTATCAATTCGTTCCTTTAAGTCATCCCGCTCCATCACCAAGCCATATTGCTCAGCGCTGGGATAGTAAGTTGCGCCGGCTCGAGGAAGGTTTGCAGTAAATGGTTTCCCAGTTATCTCAATTACTTCAAGCGCACGAACAACTCTGCGGACATTTTCCTTCGGTATCGCCGCAGCCGCAGCCGGATCAAGTTTTCCCAGACGTTGATGCATCGCCGTACCGCCAATTCGCTCCGCCTCATCGTTGAGTCGAGCCCTAACTTCAGGATCGGTATCAGGGAAATTCAATTCATCGAGTATTGCCTTTACATATAGGCCAGTGCCCCCCACGACGATGGCAGATTTTCCAACTTTCAGTAGTTGATCTATCCGCTCTCGTGCCCAACTTTGATACTCGGCAACAGAGGCATCCTGGGTAACATTCAGGACATCAATCAAGTGGTGCGGGATACCGCGTCGCTCCTGTGGTGATAATTTTGCAGTTCCTATATCCATGCCTCGATAAAGTTGCATGGAATCAGCATTCACAACCTCACCATTCAGTCGCTCCGCAAGATGAAGCGATAGTTCACTCTTTCCTGTCGCTGTAGAGCCAACGATAAAAACTAATCTCATCTAGATAAATTCATTTAACAAGTGAACTCTTGAGTTGTGGTACGCCTAAAAATACCCCGCTATTTTCGGCCTGAAGCTTTCGAACTTCGAAGGCATCGCCGCCTCTCGTGCTCTTTATCTCTAACTTTTCACCAAAAATAAAATGAGGTTTTGCACCGGTAACTCGAACCCGCGCTAAATCACCTGGTCGCGCTTCACTTTCAGCCACATCCAAATGAACTAGTCGGAAATCTCGACTCTTGCCCTGAGCCCTTCCTGACTCGATATCTGTAATTAGAACTTCCGATTCCTTTCCAACTACATCCTCATTTACCGACAGTGAGATCTCATTTAATCGCTTATGTAGCCGGTCGTATCGCTCTGCAACTACATCCTCCCCAATCTGATCTGGCATTTCTGCCGCAGGCGTACCGGGGCGCTTTGAATACTTAAATGAATAGGCCGCAAGGAAGCGTAGCTCCTTACATAAATCCATCGTTTCTTGGAAATCTGCCTCAGTCTCACCGGGGAAGCCGATAATTACATCGGTCGTGATTGTCGAATGAGGCATCGCAGTTCTAACTTTTTCAATGATGCCTCGATATCGTTCAACTCGATATGAGCGTCGCATTGATTGAAGGATCTTGTCAGAGCCTGATTGGAGCGGCATATGCAAATGAGGCATCACATTTGGTGTTTCGGCCATAGCTGAAATCACATCATCAGTGAAATCTCGGGGATGGGGCGACATAAATCGAACCCGCTCGAGTCCATCGACTTTGCCGCATTCACGAAGTAGCTTTGCAAAGGCCTCTCGATCACCGAAATCAACGCCATAAGCATTCACATTCTGACCGAGAAGAGTTATCTCGGTTACTCCCTCGCCAACTAGCGCCCTTATCTCGCTCAAAATTTCGCCGCTTGGTCGATCCTTCTCTCTACCTCTTAGTTGTGGCACGATGCAAAAAGTGCAGGTGTTGTTGCACCCAACAGAGATTGATACCCATGCCGAGAAGGCTGAATGACGGCGCGCCGGGAGTGTAGAGGGAAAGTGCTCGAGAGCTTCTTTAATCTCAACTTGGGATTTTTTCTCAATCCGTGCCCGCTCCAAAAGTGCCGGAAGAGATCCAACGTTGTGGGTACCAAAAACCACATCAACATAGGGAGCTTTTCTGATGATGCTGCCCTTATCTTTCTGGGCTAAACAACCCCCGATTGCGATTTGAAGATTCGGGTTGGCGCGCTTTGTAGGGGCAAGAAAACTCAAATGGCCATAAAGTTTGTTGTCTGCGTTTTCGCGAACGGCGCAGGTGTTGAAGACAATTAGATCTGGGTCTTGACCCTCACTAGCCGGCACATACCCGGCCACATCGAGTGATCCGGCAATGCGCTCAGAGTCGTGCACATTCATCTGGCAGCCCAGAGTTTGGATTACATAGGTACGACTCACAAGCGAATCGTACCTAGTGAGCAATTCTTAGGTTCGTCGAAATTCAAAGTTAGTATCTTGAGCGAAGAAAGAGCATATTGCCGGCCCTTCTCAGGCTCTGCAGATTTACTCCAATTTTATTTCCTGGCTCGAGAGCTAAACCATCGATTAGTCCAGGTCGATACTCAGCACTAGATGCTCCAACCACAACCGGGCTGATCGTTAAGAACTCCTCTTCAATCTGCCTAGCCTGAATAACAGCTGCATAGAATTTTGGGCCACCTTCACAGAGAACCGTCATCACACCGAAGTCTTTCTCTAAACTTTCGTGAAGTGCACCCAAATCAACATCCGATTCACCAAGTTCGAGAATGGCGACATTGGACAATCCCAACTCCCTAATCTTCCAGGCACCTTTTCCGTGAATCAACCCACCCTGACAAATGGAATTTCCTAATTGCTGCGGCTAAATGGGTCTCTTGGTACGCCGGTAAGGACACTAAAGTCTACAAGCGTGCGCTTGCAGCTCTATCGCGCTAACTTAAATTTCGCTTCTTCCCTGCCGGAAACTCCGATATCTAACACAAAGACTGAGCCCGCCAGAGGTTCATCAGCCAAAGTTGCTTCACTTAGCCCATAACGCGCTGAGGTTATAAACAAATTATCGAGATTTCTTCCACCGAAAATTACGCTTGTGGGCTGACTTACTGGGAGTCGTAACTCACTTATGAGTTCTCCAGTTGGACTTATTCTTACAACTCTAGATCCGCCCCAAAGAGCGACCCAAAGGTTGCCTTCGGCATCAATCGTCATTCCATCCGGCGAGCCACTGCCTTCTGGAAATTCATATAAAACTCTTCGCTCCCCAACAATTCCTAAATCTTGATCGTATTGAAATTCTGCTATTTCTCGTGTCAGAGTATCGATGTAGAAGAGCTTTCTACCCGAGGCATCCCAGGTCAGTCCGTTACTCAGCCCAACGCCGGTGAGTAGCGACTTAACAACTCCACTTGAATCAAGTGAATAGAGTTGAGCTGTTCCCGTCTTCGGTTCATATCGCATGGTTCCTGCGAGGAAATTTCCAAATGGGTCACACTTTCCGTCATTAAATCGAATACCTTGATCGAATAGAACTTTCTTCACATAGTTAATCTCACCAGTTGATCGATTTATCGTGGCAAAACCATCTCGGACCGCCGCGATGAAGTGATCACTATCCATCAGCCCGACCGCGCCAATGTGCATACCAATTTGTAGAGAGGTAAGTCCTTGGTTTGCCAGGCTAAATCTATGAATCCCACCTTGGGTTACATCGATGAAAATTAACTCTTGTGTATCACTGTCCCACAGGGGACCTTCACCCACTTCGGCATTGAAGCGCAGCGCCAGCTCAGCACTCATCGCTGTACTCGAGCGCTGCCCCCTTCAGCTAATTTCTTCACCTCGGCAAGGGTTGCCATGCTGGTATCGCCGGGAGTAGTCATTGCAAGGGCCCCATGAGCTAGTCCATACTCAAGAGCATCTTGGAGCTTAAGTTCGTTTAGTAGCCCGTAAATCAAACCCGAGGCAAAACTATCGCCACCGCCAACGCGGTCAAAGATCTCTAAGTTTTCATAATTCTTGCCGGCAATAAACCCATCCTTCTTCGACCAGGCGACTCCGGTCCAATCATTAACGCTAGCGCTTCTAACACTTCTTAAGGTAACTGCGATTACTTCAAGATTCGGGTACTTCTTACTAGTAGCCTCAATCATCTTCCGATATGAATCCAAATCTAACTTCTTGTATGAGCCATCCGAACCTTCAATTTCAATTCCAAGAGCAACTTCAAAATCCTCTTCGTTTCCAATAAGGACATCGACTGTGTTGGCCAGGCGCTGATTGACTTCTTGTGCTTTAGCTTTGCCGCCGATGGACTTCCATAAACTGGGACGATAATTAAGATCATAGGAAACTACAGTGCCATTTGCCCGGGCGCTGGATGCCGCCTCAATAGCCACTTCGGCCGTGCTAGATGAAAGAGCTGCAAATATTCCACCCGTATGAAGCCAGCGCGAACCATCACCTTTAAAGATTTCGTCGAAATTAAAGTCTCCAGGCTTCAACTGGGAGACAGCGGTGTTACCCCGATCAGATACGCCTACCGCTCCTCTTACACCAAATCCACGCTCTGTGAAATTAAGTCCATTCCGCACGTCGCGACCAACGCCATCGAAGTTCCGCCAGATTATTTTCTCGGCGTTTACTCCACCTTGAAGAATCAAATCCTCCACGAGTCGTCCAACCTCATTATCTGCAAGCGCGGTGAGAATTGCCGTTTTCAAGCCAAAGCATTTACGAAGCCCGCGCGCTACGTTGTATTCGCCCCCACCTTCCCAGACATCAAAGCTACGAGCTGTGCGAACCCGGCCATTTCCAGGATCAAGGCGGAGCATGACTTCTCCTAGAGAAATCAGGTCGAATCGAGCATCACTCTTAATCTTCATAAATTGCTCCTAATTCAATTTTGCAGCTTGGGCCGCAAGTCGCGCTATCTCTGTGACATTCTTCTCTGCCATGGCCGATTTGGGAAACATCCAGCTTCCGCCTACGGCAAGAACTGACTTCTCTTGTAGATATTGAACGGCATTGTCCTGGTTTATGCCACCAGTGGGAATGAATCGTGTTCGCGGAAACGGTGCAGATATGGCTTTAAGTGCCTGGATTCCTCCGAGAGTTTCTGCAGGAAACCATTTGAGAACTTCAAGTGAATGTCCAATCCCGGCAAGAACTTCAGAGGGCGTTGCGACTCCGGGAAGATATGGCATTCCAAGCGCTCTTGCCTTGGAAACAAGATCACTTCTTAAACCCGCTGAGACCGCAAACTCAACTTCCAGATATTTACCTCGATCCATATCACTTTCTTTAGAGACTGAGCCCATGCCAACCGTTAACCCACTAATTGCTTTCATTGTTTCAATGGCTTGCCAGCTAGCATCTGTGCGTAGCGTTACCTCGACAATTGAGATTCCCGAATCTAGCAAACACTTTCCCAGGTCACCTGCCCAAGAAGCATCTTCAATTACCAAGACTGGAATTACTCGGTTCGAGCCTAGAATTTCCATTTGGTGCTCAATTCTTAATCATGTAGCCACCATCAACGATGACTACGGTGCCGGTCATGAAAGATGATTCAGGTGAACACATCCAATAGATGGACTTGGCAATCTCTTCAGGTTTTCCGACTCGATTAAGCGCATGCATCGCCTCTACATCGCGCCGATAAGCGACCGGATCAGCTGATTTCTCTAGCCCCTCGACTGTAAAAGGCGTCTCAATCCAACCTGGTGCGATTGCGTTCACTCGGATCTTCGGAGCGAGTTCTAATGCAAGAGACTTAGTTAAAGAATCAACCGCTCCTTTGGTGCTGCAATACGCTGCATAACCAACTGAACCAATATAGCCAGATATAGAGCTCATATTCACTATGGCAGGTGATTCCCCTTGATCGAGTAATCTCTTTAGATACTTTATTGAAGTAACCATTCCGATGACATTGACCTCAAACATATCCCGCCATTGCGCGAGGTCTGCAGAGTCAATCAACGACAAGTAATTGCGACCAGCGATGTTGACCAAAGCATCGACTTTGCCATATTGCTCTGATATCGCCGTTGCGATTGCGCCCCACAGACTTTCATCACAGATATCTCCTTGAAAGAAGTGATCACATTCGGCGCTATTTCCCTTGGAGTCCACTCCAATGACTACATACCCTTTGGATTTAAATTCTCTTACAGTTGCGCTTCCCATACCTCCAGAAGCACCAGTTACAACTGCGACTCGACTCATGAACTAACCCTATGACTAATTATCATTGCTGAATTAGCTTCCAATCTAAAGTGATTCTGAACCGCTTCGGCACTGCCCACCAAAAGTCTTACATTTTCAACTCTTAAAATTTCTGACAGATGTCCAGATATCTCACTATCCCCTGTGTTGACTAGAATACTAAGGCCCTCCTCAGGGTTCAGATAACTTATTCCAAATAGATTTTGATCAACTTCATCTTCTACCCACCACTTAACATCACCCGTCTGGTACGCCTTACTCTGCTTTAGATCAGATAATTTCGGCAACAAATCTTCAATACCGTCTTCTCCCCCAATGAACATCATGAAAGGCCCTGGAAGTGAGGCGAATATAACAGTCAGGAGTTGAGTCATTTGAATTCCGAATTGCTCTCGTCGCCATTTTTTACCCCAAGAAGGCCACCAAAAAGTGTCATGCGAGTCTATGTGGTGAGCAGTCATGGATCCACGAGGCAAAAAGGAGTCGCGGTCGGCCATCCATTGGGCGATGTCTTTTCCGTTTCTCACGCCCCACGGCTTACGAGCATCTGCGTTTGCAAGGGCGGTGACCAACCATTGTTCGTCATAGTTGTAATTTAGGTCCATTGATCGCCTTAAAGAGTGTCCTGAAGGTTCCGTATAAAACAGGAAGTCAGATTTCAACTCTTTGAAAATTGGTCTCATGTCTTCAAAGAGTCCGGTGCAGGCTAGAGCTGAAGAGCTAGCACGATAACGAGCCCAAGGTGCCCAATTATGAAAATCATTATAGGTAGGGGCATCAAATCGAAATCCATCTATGTCCAACTCTTTGACCAGATATTTCATCCCCTCCGTAAAAAAATCTCGCCACGTTGCATTGCGCGCATCAAAGGCCTTTGTATAAACGCCCGCTATCTCTCCATTTGAAAATCTGTAAAACCAATCTGGGTACTTGCCTTCAAGTTCAGATTTATCTGGACTACCAGCGCTCCAATAAGGTTCAAAGTCAATGATGTGGCGGGACCAAGCAACTAAATAGTTTTGCCAATCTTTTACATCAGAGCTGAAGCTATCATCGGTCTCTGAATTGATTAACTCTTGAAAAGGTCCACTTCGAACTCCATCTGCGGCAGTCTTAATAATTTCTTTATCTAGTACTCCATGAAGTAGGACATCAAGAATGACGCGGATACCCCTGGCATGCGCTTCTTGGACTAAATTCTTCATAAGTCCTTTTGGTCCATAAGAGATATCGATATTCCAATAGTCGTGGACGTTATAGCTAGGGTAGGGTTGTCTTGGCATCAATTGAATACATGTGAAGCCCAACGACTTGATTCGATCCAAATCTGCTATCAAATCAGAAACTTCTGGATATGGAACATACTTATTTACCTGAGAGAAAACGGAATATCCGATCTGGGCCTCAAATAGCATGGCACCTTTTACCCACCTTGGTGGGCTAGATGGCGATGAAATATCTCTTGCGCGAAGCCAGCCATCAAAGCGAGACGCGAATTGGTCCCACTTTTCCTCCATTAATTCCAATGCTAGTAGCGGCACTTCGATAGAAGTCACGCAACTTAAGTCCGAAGCAAACCCACTCTTGATCGTCATCTCTGCTGAACAATTCGAGTTACCTTTGAAAACAATCTGTGGTATCTCAATATCGTTTACACACCAAAGTGCAAGTGAGATTTCTGAATTGGACAAGTGGGCCAATCCCGAAGAACCTCGTAATCCACCTAAGGGAGAAATTCCAGTTGTTTCATTGATATCCACGAGCGACACATTTGCTCTTAATCCATTTCCTGGAATATTTGCAAACCATTCCCCTGATTCAAAGTCAACTCTAACGGACAACGACAGATCCCGAACAACTGTCGACTCTTTGCCCAACAGAGTAATTGAGATTTCTAGAGCTGGACCGTGCGTAGAGAATAGGTAGTTGATTACAGCAGAAACACCGTAAATTTCAACAGGTTGGGAAAATTGAGTTCCTCTAGACGAAGATTTTTTACTTAGTTCGCCATTCACAGCGCATTTTGAAATAGTTTTAAAGTCTGTGTATTCAATGCCGCCTGCAGGTGCGCGTACCTCTTTACCATCAATCTCAATGGATACTTCGGTAGAAAGATTTACCGAAAACTCTCGGTCCGCTCTTCTAAGTTTTAACTTCTTGGGTAAGCCAGTCTCATCCTCAATCTCCAACCCATGGTGTGATTCAATAGAGGATAAAAACATGACGAATACGGAAACCTATTGGTCAGCGAGTAAGTCGTCCAGAGAACCAGCGATGGCCTAGTAAAGAAAGCACGATCACTAGGCCAAAACCCAGTGAGGTCCAGTAGCCGTCCAAGCCAGATGCCACGACTCCAGTCTGTATGAAAACAACAGTTGCCGCTCCAATCACTAGACCTCCTATAGTCCCTCGACCTCCCGTCACAGGAGTTCCACCGACGAATACTGCAGCTAAAACCGGGAGGAGATATCCTTCGCCCATCGTGGAAAAGTAGGTTGAATTAAGCAAAATGGAAATTACCGCGGTAATTGAGCAGCAAATGCCAATTAGAACGAAACAAAGAGTCTTAGTTCTCTCAATATTCACACCCATCGCTCGTCCTGCTTCTGGGTTATCTCCAGCAACATGGCAATGTATTCCGAATCTATGCCGATGGAAAATAGCTCCCAGGAATAGAGCTATCCCGGCCATCCAATACATTTGAGAAGGAATTGACCAAAGTTTTCCAACAAATAAATTGCGTAGAAATGTATCGTTCAACTCCGTAAACATTCTAACTTCGCCTTGATTTAAGACATTAGTGAGGCCAATCAGTGCAAAATTCATACCCAGCGTAGTAATGAGGGAGGACAAACCTAACTTTGTGACTAGAAATCCATTTATATATCCACAGAGAATTCCAGTGATAACAGCTGCGAGGAAGCCAGCATAAAAATTCAGTGAAGTTTGCTCTAATGTCCATGAAAACATGAATCCAGAAAGAGCAATTACTGAGGGAAATGATAAATCTATCTCGCCTGCAACCGCGACAAAAACTAAACTCAATCCAACGATTGTGAATAACGGGAGCGAAAAGAAAATTGCTGTATATATCCCTGAAGTTAAAAACACCTCGGGGGCAAATCCGATAAAAGTCACTAACATAACTAGAAAGAAGATGGCCGCACCCACTACAGGACGGAATTTTTCCTGAAGATAGAAACTCGACTTTACCGTCTGCTCTCTAATCTCGGTACTCATATCTCTCCTTTAATGGATTGACTCAGTTATTTCTTGGCAAAATTGTGAAGCTTAGCTATGAATTCCTCAGGGGTCATATTCCCTTTCGGTCCATCAAAAACAATTCTTCCGCGATCTAGGATCACAAAGCGATCCGCTACGGAGTGGGCATCCCACGGATTGTGACTTATAAAAATCACAGATTTCCCTTGCTTCTTCAGGTCCTTTATGAAATCTATTACTTCTCCAGCCTCTGATAGAGCCATGGCCGTTGTTGGTTCATCGAGCATCACTAACCTGCTCTCAAAGAGAATGGCTCGCGAAATAGCTACCCCTTGGCGCTCGCCGCCGGACAATTTATTCACCGTAGAACTTGGAGTCCAAACCTTCGAGGTATACCCAATTCTTCGCATTAACTTTTCTGTTTCTTCAACTTCTTCTTTTCTTCGAATGAACCCAAATTTATTAGTCAGCTCTCGGCCAAGAAATACATTTGAGTAGATACTTTGCTGCTCACTTAGTGCGCGACTTTGATGAACAGTCTCTATTCCGAGAGAGCGAGCTTTTGCTGCATTCCAACCTTTAACTTCAATACCGTCAAAAAAAATCTGGCTTCCAGCATCTGGTTTTTCTGTACCGGAGATAATTTTTGTAAGAGTTGACTTTCCAGCTCCGTTATCACCAACTAGAGAAACAATCTCTCCGGGGAATAATTCAAGGTTTATATCTTCAAGTGCGTAGACCCGACCAAAAGACTTTTGAATGTCTATGAGCTTCACTAGCGGCTCACGCGACATTTGTATCTCCTTTGACCGGGTCCATTGCTATTTACTCTTACCGGAATCCAGCCGGTAGCGCCGCAACAATTTTGTAGTTTGATGTTGTTACGAAACCGGCAGAGGTATCAACGCTAGCTGGGGACAATCCATATACCTTCTGAAGGCATAGGGATAACACTGGCATGTAACCTTGTTTGAAAGGCTCTTGGTCAGCTGAAAGTTGAACGTGTCCACTTTCGAATGCAGCTAAAACTGTTTTACCAAGATCGAAGCCCGCCACTTTAACGGAGCCAGCATCAAGGCCGGCGGCATCAAAATAGTTCTTCATATTTCCAAGAACTGGACCTGCTGCAACTATCAACTTCAACTTAGCCTTATTGGCTTTGATTAAGGCAGTTAGCGTTGGAGTTACCAGATTTGGATTTCCATTTGTGTCCCCAAGTGGCTGAAGATTAAGAGTTTTAACAGCGATGTTCGCTTTCTTTAGCGCCGCAACTGTTCCATCCTCACGATCTGAACGACCAGGAACTCCGAAAGTACCGATAACAATCGCTACATCCTTCTTCTTCAAATTAAAATCTTTGATGGCTTTTTTGGCCAAAAGATTTCCCATAGACTTGAGATTTGCGCCAGTGTAACCCGCTCCAATCTCTGCAATTGATTCCTTTGCAGGTACGTTAGCGAAGTCGACCAGAATTCCAGCCGCCTTAGCATCTTTTGCTAAAGGTAGAATCGCTGCATCGCCTGGGTGTCCCATGAATGAAATTGCATCTGGCTTCTTCGCAATCTCTTCGCGGAATTGCTGGACCATCTTTGGGAAGTCCCAACCAGAGCTAATGATGGTGACATCAGCACCGGTATCTGCAGCTGCTTGTCGCGCACCTTTTTCAAGGATGTCAGAGAAACCATCAGCAGTTCCTCCTTTAAAATATGAAATTTTCACACTGGAGCACCATGTTCCTGCCGAGCTTTGGCCGGCGGATGAAACTCCGAGCATGAGTGAAGCAACCAAAGCACCAGCTGAAGCGAGTGCTGCGGCTCGACGGGATTTTTTCATGCTTTCTTCTCCTAAGTTTTTTGGTTATCTGACTTGTCAGATAAGCCAATGTGGTGAGAGAGTCTGCTCCGCAGGTAACTGCTTGTCAATAACTCAGAGCGAGTTTTCAAAGTTCGAGAAAGCGAGTTTTGGTGGGAAATTTCTCAGGCAAGTGCATCCTGGTCACAGGTGCTTCGGGTGGAATCGGAAAGTCTGTTATCGATTTGTTATTGAGTCTGGGCGCCCGGGTAGTCTCGATAGATAAAGCGCCTGCTTCTACCGAATACAAAGATTCGAACTATCGTCACATTCGGGCAGACCTCACAATCAATTCAGATTTAGATCGGATTGTTCAATATGCAGAAGTTGAGAAACCTGATGCTTTGGTTGCGCTTGCTGGAATTGTTGTGAGTGGAAATCTGACCGAACAGAGCGATGCGGATGTTGAAAGCGTTATCCACTTGAATCTAACCTCACAAGTAAATTTATCTAAGCGGATAGTTTCTAATTGGCTCACCCGAAAAACTAAGGGAAACATTGTCTTCGTGAGCTCGTGGGTCGATCATGTTTCCTGGCCCGGAATTACTCCTTACGCCGCTTCAAAAGCTGGACTCGTTGCGCTCTGTCGGGGAATTGCTCGCGAATACGCCAGTAACGGAATCCGCACGAATCTAATTGCCCCCGGCATCGTGGACGTTGGTATGGCAGCAAAGCAATGGCAGGAAGAGCCCGACTACCAAGCACGAGCAAAGCGCGCAATTCCTCTCGGAAGACTGCAGCACCCTGCTGAAGTAGCGAAGGGAATTGCTTTTTTGCTATCTGATGATGCTAGCTATATGACCGGATCAACTCTCTTGATGGATGGCGGTGCGAGCCTCTATCCGCTAGATCCTGAGGATGTCTCGTGACATTAAGAGCAGCACAGAGGCGAGTTGGAATTACTCAAGATGCGCTCGCCCAGAGCCTTACGGAGCGATTTATTTTTGGTGATGAAGCCGTTGGTGGGATGATGCCATCGGCTCGAATCTTGGCTGAAGAATATGGAGTTTCCCGGCTTTTTCTCCGAGAAGTTCTGGCGGGATTACAAAGACAGGGCTTGATTGAAACGATACCGGGCAAAGGCGTTTACATAAGAAAGCCCAATATGTTGAATGCCGCAAGGAATGTTCATGCCACGATTCGCCAATCATCTGCTACCGCTCGTGATCTGATTGAAGCTCGTGGAAATCTGGAGGAGCAGTGCGCGGCACTCGCTGCAACAAGGGCTACTGACCAAGACATTGAACAAATGGAGGTCGCACTTCGTGCTTTTGATGAAGCTTCATCGCTTATTCCTCGAGCCCAAGCAGATATTGCGTTTCACTCGCTAGTCGCAAAAGGCACTCATAATCCAGTCTTGCAGATAATGTTTGGAAGCATTACCACTCTGGCATTTGACACAATGCTCCGCAGTTTGTCGGATCCCTCAATTTTTAAAGTAGGAGCACCCCTACATCATACAATTTTAAAAGCAATTAAGAACAAAGATGAGGATGCGGCTAGGCGAGCGATGTCAAAACACATTCATCTTGCAGAAAAATCTTATAAGTCAGATTTAGATCGTGAGCTCCGAGAAATCGCAGAAAGAATTGTAAAAGATGTACTCCAATCTAATCTTACCGTTGATGAAATACTTGATTCTGCCCTTAAAAACTATGAAGTGGAGTTGAAGCGGACATGAGAATAAGTTCGGTAAAGCCTTTTGTGCATCCCGATTTTCCTAATCTGGTTTATGTTGAAATTACTACCGACGAGGGAATCGTGGGCCTTGGTGAGAGTTACTATTTTGGCTCAACAGTTGCACACTTTATAAATGAATTTGCTGGTCCTTCAATACTTGGAAAAGACCCGCTCAAGCGAGAAGATATTTCAAAAACCCTCACTACTTATGTTGGATATAACGGCTCCGGTGTGGAAACTCGTTCCCGTTCAGCAATCGATATCGCGCTTTGGGATATCGCTGGCAAGATCTCAAATAAACCTATCTATGAGTTATTGGGTTCAAAATCATCTCGACCGCTTCGAATCTATAACACCTGCGCGGGTAAGGAATATATGCGCAAGTCCAATCAGAGTTCGAAATCTTGGGGCCTAGATAACGAATCGAGTGAGTATGAAGATTTGAAGGCCTTTATGAGCAATGCCGGAGCGTTGGCTCAAGAACTTCTCTCTGAGGGCGTAACGGCTATGAAGATCTGGCCTTTTGACTTATTCGCTGAGAAGAATTGGGGCAGCGAGATATCTGCTGCTGATCTAAAAGCAGGATTACTTCCAATTCAAAGTATTAGAGAAGCTGTTGGCGATCGAATGGACATCATGGTTGAACTCCATGCCCTCTGGTCACCCAAAGCTGCAAAAGAGATCATGAGTTCGCTGAAAGACTTTGGAATCTTCTGGGTTGAGGATCCGATCTACCCGGATAATCTCGAAGAACTTGAATTGTTACGCGGTAGCGGAATGCCCAAGATTGCACATGGAGAAACAATCGCAAGTCGAAAGCGCGTAGAGACGCTGGTCAAACGGAACTTGATTGATGTGCTCACATTAGATCTATCTTGGTGTGGCGGCTTGACCGAGGGGCTTAACTTTGCCGAGTTAGCAAAAGCAAATGGAGTCCGCATTGCGCCTCATGATTGCACCGGACCAGTGGGGCTAACGATTGGTGCTCATCTCTCAACAGCAGATGAGAATGCGCTTATTCAAGAGACAGTACGCGCTGCTTATCGAACCTGGTATCCGCACCTGGTGGAAGGTATTCCACAAATAAGCGGTGGGACGCTCACTGTAGGCAGTGACACGGGATTGGGTGTGAAGATGCGCGAAGATTTTCGAAAGGATATTCAGACACTAAGACTTGCTTCTAATTCATGAGTAACCAAAATCTGAAGCGAGTCTTTCCAAGTCCCCGGGCGCTTCGGAGAACTCTGCGATTTAAGAAATTAATTCTCAATGGGAAAAAACGACGACTTTCAAGAGCTCTAACTATCGCCGATCTTAGATTGATTGCCAAGCGGCGCACTCCCAAAGGGCCATTTGACTACACCGATGGAGCGGCTGAATCTGAGACTTCGCTTACGCGGGCCCGCAATCGATTTGAAGCGATTGAATTTCTTCCAAACATTCTTCGAGACGTCTCCAAGCTTGATACATCAACGAGCACATTAAATGAAAAATTCGCACTGCCATTTGGTATAGCTCCAACGGGCTTTACTCGGATGATGCATTCAGAGGGCGAGTTAGCGGGTGCGCGAGCAGCCGAGAAATTCGGCATTCCTTTTGTGCTCTCAACTCTTGGCACAACAACCATCGAGGATGTCGTTGCAGCAGCTCCAAGGGGCAGAAATTGGTTTCAGCTCTACATGTGGAAGGACCGCGAAGGTTCGATGCGACTGGTTGACGCAGCTTGGCGTTCCGGCGTTAAAAATCTCGTACTTACCGTTGATGTTCCAGTAGCTGGCGCTCGCCATAGAGATACCAGGAATGGTCTTACCATTCCGCCTTCGCTGACTCTAAGCACTTTATTGGAGGCAGCTCCAAAATATGAGTGGTGGTGGAACTTTCTTACTACGCAAGAGCTGCGTTTTGCCTCAATGTCAGAGTGGCAGGGCACGGTCGCCGAACTCCTTGACTACATGTTTGATCCAACCATGACCTTTGAAGACTTGAAATGGATTAGAAAGCAATGGAAAGGAACTCTTTCCGTTAAAGGTATTCAGAACATTGAGGATGCAAAAAAGGCGGCTAAATACGGCGCTGATGCCGTAATTCTCTCAAACCATGGCGGGCGACAACTTGATAGGGCTCCTATTCCGCTTGAAATGGTTAGTAAGTGCAAGAAAGAGCTTGGCAAAGATTTAGAGGTTCATATTGATACTGGGGTAATGAGAGGTTCTGACATTGTCGCCGCACTCGCTCTTGGGGCAGATTTCGTCTATGTAGGTCGTGCCTATCTATATGGGTTGATGGCAGGCGGTCAGCAAGGAGTGGAGCGAGCCTTAGAGATTCTTTCTGGAGAATTTAAGCGAACTATGAAGTTACTTGGGGTCGCATCCGTTACCGAACTAAACCCCAAGCACATCAACTTCTTGTAATTCCCAACTCTTGCATCACGCGAGAGACGATATGGCCAGAGAAGCCACGTCTTGAGAGCGCTCCATGAAGCCTTCGATAGGCGACCTCGTTCTCTAGCTTTGCGTAAGAGCGCGCCTTTCGCTCGGCAAACTTCATCGCGTTTTCGAATTCGGCCTCATCTGAGATATCGGTGGTAATCCATTCAATGATCTCATCGCTTACTCCTTTTGATCGGAGTTCGCCGATAATGATTCTTCGCGAAACTTTCTTGGTTCGCTGCCGTGATTCGCTCCAATACCGGGCGAACTCGTAATCATTTACGAAACCTTGTTCTTGGAGTCGGAAGAGGACTGCATTTGCGACCTCTTCTGGGATTCCTCGTTTTTTGAGGAGAGTAAAGAGCTCGCCCCTACTTTTCGCCCGACGCCCTAGCGCAGTTAGCGCGATCGTCGTTCCTACTTGGTAGGGGTCGCTCGCTACTTCTTCTTCGAGGAGTTCTTTACCGCTCAACTCTAGAACTCGACATCGGCAGCTGCTTCATCGATCGCGGCAACTAGCGCAGGATCGATATCGGCGGCGGCGTAATGTGCGCGAATCTTAGACTCAATCTCATTTGCGAGATCTGGGTTATCGATAAGAAATTGGCGAGAGTTCTCTTTACCTTGACCGAGTTGGTCGCCTTCATAGGTAAACCAAGCGCCCGATTTCTTTACGATTCCAAGATCAACGCCAAGATCAAGCAAGCTACCTTCACGTGAGATGCCCACGCCGTAGAGGATGTCGAATTCAGCTTGTTTGAATGGGGGCGCCATCTTGTTCTTCACAACTTTGACGCGAGTTCTATTTCCGACCGCTTCTTGGCCATCTTTCAAGGTCTCAATACGACGGATATCCATTCGGACTGAGGCATAGAACTTAAGCGCCTTTCCACCGGTTGTTGTTTCAGGAGAGCCGAAGAAGACTCCGATTTTGTCGCGAAGTTGGTTGATGAAAATTGCAGTGGTCTTTGATTGGCTCAAAGCGCCAGTGATTTTTCGGAGCGCTTGGGACATAAGTCTTGCTTGAAGTCCCATATGTGAATCGCCCATCTCGCCTTCAATTTCTGCACGCGGCACGAGGGCAGCGACTGAGTCGACGACGATTAGATCAAGCGCACCTGATCGGACCAACATGTCAGCGATTTCAAGTGCTTGTTCTCCGGTATCAGGTTGGGAGACAAGGAGCGCATCAATATCAACGCCAAGTTTCTTGGCATATTCAGCATCAAAGGCATGCTCTGCATCGATAAATGCCGCGATACCACCAGCGCGCTGGGCATTTGCGATTGCATGGAGAGTGAGGGTTGTTTTTCCGGATGATTCAGGTCCGAAGATTTCAATGATTCTTCCGCGGGGTAGGCCGCCAATTCCAAGGGCGACATCAAGGGCGATTGATCCAGTTGGGATGACCTCTATCGGTTGTGAGGTCTTCTCGCTCATCTTGATTACCGAGCCCTTGCCAAACTGACGTTCGATTTGGGCAAGCGCGGTATCTAGGGCTTTCTGCTTCTCAGGGGCCGAGTTATTGTTATTTGCTTCAGTTGGATCTTTGGCGGGTTTAGCCACTTTTCTTGCCTTTCTCTCTATCGTTGTTTGGTCCAGAAGGTACGGACTACCACCGACGGCCTGATCGAAATCAGGCGGAAGTGTGGAACCGCTCTGGTTGGGCTAACAGCTCAGCGCTGTTATTGACGGAAAGTCTACCGAACATTTGTTCTAATGACTTTAGGACACGCGGCGCCCTACCGTTTCTCATGGCCACAACCCCCTTCACCGCGCCCCGGCCGGCCGAATATGCGCCGATTCCAAAACCTCTCAAGCGTCGATCTGTGAAGACCGAAGTTCCACCCGGGCCGCGCTCGCCTCTTCTAACCCTGCAATTCCAGAAGGACACTCCCGGTTTTCTCCGGAGCGCACGAGATCAATTCGGTGATCTGACTTCCTTCTTCCTCGGCGGCCAGCTCTTCTACGGGGCCTTTGCGCCGGAGATGGTTCATGAGGTTACGGTTAGTAAGCAACATAGTTTTATCAAGGGCGTTGGCTTTGAACGGATGCGTAAAGTTCTCGGCACCGGGCTGCTTACAAATGAAGAGCCGATTCATCTCCGTCATCGCAGATTGATGCAATCGCCATTTCACATCAGCAAGATCTCTTCATATGCCGAGACGATGCTCGCTCTAACCGAAAAACATATTTCCAATTGGCAGACCGGAAAAGAGATCAAGCTGGGACCGGAGATGATGTCGCTCACTTTTGACATCGTCGCCGAAATTCTTTTTGGCACTGATATCTCGGGAGATACCGAAAGAGTCCAACGCTCCATGCACATAGCTATTGACCGTATTGAAAGAACTATGTTGCCAGGACTAGATCGATTAGATAACTTGCCAATCCCCTATTTCCGCAAATTCCACTCGGCTGCAGATGACCTAAATGAAGTTGCAACCAAGATTATCCGTAATCGAATTGATCAAGGAGTTAAGCGCGATGATTTACTGGGCATCTTGTTAGAGGCCCAAACTCCCGACGGAGAACGACTTAGCGCAGAAGAAATTTCTGATGAGACCTTGACGCTGATCTTAAGCGGCCATGAAACTACAGCAAATGTTCTCACCTGGGTATTCTCTTATCTAAGTGAGAATCCAAAATATTGGGATGGTTTGGCTAAAGAGGCGGATCAAGTCCTTGCTTCGAGAGGTAGTGAAGATTTTGCTTCTAAGTTATTTTCCGCCCCAATTAGCTCTGCAATTTTCAACGAAGTCCTCCGCCTCTGCCCACCAGTCTGGGTAGCGCCCCGAAGAGCTCTTGAAGATGTTGAGTTAGGTGGAAAATTCGTGCCAAAAGGCGCGCACGTTCTGATTAGCCAATACGTAACTCAGCGCGATCCTCGATACTTCAAGGAACCTGATCTCTTTAATCCAGATCGTTGGAGCAATGACTTTGAAAAGAGCCTGCCGAAGGGCGCCTATTTTCCATTTGGGGCTGGAACGAGGAAATGCCTGGGTGATCAATTCGCAATCCTGGAAGGACGGGTAATAATCCTAGAAATAGCGCGGCGCTTTAGGCTCGAATTAGTAGGAGGTTTCCCGCAAGCCCAACCCCGCGCCACCTACCGACCTAAGGGTTCCGTTGCGATGAAGGTCAGCGCAGTTCGCTCTTAATTTCGGGGTTGTGACGCACTACTGCTCGCCAGATATCAGCTGGCTCCATTCCCATACTGAGCGCCTGCTCAATTGTCTGGCCACCTAATTCAGCAAGAACAATATCCTTCGAATAAGACGGAGCCCAATCTGCTCCGAAATGTTCGGTAAGTCGCCGGCGAAGTTCGGTAATTCGCATTAAAAAAGAAAACTAGAGAATTGATGCGATGCGATTTGCTTGTTCGCGCGAATGCTCATCAGAGAGTGGCGCTGTAACTTGACCCATGAACCAACGAAGAATCAATCCAACCCCAACAACATCGGTCGCAAAAATCTTTGCGAGTTGTGTATAGATCTCGACCCAGACTTTGTGATCTCGAGCGGTCAGCGCAACAGCCATCAGATCACCGTCGCGTTCAATCGCTCTTCTTAAACCATCATGCTCTGAAATCTCACGTGAGATTGTGTAAAGGGCTTCGGCGCGAGATTGGGCGACCAGCGCAAGAGTTGCGACTCGTTCAATCTCAGTTTCAACTAGTGCAACAAATACTTCATGCTTGTCGCGGAAATGGTTATAAAGCGAGGCGCGAGAAACTTCAGCTCGGTCAGCAATATCAATCATGTTAGTTGCGCTAATTCCACTCTCACCCAGTAGCGCTTTGGCCGCGCTCATAATTGCGCCCCTAGTGCGGCGATGAACCGTGGATTGGTGTTGATAGTTTGTACGTGCGCTCGACTCGACCACAGCCAAACCCTACGCGGCGTTTGTGTCGACGACCGTAAGTACTGGGGTTTCGTGAAGCTTTATTTGCGTCGCTACTTCAACGAGTACTGATGAGAGATTTAGATTTAGCGCCATGCAGATTGAGTTCAACAACTCTGATGAAGCTTCTTTCTGGCCACGCTCAACTTCAGAGAGGTAACCCAGTGAGACCCGCGCTTGCCGCGCTACATCTCTAAGGGTCCGTCCCTGGGTGGTCCGGGCAGCACGGAGCGCGCTACCGATGTGGGTACGCATTAACTCCATCAGGCAAGAATACGCGCGAAGGTAGCCAGAGCGCTCGCTACCGCGCCGGCTCTGATCTCACTTCGGTCACCTTTTAGGTTGAGATGCTCAACTTCTCTCACTTCAGCCCCCACTATCGCGATCCAGATGTTTCCAGCCGCAATCCCATCTGATTCTCCGGGCCCGGCTACTCCGGTGGTAGCGATCGCCCAATCGCTGCCGAACCTCCGCTTCACACCCTCTGCCATCGCAATCGCGGTATTCGAAGAGTAGACGCCGCTGTTATCAATGATTGATTGCGGAACATCTAAATCATGAAGTTTGCTCGCCACCGAGTAAGCAACAACTCCCCCAAGAAAAGCATGCGAAGCGCCTTCGTTATCTGTGAGCGCCTTCGCCAATGATCCACCGGTAAATGATTCAGCGATAGAAACGGTTTCGCCTCTTGATCTAAGTAACGCGATGATTTTTTCACTATTTGTCATAAGTTCAGACTTTCTTAAGGGCACTACGGAAATATTCGTAGCCAGTCCACAGCGTCAACAACACAGCTACTCCTAAGAGGATATCGCGTGGAACGAATAGATATTCCGGCAGCGGGAGAATGTAGAAACCGACTGAGAAATTCTGCAAGAGCGACTTGATTTTTCCACCTCGATTTGCAGATATTACTTCTCGCTTTAGGACTGCAAATCTCAAGACAGTCACTCCCACCTCACGGATTAAAATTATCGCGGTTATCCACCATGAGATTTTTCCTAGTATCGAAAGTCCAATCAGCGCAGTCGCGATAAATGCTTTATCGGCAATTGGATCGAGAATGATTCCGAAATTAGAAATTTGGTTTCGCTTCCGGGCGATCCGACCATCCAAAATGTCTGTCATTCCAACAACAAAGAACATCGACCAAGCAATTACTTGCCAGGTTGGGTCATCACCACCTTCCTGGAATAGCGCCCAGGCGCAGAACGGCAGCGCCAAGATCCTAAAAACAGTCAGCGCATTGGGAAGGTTCATAGCGGTTGAGCTACCAAATCTGCTCCAGCTACATCGCTAACGATGGCATCTACGTATTCGCCAACTCTGAACTTTGTTCGCGGTGAGGATAGGAAAGTCGTGGAATCAACCTCCGGACCCTGGTGGTCAGCCCGACCTTCACCTGTCTCTTCATCCTCTACTAGAACTCGAACTCGCTCGCCGATTCGCTCTTGAGCTCGCTCAAAAATTAGCTCCTCAGCGATTCGGCGCAACGATTCAGTTCGCTCTGCGATCACTTCTTCATCTAGTTTGTCTTCCAGCGTAGCCGCTTCGGTTTTATCTTCATCAGAGTAAGGAAAAATTCCGATTGCATCAAGACGCGCTTCGCTCAAGAAATCTACTAGCTCCTGATACTCACTCTCAGTTTCACCGGGAAATCCGACAATGAAGTTCGAACGTATTCCAGACTCTGGATTAAGTGCCCGTACTTGGGTAAGTAGGTGTAAGAATTTTTCACCATCTCCAAAGCGGCGCATTCTTCTTAGAAGTGAACCTGAGGCATGCTGAAATGAAATGTCGAAATAAGGAACGACTTTTGGGGTAGAAACCATAGCCTGAAGCAGTGTTGGTCGAATTTCTGCAGGCTGCAGATAAGAGAGCCTAATTCGCTCGATTCCATCAATTTCAGCTAAATCGGGTAACAGGCGCTCCAATACTTTTAAGTCGCCAAAATCTTTTCCATATGAGGTGGTGTTTTCGCTCACCAAGAAGATTTCGGAAACGCCATTTTCAGCTAACCACTTTGCTTCGTCAAGAATTTCAGTTGGACGTCGAGAGAGAAACGCGCCGCGAAATTGTGGGATAGCACAGAAGGTGCAGCGACGGTCACAACCAGATGCAATCTTGAGAGGAGCCAACGGAGCGCTACCAAGTCGCTTCCGTGAAAAAGTACTTCCCTGCCCCATTGAGGATTTAACTTCTCGCTCATGCTGGCGGGACACAGGAGAAATCGGAATAAGCGAACGACGATCGCGCGGCTTATGTGTTTCTACTTTTGTTCCATCAAGAATGCTTCTTAGCCGATTTGAAATATCTGTGTAATCATCAAATCCCAGAATTGCATCCGCCTCCGGCAGCGCCTCAGCAAGCTCATTTCCGTAGCGTTCAGCCATACATCCAACCGCAACGACAGCTCGGAGGGTTCCGTCGCTCTTGAGGGAATGCGCCTCAAGAAGTGCATCTACCGAGTCTTTTTTTGCCGACTCGATAAAACCACAAGTATTAACGAGGGCAATATCAGCGCTGCCCACATCGCTGGTTAGTTTCCAACCATCTTCAGCAAGGCGGCCAGCTAATTCTTCTGAATCAACTTCATTACGCGCACAACCAAGCGTTACTAACGCAACCGTTTTGAGATTTTCGCGAGCAGCTGACACTCGCAGATTCTACCTAGAGAGGTGTTTAACCTTGGTTAGCGAGGGCCTGTGGGCCAAATTCCAAGCGTAAGACTTCGCCAACTCTTCCTGGAATACCTAAGTTCTCACCATTCACAACTAGTTGGAGCGCTCCAGCATTTCCAATCACAAGATAAAGGAGCTGATCATCTTTAAAAGTTAACTCTTCACCCTGTCGAATTCTGCCACTGTATTGAGTAGCACCAGAACTATCGCTTACCGCGACCCAAGAGAGTCCATTGACTCCTCTAAGGGTTACCTCTACACCCTCAACTTTCTTTGCAACGGGAGCAGATTCTTCAACCTGTTCTTGCGAGGTAACAGAAATTTCTTCGCCATCTCCAGATGTAATTATCGCGCCACCAAATACCAGGAGTGCGACAACGCCTGCAGCTACTCCGGTAAGACCTTTCCATGAAATTGGCTTGCGGACTTTCTTCGCCGTAGTGGCATTAGTGTCATTTAAGAGTTCGCGAATTGATTTATTTAATGGAATTGTCTGTGATTCAAATTGCGAAAGAATTGGTTCGGCACTTACGCCACAAACATTGGCAATATTTCTAATATGGCCACGAGCATATGCCGGGCCACCACATGTACCGAAGTTATCTCGCTCTAAATCTTCAATTACGCTTTCCGGTATTCGAGTACGTTTTGAAAGTTCGTCAGTAGACAGGCCTGCTGTCTTGCGAACTTCGTTTAATGACGTACCAACCGACATCTCAACCTCACCGAATTAGAGAGCGAATTTTACGCTCCCTAATTCGAGGTAGACAACCCCTAAAGCTAACTAACCCTCTAAATCACCCCTGTAATACTTCAAGTACCGAGGCTAAATCCTCAGGCTTCACTAAGACGGTGCGCGCTTTTGAACCTTCGGATGGCCCAACAATCCCGCGGCTCTCCATTAAGTCCATTAACCGCCCAGCTTTGGCAAAACCAATCCTTAACTTTCGCTGGAGCATTGATGTTGAACCAAATTGAGTGGAGACAACTAATTCCACTGCTTGAATCAATAGATCTAAGTCATCACCTATCTCATCATCGATAGAGCGCGTATTGGTTACTGGTTTGAGTATGTCCTCGCGATAAACCGGTTTTAGCTGTGATTTCACATGGGTTACAACAGATTCGATCTCACGTTCAGAGACATACGCACCTTGAATGCGAATTGGTTTACTTGCGCCCATAGGTAGGAAGAGTCCATCACCCTGGCCCACCAATTTTTCAGCGCCTGGTGAATCTAAAATTACTCTTGAATCAGCGAGTGATGAAGTGGCGAAGGATAAACGGGAAGGCACATTTGCCTTAATCAATCCCGTCACAATATCAACGCTCGGTCTCTGGGTAGCAATTACCAGATGTATTCCGGCAGCTCTAGCAAGCTGAGTAATTCGCACGATGCTATCTTCAACTTCTCGAGCAGCGACCATCATTAAGTCCGCCAACTCGTCTACAACAATCAATAGATATGGATATGGTTCAAGAGGGGCCTCTGCATCCGGCGCAGCTGTTAGTTTTCCGGAACGGACCGCTTTATTGAAGTCATCAACATGTCGGAATCCATAAGTTGAGAGATCGTCGTAGCGCATCTCCATTTCGCGAACAACCCAGGCAAGGGCTTCAGCAGCCTTCTTGGGATTTGTAATGATTGGCGCAATAAGGTGCGGGATTCCGTCATACGCGTTTAATTCAACGCGTTTTGGGTCAATCAAAACTAAACGGACATCATTTGGTGTAGCTCGCATCAAGATAGAAGTCACCAGTGAATTAACCATTGAGGATTTGCCTGCGCCGGTAGCGCCAGCAACCAATAAGTGAGGCATTTTTGCAAGATTGGCACAGATGAAGTTGCCTTCTACATCCTTACCAAGGGCTATCACCATCGGATGATGATCATTTCCGGCCACGCTAGAGCGAAGTACATCACCGAGTGAAACTATTTCGCGATCAGTATTTGGTATCTCAATACCAACGGCAGATTTTCCGGGAATCGGCGAAAGAATGCGCACATCGCTACTTGCTACGGCGTAGGCAATATTCTTGGAAAGCGCCGTGATGGCTTCTACTTTTACGCCGGAGCCGAGTTCAACTTCGTAGCGCGTCACAGTTGGTCCGCGCATAAATCCTGTGACTTCACAGTCAATATCGAACTCTTTGAAGAGCTCAGTCAACGCCTGGACGATTGACTCATTTGCCTTGCTCTTACCCTTAGATGGTGGACTGGTTCGAAGCAGTTCCATAGCGGGCAATGCATATGAATCGCTAGATGAGAGCACTAGTTGGACTGGTCGCGCCGGCTTAGCCGGTTTTACGGCCTCGGGCTCCTTCGGAATCTCAACCGTGAACTCTTCATCAAAACTCTCTTCATCGATTTCTTCCTCAAGCTCTTCATCTTGGTGCTTCACGAAGTCCTGAACCAGAGGAGTCTCAAATGGTGGAGTTTCGGAGATCTCAAACTCTTCAATCTTCCGCTCGCGTCTCTCTTCGAGCGCATCATTGACTTTATCTTTCGCGCCACTAAAAAATCCTGAGATAAAAGAAATTACTGATGCAAAAGGGGTTGCTGTAATTACCAAAATACTAAATAGAAAAATAAGTATAAGAATTGGAATCGCCAAAACATCGGTTACCAACCCCACAAGTGGAGTCGAAATTGCATAACCAATCCAACCGCCACCTTCACGCATAGCAGTTGCGCCGGTATTTACTGAACTTGGATTGATGATATGAACCAGGCCAGTTGAACTTAGGACTAGCAAGAGCGAGCCAATAATCAATCTGCCATTTGCGGCCTTATCTTGGGGAACTCGAAATAGTCGAAATGCAAAATAGCCAAAGAGGATTGGGGTAAATATCGCAAGCCTTCCAAAGCCACCATAGAAGAATGAGTAGGCAGCATCGCCAAACCAGTTATCTAAACGCCACCAAGAGGTTGCTGCGGAAACCAGAGCAACAATTAACAGAAGTAAGCCGAAGCCATCTCGCTGATGTTCTGGATCTAGATCTCGAGCGCCTTTAGTAATAGTGCGTATAGTCGCGCCAAATGCCTTTGCGATTCCGCGCCAAAAACTTGTGAGTGCGCGCGAAATTAGGCTAAGTATGCCATTTGATTTCTTACCACTTTTTCGCGCCACAACGAAAAATCGTATGACAATTGAAAAAACAAGAGAGTGAGGCGCGCCGTTATACCTCTATTACAACCGGAACAATCATTGGACGTCGGCGATGTTCCCCTCCAACCCAACTTCCCACCGTACGACGCACTACTTGAGAGAGTTGATGAGTTCCATTGATTCCACTCTTTACCGCTCCAGCAAGTGCTTGCTCAATTCGCCCTCTAACTTCATCAAATAGCTCAAGATCCTCAGCAAAGCCGCGAGCATGTATATCGGGACCCGCAACAATCTTTCCGGTCTGTGAATCAATAACCACAATCACGGAGATGAATCCCTCTTCGCCAAGTATCCGACGATCTTTCAAGGAATCTTCAGTTATGTCTCCGATGCTTTGACCATCAACATAGACATAGCCACAAGGTACTGCGCCGACAACCTGCGCCTTATTTTCTGCAAGATCAACCACAACTCCGTTCTCAGCAATGACGACATTTTCTCTTCGGACACCGGTTGATATGGCTAAGTCTGCATTGGCCTTCATATGGCGCCATTCACCATGGACTGGCATAACGTTCTTTGGTTTGACGATGTTGTAACAATAAAGCAACTCTCCGGCCGCAGCATGCCCAGATACGTGTACCAATGCATTTCCCTTATGAACTACCCGAGCGCCAAAACGCGTCAATTCATTGATTACTCGATAGACGGAATTTTCATTTCCGGGAATCAGCGATGAAGCAAAGATGACTGTATCTCCAGGGCCTACTTTGATCCGGTGATCACCATTTGCCATTCGCGAAAGCGCAGCAAGAGGTTCACCCTGTGATCCAGTACAGATTAGAACTACATCATCGCCATGATCACCAATTTCATCTTCATTAATCAACGTATTTGGCGGGATGTGTAGAAACCCTAGCTCTGAGGAGAGCGACATATTTCGAACCATGCTTCTACCAATAAATGAAACTTTCTTATTGTGCGTATATGCAAGATCTATAACTTGCTGTACTCGATGCACATGCGATGCAAATGAAGCCACAATTACCCGACGCTTCGCGCTTGCGATTACCCGATCCAAGACAGGCATGATTTCGCGCTCGGAAGTGGTGTAGCCCGGTATATCAGCATTGGTTGAGTCGACCATGAAGAGATCGACACCCTCCCGACCTAATTCGGCAAATCTTGCTAAATCAGTGACTCTTCCATCGAGTGGGAGCTGATCCATCTTGAAATCCCCGGTATGAAGAATTGTTCCGGCTGGAGTCCTTATCGCAACAGCAAGCGCATCAGGAATTGAATGGTTAACCGCGATGAACTCTAATTCGAATTCACCAACTTTTCTCCGCTGACCTTCTCTTACCTCAATCGTTATTGGTGAAATTCGATGTTCTCTCAACTTTCCTTTTAGGAATGCAAGAGTTAACTGGGAGCCTATTACCGGGATATCTTCACGCTCTCTGAGCAGGTATCCAAGTGCGCTTATGTGGTCTTCATGGCCATGAGTCAAGAAAACTGCCTTCACCTCTGCAAGGCGATCTCGAATATAAGAAAAATCAGGAAGGATTAAGTCAACTCCTGGTTGATTCTCTTCGGGAAACAAGACTCCACAATCAACGACTAAGAGCTCACCTTCATATTCAAAAACAGTCATGTTTCGGCCGACCTCAGCCAGTCCACCAAGTGCAACTATGCGGAGCGTTTTTGGGGAGAGTTTGGGAGGCAACCCGAGTTCGGGGTGCGGATGATTCATTAGTTTAGTTTCACTCCACCTTGTTTTAAATCTTCACGAAGTTGTGAGACTTGTGATTCAGTTGCTTCAACCAAAGGCAATCTAACTTTACCGCCCGGCAATCCCAACATCTTTAAAGCTGCTTTAGTGAGAATTGCACCTTGGGTTCTGAATGTTCCGGTGTATACAGGTAAAAGTTCTTGATGGATCTCGAGAGCTTTTGATGAATTACCGCTAAACCAAGAATCCAACATTTCACGGAGCCTCGCGCCAACTGTGTGTCCGCAGACCGAGACAAATCCGACTGCTCCTACCGATAAGAGTGGAAGATTAAGAATGTCATCACCGGAGTAAACCGGAATACCAGAGCGCTTTATTACCCATGATGTAGATGCAACATCACCTTTTGCATCCTTCAAGGCAACAATGTTTTTATGCTCTGCGAGGCGACAGATCGTGTCAGGTTCAATCGGAACTCCGGTTCGGCCCGGAATGTCGTACATCATTACGGGAACATCGGTTGCATCAGCCATCGCGCGAAAGTGCGCTTCGATTCCGGCTTGTGGTGGTTTGTTGTAATAAGGAGTTACAACAAGTAGTCCATCGGCTCCCGCATTGGCTGCCATCTCAGCCTGTTCGACTGAATGTGATGTCTCATTGTTTCCAGCGCCAGCAACTATCTTGAGCTTTCCACCTGTAGCACGCTTAACAGTTTTGATTATCTCAATTTTCTCTTCATCGCTAGTAGTTGGGGCCTCGCCCGTTGTTCCATTTACAACAATTCCGTCGTGTCCGGTGTTTTGGAGATGAAGAGCAAGTTTCTCAACGCCTTCCCAATCGATACTTAGATCGTCTTTAAAAGGCGTGACCATCGCCGTAAGAAGGCGACCAAAAGGCGTCGGAAGCGACATGGCCCAAGGCTACTACGGTGCTACTCGACCTGACTTCTCAAAAGCCGCATAGGTGATCGGCATTAGGCGGGCAAAGTGCTCCTCCATCTTTTCTGCGACCATCTCAATCTCGCGCTGCGGATAACTCGGGAAGTGAGAACCCTCTCTGCTTGTGCGCAACGATAAGAAGTTCATCAAGGCACGCGCATTCATCGTAACGTACATCGAAGAGTAGAGAGCTACTGGCAATACAGCTCGAGCGACTTCCCGAGCGACTCCGGCATCAAGCATCTTCTTATAATTTTGATAAGCAATCACATATGTGTCTTTCATAGCACTTACAGTTACTTCGAATTGTTCATCAGTGCCATCTACAAAGACATAGTGACCAGTCTTTCCAGTTTGGACTAACTTGCGCGCCTTATTTGGAACATAAAAGACTGGCTTTAACTCGCGATAGCGCCCACTCTCTTCGTTATAAGAAGCAATTCGATGACGCATGAACTCTCTGAAGACAAATATAGGAGCGCTAATAAAAAATGTCATTGAAGTGTGCTCAAAGGGTGAGCCATGGCGCTCTCGGGCAAGGTAATTTATTAATCCTGCAGATCGACTTGGATCCTCATTAATCTCATCGAGAGATTGTTCGCCCGCGGTCGAAACTCGAGCCGCCCAGATGACATCGGCATCGTTAGCGCTGGATTTCACTAACTCGACCGTTACGTCATCGCGGAAGACAATATCGGGGTAACTCTGGTTCTCTGTCACGAGCGCGACCCTATCTGCGCAGCGGTAATGAGCCGGCGATTGATAGGGCAAAATAGTTGCGTGTCATTCGATCGCCGCAGCGTGTTACGCGACTCACTAAGTGTGGCGATCCCCGTAGGAAGCTACGGCGCCGCATTTGGAGCCGCTGCAGTTGCGGGTGGATTCTCGGTCTTACAGGCTTGTGCTCTTTCATTATTGCTCTTTTCCGGGGCTTCCCAGTTCGCTGTTGTCGGAGTCATGGCCGGAGGTGGAAATCCGGTAAGTGCAATCGCAACTGGGGCGCTACTTGGAATTCGAAATGGTTTCTATGGAATGCGGATGTCTTCCATATTGAAACTAAACGGGATTAAGAAATTCTTCGGCGCCCAGATAACAATTGATGAGTCAACTGGTGTAGCGCTTTCTCAAGAGGGTCGCGGCGAAAGCGCTATGCGATATGGATTTTTTGCCACCGGTATTGGGGTTTTTGTCTTCTGGAATCTATTTACGTTAATTGGCGCACTAGGCGCAAATTCGATTGGAGATCCTTCAAGCTGGGGACTTGATGCTGCGGTACCTGCCGCTTTTCTCGGTTTGGTTTGGCCGAGATTGATAGATACAAAGACAAGAATTGCAGCGCTTTTGTCTATTCTGCTATCGCTACTTCTTACTACAGTTCTTGGTTCTGGGTTACCGATAATTGCGACTGTAGTGATCGCGTTAGCGCTCGGCTGGAGAGCCCGATGAGTGAGCTATGGATCGCCACCCTCGGCGCCAGTGTTATCTGTTATCTCCTTAAATTACTCGGTTATTCACTCCCAGAATCGACGTTGAATAACCCTCGAGTACAGAGAATCAACACCTTTATACCTATCGTTTTGCTGAGCGCTCTAGTTTCGGTACAAACCTTGACTTCGAATTCTGAGGTTGTCATAGATCATCGTTTGGCTGGGGTCGCAGTAGCAGCGCTAGCGCTCAAAATGCGAGTTTCATTCCCTCTAATGATGGTGGCGGCAGCGCTTACATCTGCGCTGATATACAACTTCATTTCGTAGCAAGAAATGACTAGAGCAGCTTTAGGGCTTCCAATTTCTCCTTCAGCGCATTATCTGAAGGCTCGGTTAAGTGCGTTCCGTCTGGAAAGAGAATTACCGGGATGGAACGCATTCCGCCATTAATCTCGATTACTTTTTCGGAGGCGCTAGTATCGGCCTCGACATCAATGTAGTTATACGAAACATCATTTGAGTCAAGGAATCTCTTAGAGCGTCGGCAATCGCCACACCAATCGGCACCGTACATCGTTATCTCAGTCATGGTTACTCCTTATCTAGTTTCAAGTAGTTTTCCAATCCAACCGTTAAGCCTGGGTTCTTGATAACTTCTCGTATCCCTAAAAGTACTCCTGGCATAAATCCGGAACGGTTGATTGAATCGTGACGGATTGACAAGGTTTCTCCAGCAGCACCGAATAGAACTTCCTGATGCGCTACTAAGCCGCGCAATCTTATGGAATGAACGGGCACATTTCCGACACGCGCACCTCTTGCTCCATCGAGAGCGCGGTTGGTTTTATCTGGCATCGCCCCAAACAGCTCCTTGTTACGCGCCTCATTCATCAATTCTGCTGTACGTGTTGCAGTTCCGCTTGGAGCATCCATCTTTTCTGGATGATGTAATTCAATTATTTCGGCTGACTCAAAATATCGAGCAGCAGTTGCGGCAAATTGCATCATTAAGACAGCTCCCAGACCAAAGTTTGGAGCAATTAGAACGCCAACGTTTGGGTGAATTGAGAGCAAACTCTTCAGGGTATCCATCATCGATTTATCAAACCCTGTTGTGCCAACAACCGCATGGATATCATTTTCAATCACATACTTCAAATTTGTCATTACAGAATCTGGATCAGTGAAGTCAACTACGACGTCAACCATGTTGCTTTTCAAGGAATCGATTGAGTCGCCCAAATCGATTTCAGCTACTAAATCAAGATCCTCGGCGCTGGTGACCGCGCGGCATACTTCTCTGCCCATTTGTCCTTTTGCGCCTAAGACGCCCACTCTTAAAGCCATTAAACCAACGCTTTCTCAAAAATTGATTCGGATTTGTACGGTCCCACAACGGCAAGACTAGGGCTCTGAGACAAAGTTTCGCCAGCCAATTTTCGGATATCACTTGCAGTTACGCTTGAAATCTCACTTAGAATTTCATCAAAGCCAAGAATCTCGCCATGAACCAACTCACTTTTTCCAATTCGACTCATTCGTGAGCCAGTGTCTTCTTGGCTCAATACCAAGGTACCCCTAACAGCACCTTGAGCCCTAACTAGCTCTTCATGAGTTAAACCGTTGACTGCGACATCATTGAGAATCTCTCGAATTATTCGTATCACTTCACTTACTTTTTGAGTTGTACATCCGGCGTAGAAACCTAGCATTCCGGTCCCGGCAAATTGCTGCGCGTATGAATAAACCGAGTAGGCAAGTCCACGCTTTTCCCGAACTTCTTGGAAGAGTCTTGACGACATTCCACCGCCCAGTGCGGCAGACAAGACACTCATGGCAAAGCGTCGCTCGTCATCACGAGCTACTCCATCAACGCCAAGAAACAGATGGGCTTGTTCGGTCTTGCGGTAAATCAGACCAATCTGTTGACCTTTTCGTTTAACTGAAGTGGAGGCACGCGCACTTGATAGATTCTTAGAATTTCCAAGGAATTCATCGCGTGACATCGCCTTTAATACTTGATCAATTACTTTCTGATGCTTGATGTTGCCTGCAACTGAGATCACGATCTCTTCAGGAAGGTATTTCTTTTTATAATAGTTGAAAACAGCATTTCTAGACATTTCATTGATTGATTGCACGGTGCCAAGAATTGGTCTTCCTATTGGAGTATCGCCATAGAATGTTTCTGAAAATAGGTCATGCACCAAGTCCGAGGGATCATCATCGCGCATAGATATCTCTTCCAGCACGACTTTTCGCTCTGATTCAACATCCTCTGGGCGACCAATTGAAGAAGTTATCAAATCTGAAATCACATCAATGGCAAGTGGTAGATCGGTATCTATGACCCTTGCATAAAAGCAGGTGTATTCCTTGGATGTGAAAGCATTCATCTCGCCACCCACGGCCTCGATTGCGGCTGAGATTTCAAGAGCGGTGCGAGTTTTTGTTCCCTTAAAAAGTAGGTGCTCTAGAAAGTGTGAGGCGCCCGCAACTTTGGGAGATTCATCTCGAGATCCAACATTTACCCAGATTCCAAAGGCAGCGCTTCGAACATTGGGAATTTCTTCAGTGACAATGCGCAAGCCGCTCGGGTGAACGGTCTTGCGCACAGTCATAACTTCAAACTACTCGCTTGCAGACTCTTCGAGAACTGGAACGAGAGAGAGCTTGCCCTTTGGATCAATTTCGCCGATCTCAACATGGACTTTGTCTCCGACCTTCATTACATCCTCTAGATTTTCGATGCGCTTTCCGCCATGCATCTTGCGAATCTGGGAGATATGTAGCAAGCCGTCTTTGCCTGGTAGAAGATTTACGAAAGCTCCGAAGGCGGCTAACTTCACAACGGTTCCGTTGTATCGCTCTCCGACTTCTGGAAGTTTTGGATCAGCGATTGCCAAGATCTGGGCCTTCGCCGCATCTGCAGCTGTGCCATTTGTGGCACCGACGTAGATAGTTCCATCATCTTCAATCGTGATTTCAGCGCCAGTCTCTTCTTGGATCTGGTTGATGACCTTGCCCTTAGGGCCGATTACAGCACCAATCTGATCTACTGGAATTTTGATACTTATGATGCGTGGTGCAAGCGGATTCATGTCATCTGGACGATCGATTGCATCATTCATGACGCCAAGAATTGCAAGGCGGGCCTCTTTTGCTTGAAGGAGCGCAGCTGCAAGAACGCTGGCTGGGATTCCATCCAATTTAGTATCAAGTTGTAGAGCAGTCACAAAGTCTTTTGTGCCGGCAACTTTGAAATCCATATCGCCGAATGCATCTTCGGCACCGAGGATGTCGGTGAGCGCAACATATTCAGTCTTGCCATCAACCTCATCCGAGATTAGACCCATCGCAATACCCGCGACTGGAGCCTTTAGTGGAACGCCAGCGTTGAGTAGTGAGAGCGTTGAGGCGCAGACAGATCCCATTGAGGTAGAACCATTTGAGCCGAGCGCTTCAGATACTTGGCGAATTGCATAAGGAAACTCTTCGCGAGTTGGAAGGACTGGAAGTAACGCACGTTCGGCAAGCGCACCATGGCCGATTTCGCGGCGCTTTGGTGAGCCAACTCGACCAGTCTCACCGGTTGAGTAAGGCGGGAAGTTGTAGTTGTGCATGTAACGCTTATGGTCTTCCGGATTCAAGGTATCGAGTTGTTGCTCCATCTTGAGCATATTCAAAGTAGTTACGCCCAGAATCTGGGTTTCGCCACGCTCGAAAAGTGCCGAGCCATGCACTCGTGGGATTACCTCAACTTCTGCAGTCAATGGACGGATGTCTTTGAGCCCTCTTCCATCGATTCGAATCTTCTCGCGCAATACGCGTTGACGAACCAACTTCTTTGTCAGAGAGCGAAGGGATGCGGAAATTTCTTTCTCGCGACCTTCAAATTGTTCAGCAAGGTTTGCCTTAACCTCATCTGAGATTGCATCAAGCTCCGTTTCGCGCTCTTGTTTTCCGGCAATCGTTAGCGCCTTCGCTAGACGATCCTTAGCAGCTTTTTCAACTGCTTCATACGCATCGGCCTGGTAATCCAAGAAGACTGGGAATTCTGCAGTCGGCTTGGCCGCCACTTTTGCCAATTCAATCTGGGCTTCACAGAGAATTCGAATAAATGGCTTAGCAGCCTCAAGTCCTGCGCCAACAATCTCTTCAGTTGGGGCGCCGGCGCCACCTTCTACAAGGGAAATTGTCTTAGTGGTCGCTTCGGCTTCAACCATCATGATTGCAACATCATCACCAGCAATTCGACCAGCAACGACCATATCGAATACGGCGCGCTCGAGATCGCTGTGATTTGGGAAAGCAACCCATTGGCCATCAATTAGTGCAACGCGAACGCCACCAATTGGACCAGAAAATGGAAGTCCAGCAAGTTGTGTCGACATCGATGCAGCGTTGATTGCAATGACGTCATACATGTGATCAGGATTCAATGCCATAACAGTTACAACAATCTGAACTTCGTTTCGCAACCCCTTAATAAATGATGGGCGCAGTGGGCGATCAATTAAACGGCAGGTAAGGATGGCATCCTCTGATGGACGTCCTTCGCGGCGGAAGAATGAACCTGGGATTCTTCCTACCGAATACATTCGCTCTTCTACATCCACAGTAAGTGGGAAGAAATCGAATTGATCCTTCGGGTTCTTTGATGCAGTTGTTGCAGAGAGCAACATAGTTTCATCATCGAGATAAACAACTGCAGTTCCTGCAGCTTGACGCGCTAGGCGCCCGGTTTCGAAACGAATCTCTCGTTTCCCAAATTTGCCGTTATCTATTTTTGCAACGGCATAACTAACGTCTTGACCCTCCATGGGTCTCTCCTATTCTCTATTCCCACCACGGCTACCAGAGAATGGATCTTCGATCGAAGCCCACGGCAATCATCCGTAAGCCACCACCGAGGACCAGTCATCCGGCCCGTGGCGAGATTTATTAAATTATTTTCAAACTAACGGCGGATGCCGAGTTTGTCGATGATCGCGCGATAACGAGCGATATCGGTCTTTGCAAGGTACTGCAAAATTCTGCGGCGGCGACCTACGAGAAGAAGTAATCCACGACGGTTGTGGTGGTCATTCTTATTTGTCTGTAGGTGCTCAGTTACTTGCTCGATGCGCTTTGAAAGGAGCGCTACTTGAGCCTCAGGGCTTCCTGTGTCTGATGCAGAGGCGCCAAACTTGCTAATAAGTTCTTTCTTTTCGGCAGCTGTTAATGCCATTTTCTTTCTTCCTTTACATCTTTCACGAGGGCCCTCGGTCTTAATCACGAGCGCACGATTTCTCGCTTGCAGGGTGAAATCTACCAGCGCGCTCAGAATGTGAGAAATCGGCTCTAAATCACGCGTGATCTCGGGTTAATTCTCGAGCTTTATCACAATCGATCTTCATCTGATCAAGAAGCGGGTCGAGTCCGGAAAACTTTATGGTGTCTCGCAATCTCCAACCAAACTCAACTTTTGCTTCCTTGTCATACAAATCCAAATCAGTTTCATCTAAAGCATAGGCTTCAACTTGTCGACCACGATTTCCATCAAAAGTTGGATTAGTGCCAATTGAAATGGCGGCCGGCCAGCGATGTGCTTCAACACTTAGCCATCCCGCATAAACGCCATCGGATGGAATTGTGGCGTTACTGGATACCTGAATATTCGCAGTTGGATATCCGATCTGTCGGCCACGCTTTTCTCCGTGAATTACTGGACCGACAAGCTGGTGAGGTCTAGTTAGTAAATCTTTAGCAATTTCAATATTTCCACCTACGATTGCCTCGCGAATTCGAGTAGATGAGACTGAATTTCCAAGTTTTTTCTCTAAATCAATTGCCGAAACAGGTAGACCTGAATGCTGCTTTAAGAATTCTGGATCCCCACTTGCTTTGAATCCGAAGCGAAAATTTGAACCCACAACTAGCGAGCTAGCATCTAGCTCACGCCTTAGTATCTCAGCGACAAATTGGTTGGGCGATAGCTTTGAGAATTCCTCAGTAAATTCGATGACCGCAACACTTGAGACTCCGTGGGCAATTAATTGATTTACGCGCTCATGAAGGCTCAGTAATTCTGTTGGAGCTTTATCGTTCGAAACTACCGATGCTGGATGTGGATGAAAGGTCAGCGCCACTACCGGCTGCTTCAGTTCCAGTGCGTGCTTGATAATCGCTTGATGACCTTTGTGAACGCCATCAAAAATTCCAATGATTACGGTGGCTCCTGTTAACGGGGCCCCATGCCATTGGATTTTGAAATTCGGACTCATCAGAGAAATTCTTTCATGAATTAAATACCGCTAAGGGTTGAGCCTGCTCATCACGATTCTCGATGATTGCTGCGACCTCACCGTTTGGAGCTACTCCGACTACGGGACCTTCATCAAGTGATCTGTGGATTCTTCTTCCAAAGCGAAGTTCGGCCACCTCATCAAAGCCCAGCTCCCGCCTCGGTAAAACCTTAGATATGGAGTCGGTCAGCGGAAGAATTTTGGCAGAGTCAATATCGCCCGCATCTTCTAGAAGAAATGGCTCGACTTCTGTGCGACGTAACTCAATCAAATGTCCGCCGACCCCCAACATTGAGCCAAGATCACGCGCTATCGAACGAATATAGGTACCGGGCGAACAGGTAACATCAATATCTACATCAAGAAATTCGCCTCTGCGAATCTTAAGGACATTTAACTCATAGATGGAGATCTCTTTAGCGGCAAGCTCTACAGTTTTTCCAGCGCGAACTAAATCGTAGGCTCGCTCCCCCTCTATCTTCTTAGCCGATACCGATGAAGGAATCTGCATGAGCTTTCCCTGAAACTTCTCTAGCGCATTGATAATCGATTGATCATCAATCGATTCCCAGTCTCGAGTTTCAAGCACCTCACCTTCTTTATCATCGGTCACAGTTGATATCCCGAGGCGAATTGTTGCTAAGTAGCGCTTTTTTCCGGTGACAATATATTGAAGAAATTTTGTCGCATTATTGATTCCGACTACCAGAACACCGGTAGCCATTGGATCTAAAGTTCCAGCATGTCCAACTTGTTTAGTTCCCAGGCGCCGGCGCAGTTTTGCAACAACATCATGGCTGGTCATCCCCGCGGGCTTATCTATTACTAGAAAGCCGTGTTCTTTCGTCATTCCGCTTCGCGCACTCGAGGGGTTTTGTAAGGATCGGCTCCGCCAATCGGCTTTGCGACATCGCGAAGATGTGCGATCTCTTCATCATGTTTCTTAACCTGATCGAGAAGATCCTCGAAATTCTTAGCAGTCTCAGAGAGCGCATCCACAAAGAAGGTGAGGGTGGGAACAACTCGTGTTCCTAATTCGCGGCCGACTTCGGTTCGGAGCACGCCTTTGGCGCTCTCTAGGGCCTTTGCGGTATTTGCGCGCGCCTCATCATCGCCAAGCACGGTGTAGAAGATGGAGGCTTGCTGGAGATCGCCGGTAACCCGAACATCTGTGATCGTTACAAAACCTAGGCGAGGATCTTTGATTCGATTCTCAAGGGCTTGCGCAACGACCACCTTTATTCGATCGGCGACCTTAGCGACGCGGTGAGATTTCCCCATTACGCACGCTTCTTCTCGCGCATCTCGAATACTTCCACGATATCTCCGACTTGGATGTCTTTATAGGAGCCAAGTCCGATACCGCACTCAAATCCTTCACGGACCTCGGTTGCGTCATCTTTAAAGCGACGGAGTGAATCAATGGTGAGGTTGTCGCCAATCACAACGCCATCTCGAAGAACTCGAGCCTTAGCATTTCTACGGATAATTCCAGAAGTTACAAGTGAACCAGAAATGGTTCCAAACTTGCTGGACTTGAAGATTTCTCGGACTTCAGCAGATCCAATTATGGCCTCTTCGTATTCAGGCTTTAGCAAGCCCTTGAGAGCAGCTTCGATCTCTTCAATCGCTTTATAAATGACAGAGTAGAAACGGACTTCGACACCTTCTTCATCGGCGAAGGTCGCAGTTTGTGGTTCTGGCTTTACATTGAAGCCAACAACAACAGCACCTGATGCTGATGCAAGAGTTATATCGCTCTTGGTAATTGCGCCAACGCCGCGATGAATTACGCGAAGATCGACTTCGCTACCAACATCTAATTGGACGAGCGCATCTTCAAGGGCTTCGACTGAGCCGCTCACGTCGCCTTTGAGAATTAGATTCAAGGTAGTTACCTTGCTCTTCTCTAGGAAGTCTTCGAGCGAAACTTTCTTCTTTGCCTTCGCCAGCGCAGCATGGCGTTCGCCCGCCTGTCGCTTCTCAGCAATTTGTCGGGCAGTTCTATCTTCAGGAGCAACAATGAAGCTATCGCCAGCGCTCGGGACAGATGTAAATCCGAGAACCTGTACGGGACGTGAAGGGCCTGCTTCTTTAACTTCATGGCCAAACTCATCCATCATGGCGCGGACACGACCAAATGCAGATCCCGCAACGATTGAGTCTCCCATTTTCAAAGTTCCACGTTGTACCAAGACAGTTGCGACTGGACCACGTCCACGATCTAGGTGAGCTTCGATTGCAACGCCACGCGCATCATCTTCGTGAATTGCACGGAGGTCGATTGCAGCATCAGCGGTAAGCAGAATTGCATCAATCAATTCAGAGATGCCTTTTCCACTTATAGCTGAGACATCAACGAACAATGTATCGCCGCCATACTCTTCGGCAATCAAGTTGTACTCGGTGAGCTGCTGGCGCACTTTGGCTGGATTAGCGCCTTCTTTATCTACCTTGTTGACCGCAACCACAACAGGAACGCTGGCGGCTTGGGCGTGATTTAGCGCCTCAATTGTCTGTGGCATGACGCCATCATCTGCGGCTACAACTAGGACTGCGATATCTGTGACTTTCGCACCACGGGCACGCATTGCGGTAAATGCTTCGTGACCAGGTGTATCGATGAAGGTAATGGCGCGATTCAAATCATTATGATCATGGTGAATTTGATAAGCGCCAATGTGCTGAGTGATTCCACCAGCCTCACCTTTAACAACTTCGGTCTGGCGAATCGCATCAAGAAGTCGGGTCTTACCGTGATCAACGTGTCCCATAACAGTAACTACCGGTGGACGTATCTCAAGGTCTTCTGGATTTACATCAGCTAATTCTTGTTCGAGATTGATATCGAATTGCTCAAGAATTTCGCGATCTTCATCTTCGGGCGAGACGATTGTAATCTTGTATCCAAACTCATTTGCGAGCATTTCAAGAGTGCTCTCATCAACGGTCTGTGTAGCTGTAACCATTTCGCCGAGATGGAATAGAACTGAGACTAAGGCT
Organism: Actinomycetota bacterium; assembly: GCA_046048255.1. Taxonomy (GTDB): domain Bacteria; phylum Actinomycetota; class Actinomycetes; order Nanopelagicales; family Nanopelagicaceae; genus MAG-120802. The sequence continues at coordinate 640 of JBJOGL010000009.1, read as the reverse complement.
GCGGGATCTGCGCCAATTTTTTCGGCGAAATCTGCAAGTGATGCGCCGCGGCGAAGCCGCACTGGAGTACTTCCGTCTCCCCTAGGAACGATTGCGCCACCAATTGTGGGCGCTTCCATATTGTCGATCTCTTCGCGGAGCGCTTTCTTACTCTTATAACTCTTTTTCTTTCCGCCACCTTTTCCAAATGCGCCACCTGCGCCAGGACGCTGTCCTGGGCGACCTGGTCCACCAAAACCTCCGGGACGCGGTGCGCCACCTGGTTGTGATCTATATGGACCAGAACCTTGCGGTCTAGAACCTGGTGCACCTTGGCCTGGACGCGCACCACCTTGACCAGGACGTTGATCAGGACGTTGATCAGGACGTTGTGGACGTGCAGCAAAACCTGGACGAACAGAACCAGGGCGTGGCCCTGACATTGGTCCGCGTGGTCCACCTGGTGCGCCAGCAGGTCTTGGCGGTCTTGGTCCACCAGAAGTTCCAAAAGGATTATTACCAGGACGTTGTCCCGGTCTAGTTGCACCGGGTCTAGTTGCACCGGGTCTGGGCGCTGCAGGTCTTGGTACTCCGGTTCCACCAAATGGATTATTTCCACCGCGCGCTGCAGGTGGACGTGGAGTGATTGGTGCTTGAGCTG
>JBJOGL010000008.1:0-40922 GCA_046048255.1 Actinomycetota bacterium | reverse complement strand
ATCTAAAGGGAAGAACATGTGCGATGTAGTCCTCCGTTGACCTCTCTAGGCCAACGTCATATCCGGCTTTCTCGCCCAGATACCAGCGGTGCTCCAAGACTTCATGGAAGAACTGGGCATCTTCGATTCGTCCGCGCATCGAAACGGGAACCGAGTTCACCACCTTCAAAAATACCTCGTCAAGCCAACGTTCAGCCGCCTCTTGGATATCCGGGGTTCTCCCGATTTCGCGGGACCGGAAACGATCGAACGAGGCGAGGATCCTCTTTGCCTGTAGCTCTTCAACATCAAGACCCATTAACTCCATGAGGCGATGTGAGTGATAATTTGGCGCAACAAGCTTTGGTGTGAATTTCAAAGTACCTGCATCTCCCTCTATCTGCAGATCCACTTCTTCAACGGCAAAGCCAAGATCTTGAAGCGAACGCATCGCTTTCTCAACAGCATGACGGTCATCTGCAGAGAGAATTTGAGGCTCGCTTAAGGCGCTCCAGATTCTTCGATAACGTTTTATTACCGACTCGCTGGCTCGCACTGGATCCATACCTGGAAAGAGGACTCCAGATAATTTTAAGTCTTCAAGTTCAGCGGCAACATTGAATCGCACAATATCCAAATCATGTTCGCGCTGACCAGTGCTTAGCTTCTTCTGAAATTCACCAGTCTCAGCGTCAACTAGATAAGCTACAAAACCATTGGCATCTCGGCGGAAGAGCGCATTTGACAAGGAGCAATCGCCCCACCAAAATCCCAATAGATGTAGGCGCACTAGCAAGTAAGCGAGCGCATTTGCCATATTGAGAACATCGTGCTGAGTGACATTGCCGCTCAGTAGCACTCGATATGGAAGCGAGTAAGGTAAAAATCTCGTAACTATCGCGCAGGGAAGTTCGTTTCCTTGATGATCGGTGCGACCATCAACAACAGCAATTTGCGAGACGGATGGCGCTCCTCTCAAATCCAGTTCACGGAGCGCTTCATATTCACGGTGAGCAAATTCTGGAACAGTCTCTTTTACGGCGTAAATTTCACTCTCAGGATCTGAGGTTGCCCGGACTAGCCGGACAGTGTGTCTCGAGATACCGCGCTGGGCTGCCAGGGATGGATCTTCTGGCCAAAGCTCTAGCGGAATTTTCCAAGGTAAGTTTGTGATGCTCTCAATCTCGTCACCAACGCCAGTAATCTTTAGTTGGTGCTTGTGAGGCAACATGGGTGTAATTCTTTCAGGCTCTAGACTTTGCAGATGGCGCGAGCTAGGAGAGTTTCCAAGAAATCCAGTGATAAATCTCCCGAAATGGCATTCCAGGGTGAGGATTTTGGCGCAAAGGGTGACCCGCTAAATATTCAGCACCCCTTTTACTTCGGTTTTCTCGCTACCACGGGAGCCCTGGTCGCAATTGCACTGTTACAGGCTCTGCAATCTGCCACTCAAGTCTTTATCCTGATCGTAATCTCCCTCTTCTTGGCCATGGGATTGAATCCTGCTGTTTCGGTGATTGAGCGAAAACTTTCAAAGCGCGGTATAGCTGTTTCAGCGGTCGTGGTCTTGGTCTTAACCATTGTCGTTCTAGCTGCACTAGTTGTAATCCCCCCGGTATTTTCACAAGTAAATGATCTAGTCGACGGCGCTCCACAACTCCTAGATTCATTGAGAAATAACAAAACTTTTCTCGCACTTGATGAGGACTATGGAGTTATAAAAACTTTAGAAGATAAGTTTCAAACTTGGTTTAGTGATGGCACATTAATTACTGGTGCATTTGGTGGCGTACTCGGAGTTGGACGCACCGTTCTTTCTGGAGCATTCTCTGCTTTAACTGTTCTCATTTTGACTCTATATTTCCTATATTCACTCCCTTCGGTTACCAAAGTTTTCTACCGGCTAGCTCCCGCTTCACGGCGTGAGAGGGTCTCGAAAATTGGAGATGCGATTATCGCGCGCGTTGGAGCATTTGTAGGTAGCCAGATTCTGATTGCATTTCTGGCCTCGATTTTTGTCTTTTTCCTTGGCCTAGCGCTAGATCTTCCTTACGCTGCGGCGCTTGGCATGCTAATTCTCTTCGTAGCACTTATTCCTCTTGTTGGTCATTTCATTGGCGGAACAATCGTTTCTTTGGTCGCACTGACCCAATCCCCCACTAAGGGAATCTTGGCGCTCTTGCTTTATACCCTTTATGTGCAGATTGAGAATTACTTAATTACACCAAGAATCATGACACGGACACTTGCGATTCCTGGTTTAGTAACAATCGTCGCGGCACTCCTTGGAACCTCACTGCTCGGTTTGGTTGGCGGTATTCTCGCGGTACCAATTGCAGCCGCAATCTTATTAATTATGGATGAAGTTATATTTCCAAAAACAGATAATTCTTAATCCTTACTAGCGAGTGCTATCTAAATTATCTTCCATAGCTGCGACATCCTCTTCAAGAGTTGGTATGTCATCAGCGCTCTTTAGATAGCGTTTTCCGTTATCGATAATTAGATAACCGAGGATGAGCGCAATCGTTGTGGCCGCAAAACAGATTCTCGGTGAGAAATGTTCTGCGATGAATCCACCCACAGCAGTTCCAATAGCGGCAGCTGTACCTTCAATTGTCCATAGCCATGCAACCGCCTGGACCGCAGTGCCCTTGGGGCGAACCGACTCGGTAATTTCCCAATAGAAAACTTGTTGTGCCCCACCGAAAAAAGCCAGCGCCGCAGTTACAAGTGCGATACTCCAATCCATATGAGTGAATGCAAGAGGAATAGAAATTAAAGCCCAAACTAGATAGTTCGCTCTAAATGCTCTTAACGGCGAAATCTTTCTGCTTATAGTTCCCGCAACTAGGCCACCGAAAACATTAAATACCGCCATTATTGAGAGGAATATTCCGACGCGCTCTGGTACCCCTTCAAGAGTTCCAAAAGCTGGTAGTCCAATATCAAAGGCTCCCCAACCCAGTCCCATAACCACACCTTCAATTGCAAGAAGTTGAATGCCGCGAATGCGCCAGATAGGAGGAGTTTTTTCCTCCTTCTTCTCTGGCTCCCACTTGCCAATCTGCCAGGTGCGAAGCAGTAATAGGCCACCGATAAACATTGATGTTGCGCAGACCTGAAGCGCAATCGCTGGATCGAGCGAGAGCGAGATAGTTGTGGCAATTACTGGTGCGAAAACGCCAACTGAATTCATGGTTGCTGTATCCAAGGCAAATGCGGTTCGTAAATTCTCAGGTGGAACTGTGATTTTCCAAAGCGGTCGCACCGAGAGATTAATGGGTGGAGCGGTTAACCCAAGGATTGTGGCAATCACGACCAACTCAGTCTTACCGTTAGCAAAACTCAAAAGCAATATCATCCCAGCATATGCAGGCGCCAGTATTCGAAGTGGCCAAATCATTCCGAATTTATCGATAACTGCACCTCGGATGCCTGCGGTAAGAGCGCCAGCAAGACCATTTAGTCCGGTAGCTAAACCAGCGATCGCGATTGAGCCAGTATCTTGTTGCACCTTGAAATAGATAGAAAGCAAAATCATTCCGTATGTCGTTCGCGAAGGAAGCGATGATAAAAGTAAACGGACCGCACCTGGGGCTTGTAGGACATTTCTATAATTCGCCAGACCTGAACGCATTTACAGAATCCTACTTGTCAATTGGTGATTTTATGTGGACTAGAACTCGGTAGGTAGTGGAAGTCGCTCCGGATTTACGACTTGAACAATCTCGCTCAACACGCGATGAACGAATGGCTCTCCCACCCAGAGATGCTTGGCATCTTTAATGGCGATTAATTCAAGTTGAGATAACGTCTCGAAACGCTTTTTAGCTTCATCGGGTTTCAAATAATCATCTAGCTCTGGAATTAATGCAACAACTGGTCGACCATCCCGATCCCAGAATTTCAACTCTTCCTCGGTTGTTGTTCGAAGTGGTGGCGATAAAAGAATTAGACCTTTAACTCTTGGATCAGTAGCGTGTTGCAGTGCCAGGTCAGTTCCAAATGACCAACCAACGACCCAGAGACTTTCAATCTTTAAGTGGTTAAAGCAATATTCAATGGCTGCAACCACATCGGCGCGCTCTGTAACTCCGCCACCGAACTCACCCTCACTCTTTCCTTGTGCACTTTCAGTTCCGCGAGTGTTAAACCTAACCACCGTGATACCAGCGAGAGCAGGCAATCGGTTCGCCGCCTTCTTGTAGATATGGCTATCCATCATCCCGCCATGTGTCGGCAGAGGGTGTAAACAGAGAATTCCTCGGCTGGGATCGCCATTTTCCGGGGTAGCGACTTCACCAACTAAGTGGAGTCCATCGAATGTGATTATGGTTATCGCTTCGCGCTTGGCCGGCAATACTGTGCTTGGTCTAATCAGCTCAGCCATGAAGATGAGTTTAGTCTTAGCCAATGGCCACTAGACCCCGATCTGCCCGAGCAAAAAACCCGACCACTTTTGAATCAGTTAATCCGGCAACTGGTGAAGTAGTTGGAATCTTCCCAGTCACCACCAGAGTCGAGGTCGATGAGGCGGTATCACGCGCCAAGGTTGCAGCAGAGCGATGGGCTAATTTAAGTTTTAGAGCGCGACATATTGCGCTTCGAGATTGGGCCTCAACCCTTACACGCGATATGAAAGAGGCTGCTGAGTTAATTCATCGTGAAACAGGTAAGCCATTAAGTGATGCAACTCTTGAAGTCGCACTTGCAATTGAACATATTGGTTGGGCTGGAAAGTTTGCACCCCGGGTCTTAGGTCGCCAATCACGTCCAGCGGGGCTACTGATGTTCAATATGGCCGCCCAAGTGCAACGAGTTCCATTTGGCGTTGTTGGTGTCATTGGACCTTGGAACTATCCCATATTCACCCCAGTCGGCTCTATCGCTTATGCGTTAGCTGCAGGAAATACCGTTGTCTTTAAACCGAGTGAATACACCCCCGCAATTGGCGCATTTCTCGAAGAGAGTTGGAAACGAATTGCACCTTTTAAAGATATTTTCACAACTGTAACGGGACTTGCTGATACCGGCGTAGCGCTAACCGAAAGCCAAGTAGACAAGATCTCATTTACTGGCTCGACTAGAACTGCGAAGAAGGTTGCTGCTGCGTGTGCCGTGAATATGACTCCGGTGGTCTTAGAGTGTGGCGGTAAGGATGCAGTACTAATTGATAAGGATGCAGATATCGCCAAAGCTGCGGAAATGACCCTTTGGCATGCCATGTCCAATGCCGGTCAGTCATGTATCGGAGCTGAACGAGTCTATGTACATCGCAACGTCGCAGAGAAATTTAAAAGCGAAATTGTTAGGCGCGCGAAAGAGATTACGCCTGGATTCGGAGAAGGCGCCAAGTACGGTCCGGCAACTATGCCCTCCCAACTAAAGGTAATCAAAAGCCACATCGATGATGCCCTCTCAAAAGGTGGCCATTCCTTGCTCGGTGGCAAGGATTCGATTAAGGGTGGATATGTAGAGCCAGTAATTCTCGCGGATGTCCCGGAAGATTCACTCGCAGTTACCGAAGAGACCTTTGGTCCGACTCTAGTAATCAATACCGTTTCCAATATGGATGTAGCGGTCGATTTAGCTAATGCGACTGGCTACGGCTTAGGTGCTGCGGTCTGGTCAAAGAAGAATGGAAAGCGGATTGCATCCCTGCTTCAGTGCGGAATGGTCTCAATCAACTCAGCTTTCTCTTTTGCTGCAATTGGGGCGGTCCCATTTGGTGGAGTAAAAGAGAGTGGCTACGGAAGAATTCATGGAGCCGAAGGTTTACTTGAATTCACTTATCCGAGAACGGTTGTCCGACGCCGCTTTAAGGTCCCACTTCAATTCACAACTTTTGATCGAAGTGAGCGAGCTGATCGAATTCTTGTCCGGCTAGTTAGATTGCTTCATAAGCGCCGTATTCGCTAAAAAAATTTAGTATCGAGGGGCATTTCTGGTGCGTTCAACATTAGGGCGTCGATGTTCGCGTTTACTCCAACATGCTGAATGCCAGTGTCTACGTGAATCTACATCACCTTCGATCCAGGCAACGATATGTGGCGTTGCCATTCGGATTAATTGATCGCAACCTGGGCATCGATAGGGCTTTGTTGAACTTGAGCCGGTTATTTTTCGAACTCGATAAATACCTTCGTCATGTTCTTCAATTGTTTCGTGGGAAGCGGCGATATCGCGTTCTTCCTCACCCCTATTCGGCTTAGAGTTCTTGGAACCGCGTTTCTTGGGGTGGTTTCTCCGGGGACTCACAGGGAGATTCTTGCCTATTTCGGGCAAGATTGAGCCATGCGAAAGCGAACCCTTGGCGTTATTGCTATCTCAATCGCACTGATGTTCGCTGCGATTCCGGGTTCACATTTAGCTACTGCTCAGAAGAAGAAACCGAATCCTGCTACTTCGCCTAAACCGGTCTGGCCCCCTAAAGGATTTAAAGAAATTGATGGCGTCTTTGCCAAGGTTCCAAGTACCAACGAGTTGATTGGCCACCTATCAGCCAAGAGATCGCTGCAACGGTTCTTAAAAGAGTGTGAAGAGTTCGCCTGCGGAGCAGTCTTTGTTGCGGCAGAGCGTGGTTGTACCTGGTGGGAAGTGAATTCAGCCGTCCGTAAGGTAAATCCCAATACCCTGACAAAAGAGCGGATTGGCACACTCGTGACATATGCAAAAGGAACAGATTCGCGCGAGCAAGGAACAATTTTTCTTATTAGTAAAGAGCCGGTTGACCTAAGTGTCTCACTGGGAAATATCCGCGTTATCTGCCATCGCGAGACCACTAATATTCCAAAACCAGGAAACATCTACAACCCAATTGCTATAACGGAGAATTAATGCTGGGCGGAATCAACAACCAACTCTTCTTTCAATCATTAGCTGGTTTTGCTGTCATGTTAGTTCTTATTGTTTTACTTAAGTGGGCCTTTGCGCGCGGGAACTCTGTGGTTGCCAGGCCGCTTCGAGTTGGGGATGATGAAGAATATGGACTGTTAATGGTTGTTGCTCGCCCAGGGAATCACATCGAAGGCGAAATGCTTCGTCAAAAACTTCTTACAAATGGAATTAAGGCAACGCTAACCCAGACAAAGCGAGGACCTCGAGTTATGGTCTTTGAGCAAGAAGTGAAAGCCGCTGAGGCAATTCTTAGAAGCTAGCGGTTTTTGCTAGCAGTTTTTGCTAGCAGTTTTTGCTAGCGATTCTTTCCGGGAACCCAGAGTTGATCGCCCTCGCTCTTGTTCTCAAATCGTGCCAAGACGAATAGCAAGTCAGAGAGACGATTCAAATATTTTGCGGTCAATTTGTTCACGCCTTCTCCGAACGCATGGATTGCCTGCCAGGTACGACGTTCTGCGCGACGTGCAACCGTACGTGCCACATGTAGATGCGCAGAGGCTGGCGTCCCAGAGGGAAGTACGAAAGATTTCAAAGGTGCGAGTTCAGAGTTATATTTATCAATCTGCTCTTCAAGATATGAAATCTGAGATTCAAGAACTCTAAGCGGTTCGTATTGAGGTGCATCAACTACCGGAGTGCAGAGATCTGCGCCCACATCAAATAGGTCATTTTGTACTCGGACCAGCAATTTACGGACATCTTCGGAGAGATTTGGAACTGTTAGGACTACACCGATGTAGGAGTTGGCCTCATCTACGGTGGCGTAAGCCTCTAGGCGCGGATCATTTTTCGAGGTTCTGCTCATATCGCCAAGCGAGGTTGTGCCATCATCGCCTGTTTTCGTATAAATCCGCGTTAAGTTAACCATGGGGTGAGCCTATTGGGTTCACTAACATGTGACCACTCGGATCAAAAAAGGTCAGAAGACTCAGCATTCAAATGACCAACCACAAGAGAGCGGGGCGATGCTATGAGCGAATACTCGCTTGATCGCTTTCAAATTGTAGGTGGCGCTAATTTGGTTGGAGATGTGACGGTCTCCGGGGCAAAGAACTCAATTTTGAAACTAATGGCAGTAACCCTGATGGCTCCCGGCAAATACACCCTGCGCAATGTTCCCGACATTGCAGATGTAGTTATGATGGGTGAACTGCTTATAAGCCTCGGATGTTCGATCAATCGCAATATTGAAACCAGCGAAATTTCTATTACGGTTCCGGAAAAGTTAGCACATAGAGCTGAGTACCAATATGTTCGAAAGTTGCGTGCTTCTATAAATGTACTTGGCCCGTTGGTCGCTAGATTGGGAAGAGCAGAAGTTGCACTTCCTGGTGGCGATGCAATCGGATCACGCGGTTTGGAATTTCATACGCGTGGCCTAGTTGGATTGGGCGCTGAAACGCATAACGAGCATGGTTACATCATCGCAACCGCTAAAGATGGATTAAAAGGCGCTCGAATTGAATTGGATTTTCCCAGCGTTGGAGCCACCGAGAATATTATGACGGCAGCCGTTCTAGCTAACGGTACGACAGTGCTTGAAAATGCTGCGCGCGAACCAGATCTAGTTGATATCGGTAATTTTTTAAATGATATGGGCGCTCATATTGAAGGGCTAGGAACTCCCACAATAACTATTCATGGCGTATCGGAACTTCATCCAGTTGATCACACCGCAATTCCAGATCGCATTGTTACTGGAACTTGGGCATTTGCAGCTGCAATTACCCAGGGTGATATCTCGATCAAAGGAGCACGGCCCAGTGATTTGGAACTACCTCTAGATAAATTAGTTTCCGCTGGCGCCGTCGTGACTACAACCCCGGATGGACTTCGGGTAAAGATGTCACGCCGCCCAACTGCGATTGATGTTGCAACTCTTCCCTACCCCGGTTTTCCCACCGACCTCCAACCCTTTGCAATTACGCTCAATTCAATCGCTGAAGGAACCGCTCTCGTTACCGAAAATGTCTTTGAGGGGCGATTCATGTTTGTAAATGAGCTGCTCCGCCTGGGTGCGAATATTCGAGTCGATGGTCACCACGCCTCAGTTGCTGGAATCTCAAAACTCTCCTCTGCCCCAGTTGTTGCATCTGATATCCGCGCTGGTGCCGGCCTTGTTTTAGCAGGATTAGTCGCAGATGGAATAACTTTCGTCGAAGGTGCATACCATGTTGATCGAGGTTATCCGATGTTTGCCGAACAACTTCGCGCTCTAGGCGCAGATGTAACTCGCGTCGATTAGACGCAGATTATCCAACTGTTACTTCAAAAATCTTATCGTCTTTAACTTTTACATTTATTCTATTTGAACGATAGTCCATTGTTACTGCGAAATCTTCACCATCTCGCTGCACTACGCGATATCCCCAATCGTTAAGGGTGGCGCATAATTCACCTGCGCGCTCACTCAATCCAATTAACTGGGCCGCGCGCTTCTCGCTGATTTCAATTTCTTCGTTCAACTTCGCTGGACAAGTTCCTTCTTTTGTACCAATTTGCATAACCTCGCCACGAACTTCCCGCCCTCCGACTGCGACCAGGACCGAGGCCTTTGCTCTTGCTCGTAATTTCACAGAATAAATTCCACTTTCGCCACTCTGATTGACTCTCGACAAGAAAAGATAGTTTTGACGACCGTAAGGCTCATAAAATTCGGTTCGCTCATTAATCTTTAGATTTAATTTCTTGCCGCTTGGTGAAGTTACTGTGATAACCGGTAGTTTTGACTTCTTCAATCGATTTTCTGGTCTTCGATCAAGAATTAAGTACTCAAGTTTCAACGCCTCGCCTTCGCGTAGCGCAAAGCGGAAGTGCTTCCGATCGGCCACCTTAGAAAAGCTGGCTGTTACGGCAAAGGAAATACTTCCCTCGACTAGAACCGGACTGTTTGGGATACGAGCTGATTCTGCGGTTAAAAATACGGGTTGGTGCGCCCCAGCAGGAAGCGCACTACTTGCTAAAAGTGCCAGCGCAAGGGCAAGCGCTTTAAGGTGCGCTTTAAAGGGCGCTTGCTTCGCCGAGAATTGAGACACGATTATTCGCTACCGAAAGAAATCCACCATTTACTTGGAATTCTTCCTCGCCCCCATCCACGCTCTTGATAACGACTTTTCCATCGACCAGAACGCCCAGAAGCGGCGAGTGATTAGGCAAAATACCTAGATCACCTTCAAGGGTGCGAGCAGAGACCATCTTTGCCTTACCCGAGAAGATCCGCGCTTCTGGCGTTACGAATTCGACAGTTAAAACGTTATCGCTCATCAGATTTAGCTCTTCGCTAGTTCTGCGGCCTTGCGCTCAACATCTTCAAGACCACCGCACATGAAGAATGCCTGTTCTGGGATATGGTCGTAATCGCCATTAGCGAGCGCATCAAATGCTGCAATAGTTTCAGTTAGCGGAACAAACGAACCATCGATTCCGGTAAAGACCTTTGCAACGAAGGTGTTCTGTGAAAGGAAGCGCTGGATACGACGGGCGCGACCTACGAGGATTCGATCTTCTTCAGAGAGTTCATCGATACCAAGAATTGCGATGATGTCTTGTAGATCCTTGTAACGCTGCAAGATCTGCTTTACGCGGTTTGCGACGCGGAAGTGATTCTCACCGATGTAGCGGGGATCCAAGATACGTGAAGTTGAATCAAGTGGATCCACAGCAGGATAGATACCCAACTCGGAGATTGGACGCGATAGAACTGTGGTCGCATCAAGGTGGGCGAATGTTGTGTGTGGAGCTGGATCTGTGATGTCATCGGCAGGAACATAAATCGCCTGCATCGAGGTAATTGAGTTACCGCGAGTTGAGGTGATTCGCTCTTGTAGAACGCCCATTTCATCGGCGAGGGTTGGTTGGTAACCCACAGCCGAAGGCATACGACCAAGGAGGGTTGAAACCTCAGAACCTGCCTGGGTAAAGCGGAAGATATTGTCGATGAATAGGAGCACGTCCTGCTTCTGAACATCGCGGAAATACTCAGCCATAGTTAGCGCAGATAGCGCAACGCGAAGACGGGTCCCGGGTGGCTCATCCATCTGTCCGAAGACGAGCGCCGTCTTATTGATAACACCAGTCTCGGTCATTTCCAAGAACAAGTCGTTACCTTCGCGGGTACGCTCACCAACGCCGGCGAATACTGAAACGCCACCGAAGTTTTCAGCGACGCGATAAATCATCTCTTGGATAAGAACTGTTTTACCAACACCCGCGCCACCGAAGAGTCCAATCTTTCCACCCTTTACATAAGGAGTTAGAAGATCGATAACTTTGATACCGGTTTCGAATGTTTCAGTCTTGGATTCAAGTTGATCGAAATCAGGAGCAGAGCGGTGGATTGGCCAACGCTCTTTAACTTCAAGTGATGATGTCGGAACATCTAGCGATTCGCCGAGCGCATTGAATACGTGACCCTTGGTGACATCTCCGACTGGAACAGAGATAGCGGCACCTGTGTCACGGACTTCTACGCCACGGACCATACCGTCGGTAGGTTGCATCGAGATTGCGCGCACCATGTTGTCGCCGATGTGCTGGGCAACTTCAAGAGTTAGGAGGCGCTTCTCACCTCCGATGGTGATATCTATCTGCAACGCGTTGTAGATCGCAGGCATCGAATCCGATGGGAATTCGATATCAACGACCGGTCCAATCACACGCGCTACGCGCCCGGTTGCTGTCTTAGTTGTCATCATTCGCTCCCTGCGTTTGCTGAGGCAAGCGCGTCTGCGCCGCCCACGATTTCGCTTATCTCTTGCGTGATCTCGGCCTGACGAGCCGCATTTGCAAGTCTGGTCAACGACTTAATTAGTTCATCAGCATTGTCAGTTGCTGATTTCATCGCGCGGCGACGCGCTGCATGCTCGGACGCTGCCGATTGCAGAAGCGCGTTATATACGCGAGATTCGATATAGCGCGGAAGAAGTGCGTTGAGGACTTCACCGGCATTTGGCTCGAATTCATACATAGGAAGAAGGCCGGCTGGAGCTGGGCCATCAGCTTCAACAACCTCAAGCGGAAGCATCCGCTTATTCAGCGCTACTTGGGTAATCATCGACTTAAACTCGGTAAAGACAATATGGAGTTCATCTACACCCTCGATATCAACGGCAGCATCCTTTAAAAATGCAGCTATTAATTCAGCAGAGATCTCTTTTGCATTTACATAAGTCGGCTTATCCGAGAAACCAGTCCAAGAATTTTTGACCGCACGGTTACGGAACTTGTAGTAATTAACCGCCTTGCGACCAACCACATATGTTAGAACCTGTAGCCCGCGCTCCTTCAATGTAACAATCAAGCCTTCTGCTTCTTTGATCGCATTAGTCGAGTACGCGCCAGCCATTCCGCGATCGGCGGTGATTATCAAAACCGCAGCGCGCTTTGGATTAGCAGACTCGGTGGTCAATGGATGGTTGGTGTTCGAGAAGGTTGCTACTGCACTTACGGCACGGGTCAACTCATTTGCATAAGGAGTTGAGGCTGCGACCCGTTGTTGCGCCTTGACGATTCGCGAAGCAGAGATCAACTCCATCGCTCGCGTAATCTTCTTGGTCGACTTAACGGAGCGGATCCGTCGCCGATAGATTCGTAGTTGTGCGCCCATGGATTACTTCTTATATCTCGTAATCTGCTCAGAGCCATCGCTGCCCTGGGCCTCAGCTTCAGCCTCATTTACCGGTTTTGCAACCGATGACTTGAATTCATCCTTAAATGAGTTGACGGCTGCGGTCAATTTCGCAACGGTGTCATCGGTGAGCTCTTTGGTTTCAGCGATAACGTCAAAGATTCCCTTATGAGAACGGCCGACGTAGTCCAAGAACTCTGATTCAAAGCGACGAATATCTTGGACCGCAACTGAATCAAGTTGGCCAGTTGTTCCGGCCCAGATTGAGACGACCATTCGCTCTAGTGAATATGGGGTGTATTGAGCCTGCTTTAGGAGCTCAACAAGGCGTGAACCGCGCTCGAGTTGGGCCTTTGAGGCTGCGTCGAGATCTGAACCGAAAGCTGCGAAAGCTTCTAGTTCGCGGAACTGGGCGAGGTCAAGACGGAGACGTCCGGCGATCTTCTTCATCGCCTTTGTCTGGGCAGAACCACCAACGCGCGATACCGAAATACCGACGTTAATAGCAGGGCGAACACCTGAGTTGAAGAGATCAGTCTCAAGGAAGCATTGTCCATCGGTAATCGAAATTACGTTTGTCGGAATAAATGCAGAGACGTCATTTCCTTTTGTTTCGATAATGGGAAGGCCAGTCATTGAACCGCCGCCCATCTCATCGGAGAGCTTTGCACAACGCTCTAGCAAACGTGAATGTAAATAGAAGACATCGCCTGGATAAGCCTCGCGGCCTGGCGGACGTCGAAGTAGTAGCGAGACGGCGCGATATGCCTCTGCTTGCTTAGAGAGATCATCAAAAACAATGAGTACATGCTCACCGTTATACATCCAGTGCTGACCAATTGCAGAACCGGTATAAGGAGCTAGATATTTGAAACCTGCTGGATCAGAGGCTGGCGCAGCAACGATGGTGGTGTACTCCATCGCACCTGCTTCTTCAAGCGCCGCTTTAACAGATGCAATCGTCGAACCTTTCTGGCCGATCGCAACATAGATGCACTTAACCTGCTTCTTCTTATCGCCGCTCTTCCAGTTATCGCGCTGGTTGATAATGGTGTCAATCGCGACCGCAGTCTTTCCGGTCTGACGATCACCAATGATTAGCTGACGTTGTCCGCGGCCGATCGCGGTCATTGCATCAATAGCCTTGATACCAGTTGCAAGCGGTTCCTTAACGGGTTGGCGTTGGACGACAGTAGGCGCCTGAAGTTCTAGAGCACGAGTTGCCTCGGCCTTGATTTCGCCTTTGCCATCAATTGGGCGTCCTAGTGGGTCAACGACGCGACCAAGAAAGCCATCACCTACTGGGACAGAGAGAATTTCACCGGTTCGGCGAACAGTCTGTCCTTCTTCAATTCCACTGAAATCTCCAAGTACAACAACGCCGATTTCGCGCACATCTAGATTTAGCGCGATTCCGAGCGTGCCATCGTCAAACTTGAGCAACTCATTAGTCATCGTTGAAGGAAGTCCTTCAACTCGAGCGATGCCATCAGCTGTTTCAACAACAGTTCCGATTTCATCACGGGACGCAGCGCCTGGTTCGTACGACTTAACGAAGTTCGCTAAGGCATCACGAATCTCTTCAGGTCGAATCGTGAGTTCCGCCATGGTTTATCTCCCTACTTATCCTGCGAGCGATCTGCTCGCGTCGGCCAAACGATTGACGATTGTGGCGTCAATCAATTCATCAGCAAATCGAATCGATACCCCACCCATAACAGTTGGGTCGACTTCGACATTTAATCGGACTTTCTGTCCAATCTTGGCCGCAAGAGCTGCGGCTAATTTCTCTCGTTGCGCATCAGTTAGCGCGATTGCGCTCTTAACGGTTGCGATTGTTCGCTCTCGTCGAGCAGCTGTCGCCTTGATGTAGAAGGCGATTGTTCCCTCTAGATTTCGACCCCTTAGCCCACTTACCAGATGCCCCAACATGCGAGAGGTAGATGGCGCGATCTTTCCACCAAATAACTTCGCAACTAGTACTCGCTTACCATCAGCGCTGTACTTACTTGAATTCAAAGCTTGAAGTAGTTCGCTATCTGAAGAGATTGTTTTTGAGAACCCAAAAAGTTCTTCTTCTAATCTATCTAAGCTACCAGAGATATCAGCTGAAGTTGCTTCCGCTTCAACAGCTAATTGTTCAATTGCATTGGCGAGATCGCTCGGTTTTGACCACTTAACTTCTACTAATTTAGTCAAAATTGTTAAGACTTCCCCGCTACTTTTTGCAAATAAATCAGTAACAAGCTTTGCCTTATCTTTAGCATCACGCGATGCATCAGTTAGGGCTCTGCGAAGTGGGGCTGAAGAATCAAGAGCAGCAAGAACTTCGAGAAGTTCGGCTGCAAACTTCGCAGCTTCACTCTCTTGCTTTCCTTTAAGCGCAGAATCGAGAGCAGCCCGAGCCGCGGCAAGTGATTGCCGGCTCGTTCCACCCAGATCTGCGATTGCTCTTGTCATCTCGCTATACCTACTTCTGCTTCTCTAAGTCAGCAAGGAAGCGATCGACGATTCGAGATTGTCGGACCTGGTCATCAAGTGCTTCTCCGACTATCTTCGATGCCAATTCAGTGGCAAGTGTTCCGACTTCGCTCCGGAGCGAATTAATCGCTTGTTGACGTTCTGCTTCGATGGCAGCTTGCGCAGTAGATGTGATTCGCGCGGCCTCTTCCTGAGCCTTTGCTCGCATCTCTTCGATGATAGCTGCTCCTTGGACACGGGCCTCTTCTCGAATCTGCTGGGCTTCGCCTCGAGCATCAGAGAGTTGAGTCTTATATTGGGTTAAAGCTGCTTCTGCTTCTCGTTGCGCTTTCTCGGCGCGCTCCATACCACCCTGAATAGCGTCAGTGCGGTCTGCGAATGCTTTCTCAAACCTTGGCACAACAGCTCTGCGAAGCACCATGTAAAGAAGTGAGAACGCGACAAAGCCAACGATGATCTCTGAGGTGTGCGGAATGAGGGGATTAAGTTCCTCGCCCGCTGCCAACTCAGTTGTAGCTAATTGAATATTGCGCATAGTTCCTCTGGTTCCTCCAAACTATTTTGGATAAGCCTTTGATTAGAGAACGAACGCTAGAACTAGTCCGAAGAGAGCCAAAGCTTCAGCTAAAGCGAAGCCAAGGAATGCAATCGGCTGTAAGACGTTGCGAGCTTCTGGTTGACGAGCGACGCCATTGATATAAGCGGCGAAGATCAATCCGGTTGCAATACCCGGTCCAATCGCTGCGAGGCCAAAACCGACCAGGTTGAGTGTGCCTTCCATGTTTCTTACCTTTCTTCCATCTTTCCTTATCCCGCATCCCTTTTGGAATGGGAAACCTTTTTTGTACTTTTAGTGTTCGTCGGCCAGAGCCCCCGTTATATATAAAGCGGTCAAGAGCGTAAATATGTAGGCCTGTAAGCACTGGACCATAAATTCGAAGAACGTTAGCGCGATAGCCACAACAAATGAGAATGGACTAACGAGTTTGAGTCCAATGACCCCCTGAAGTAGGTGTTCACCGCCGAGTATGAAGACAAGCAGTAGGAGGTGGCCGGCAAACATATTTGCAAAGAGACGGAGACTTAATGTCATCGGCCTAACGATGAAGTAAGTCGCCAACTCAAGAGGAGTGATCAAGATATATGCCGGCTTGGGGACTCCGGGGATAAACATGATCCCTTTTAGATAAGAAATTAATCCATGGCGCCTGATTCCAATGTAATGGAATACAAAGAAAGTTATCGCAGCGAGAACATATGGGAAAGAAACCCTTGACATGGTTGGGAATTGAATAAATGGAACAATTCCAAAGACGTTGTTCACCAAGATAAAGGTGAAGAGTGTGAACAAATAAGGAACAAAGCGCATGAATTCATGTCCGATGACATCTCGACCAAGATCATTGCGGACAAACCCGTAGATGCTCTCCCCGGCAAATTGAAGTTTTGAGGGGACTACGGCTGACTTTCGCGCTGCGAGGAAAAAGAAAATCGAAATAATTACTACAGAAAGGAAAGCAAGGAGGATGGGTTTGGTTGCAAAGGAGTTGCCATCAATAAATGGAGGGAGGTTAAAGTCACCTGCGTCGGGAGGATTGAAACCCTCATCCTTAACGCCTTCAGTAGCTGCGTATACGCGCAACATGACTCCTTGACGGTCTTATCGGTTTCACAAAAAACTCTGTGGCGGGGAATTCGGCGCAACCCTATTAGTAATTCCGCATCTCTGCGAAATCGAAATTGAGCCTCATGCGCGTGGTCTGCGCTACTAGAGTGGCGTTATTGGGGATTTCCGTTAGGTGGTGGGCCTAGAGAGTCGTCGGCCTAGTTCCGACCAAACCGGAGCCAGATCAGATAGAGGGCCGACCCCATACCCAAAAGCAGGCCACTGAGAAGAAAAAATCCGGTACCTAGCCATCGATCCAAGCCGTAACCAATTCCTCCCCAGATGAGAAGCCCCGAGAGCATGTAGCCGAAAATAGTCCAAAAAGCATTTTCGTCATTTCTTGAACTCATATTTGCGACTCCCCTTTCCCGTTATCTGGTAGCGGTAACTGTAGCCGTAGCTTCAAGAAAGCCCTAACTTCCCCGCTTAACCAAGCGAAAGAAATCGCTAGAGCGCTCACGCCAAAGGCTCCGCGGTTAACCGACTCTGGCTCCGTTAAGCGGGTTACGGCTATTAAGAAGAGCGCCATGATGAAGAGTTTTGTGAAGTAAGAGAACAATGCCAGGGCCATGGTGGCGATTGGATTTACATCTGTTGTCAATTTTCCAACTAAGAGTGAAACCGAGAAAAATATTACAACCGTAAACGAAGCCAGGATTGCGGCAAGTAATCCACTCGAACTATAAAGAATTGTCGAAATGATTGCGGCCAAAAGGGTAACTACAAGCGATGGGATTAATGCACCTCGCCACATCTGACCGCTCGAACTTTTCATATTTCTAGTCAAACTCCTGATAAATCCCTATTACGTTTTGTAATTGCAAACGCGATTAGAAAAAGTAATGGACCTGAAGCGAAAGCCAACCAGGGTGGGATAAAAGCTGAGAGCATTGCCGGGATTGCCAGCATTGCAGTTGCAAAATAAAGAATGACCGCGGTTCGTTGTTGCGAATTACCCAACTTCATTAGTTTGTGATGGAGATGCTCTTTATCCGGAGCAAATGGCGATTTACCTTGACGAAGGCGGCGCAAGATAGCTAACCCGAAATCAAGTAATGGAACTGCAAGAACTGCGAATGGGAGAAGTAATGGAAGCGCTGCCGGGCCGATATTTTCGGAGAAGACTGCATTTGCATCGATCTGTCCCATCAACGTGATTGCTGATGCAGCGAGCAGCAATCCCAGGAACATCGAACCTGAATCGCCCATAAAGATTCGTGCCGGATAAATATTGTGCGGCAGAAACCCAAGGCAGATACCTATCACTATCGCAGTCGCAAGCGATGGCGCACCGGCACGGCTAAATCCATTCTCAACTGCCAGCAAGTAGGCAAAACCAAAGAAGGCCGCAGCAGATATCGCAACGATTCCAGTTGCCAGACCATCAAGCCCATCAACGAAATTAACGGCATTGATAATTATCATCACGATTAAAACCGTCAAGAATTGTCCGATATTTGTCGGCAAAATTATGATTCCGTTGATTGGTAACCATAGAAGTTGAATCCCAAAAATAAGCAGAATACCGGCAGCGAGACCTTGTCCGGCAAGTTTGGTAATTGCATCAAGTTCATATCGATCATCGAGCATGCCAATTAGCAATACAAAAGTTCCAGCGAGAAATATTCCAATCAACTCTTGACTGTAGGCTTTCCCGACTAGCTCCAGATTTTGAACTGCAATCAAGGTTGCGGCCATAGAAAGCCACATCGCAACTCCGCCCCAACGGGGTGTTACCTCAGTGTGAATGTCGCGCTCCCTGACCTGTGCAACAGCTCGAAAGCGAAGCGCAGCGCTTCGCACAATCGGGGTAAGCATGTAAGTGAGAACCGCCGCAATGAGCAGAGTAAGCGAGTACTCGCGCATTAACGTGGGTAGACAGGGAATTTAGCAGTTAATGAATTTACTTCACTGCGGATTGCACTGGCCTTCGAATCATCTGCACCATCTTTAATCGCCCGCGCAATTAAAGAAGCAATGATGGGCATCTCCGAGATTCCCATTCCTTGAGTTGTTACAGCGGGCGTTCCTACCCGAATACCACTAGTTACCGCAGGTGTTTCTGGGTCATATGGGATTGCATTTTTATTTAGGGTAATTCCCGATCGACCACAACGTTCATCGGCCACTTTTCCATTTATTCCAGTACTTCGGATATCAATGAGGGCAAGGTGAGTATCGGTTCCGCCCGAAACCGCACGCATCCCCTCTTTCTCGAGCGCCGCAGCAAGGGCCTGGCAGTTCAAAATAACCTGCTTTGCATAATCTTGATATGAGCTTTGTTGGCACTCTTTCAATGCAATTGCTTTTGCGGCTACCGCGCTCATGATCGGCCCGCCCTGCATCCCCGGAAATACTGCTTTATCAATCGCAGCTGCATGTTCTGCTTTAGAGAGAATCATGCCGCCTCTTGGACCCCGCAGAACTTTATGGGTAGTAAACGAGACAACATCTGCGTAAGGAACTGGAGATGGAATCGCTTTGCCAGCGACAAGACCAATGAAGTGCGCGGCATCGACCCACATGATTGCGCCAACCTCATCGCAAATCTCTCTGATAGCTTTAAAGTCAATCAATCGCGGATAAGCAGTTGCTCCCGAGCAGATCATCTTCGGTTTCACCCGTTTAGCGATCTCGCGTAGTTCGTCGTAGTCAATTAGCTCATCTTCTTTGCGAACGCCATATGACTCGACGTTAAACCACTTACCCGAGAAGTTAACTTTTGAACCATGTGTTAAGTGGCCTCCGTGAGGCAATGACATCGCAAGAACTGTGTCACCTGGCTTTGTGAAAGCTTGGTAAACCGCGACATTTGCACTCGCACCAGAATGTGGTTGGAGATTTGCGTGCTCCGCGCCAAATAATTCTTTTGCGCGCTCAATTCCAATTAATTCGGCTTTATCAACCTCTTCACAACCACCGTAGTAACGCTTTCCGGGATATCCCTCGGCGTATTTGTTTGAGAGCGTTGAACCTAAAGCGGTCAAAACAGACGGCGATGTGAAATTCTCACTTGCGATTAATTGAAGATTTTTTCGCTGACGATCTAGTTCAGAGAGAAGTATTGATGCGATCTCGGGATCTTGTGACTGAAGTTCTGCAAAATCCGCGCCGAAGAATTGCGACATAGCCGAAATCCTAGGCGGGGACGGCAATATTCGGCGTTACTGAGCGTAAATCGGCGAGTGAAATGGCTCCCGCTCGCACCAGAGTTACTCCCTCTGATTTAACGGAGATAACAGTGCTCGATGGGCCTTCTGGCAACTCACCGGCATCGAAGAAATAGGCATAATCGGCATCTAACGCCGGAAAGAGTGGACCGCGCCGCTTTACCGGCATTCCAGCGCGATTAGCTGAGGCCATGGCTAGCGGACCTGCTTCGAGCGCAACTCTTCGCAAGAATTCAGCCGCTGGAACTCTGATTGCAATCTGCTCTAAAGATCTAGCATCTCCAAGATCCCAGACCAGACCCTTAGCTGGGGCGATATTTAAAGTTAGCAAACCAGGCCAAAATTTTTCACAGATTGATTTTGTGGTCGGGTCAAAGTCGTTGGTAATGCCAGATGCAGTCTTTAAATTTCCTACTATGACTTGGGCCGCAACACCTAGAGCATCTCCCCTAATGATGTGCATCTTCTTTACTGCTCCGTGATTAAAGGCATCTGCGACAAATACATAGGCATGCTCTGCGGGCGCAATAATCAATCGGCCCTCTCTAAGTGCGTTGACCGCATTTGAGACCTCTTCATTTAGCTCAGAACCAGATGCAATCAAGTCAGATAGTGAAACTGTCTCAGCCATCACTCGCCTCCTCTCTTTGGATCATAAACTCTCCGCGCGGTAATCCATCTTGGACGATTATTTAAATCTTGATAATGGGAAACCTCAAAGTAGTCACCTGCTAGTAGCGCTGCAAGAGGTTCTGATTGAGATTCGTGATGCTCAAGCACCAGAAATCCGCCTGGTTTCAAAATTCGAGTGGCGCTCTCAATGAATTTAGCGGGCGTTTCAAGCCCCGCTATTCCACCGAAAAGCGCGGTCGCTGGTTCATAGCTCAAGACTTCTTTTGGCAAAGGCGAACCATCAGGTATGTACGGCGGATTCGCTACAACCACATCGCATTTGATCCCCTCTAGGGCAGTTGAAACATCGCTCTTTAGAACTCGTACATCCACATCATGTTTTGCAATATTTCGCTCTAACCAGACCAACGCTTCAGGTTGATTCTCGACTGCGACAACTTGAATAGCCATCCCTCTGGTGCGCGCCTCGGCTGCAATTGATATTGCGATAGCGCCACTTCCAGCGCCGAGGTCAACCACAGATGTGCGATTTCCAGATTTCCAACTCTCGTGGGATTGAATCCGTTCTATTTCAACTAGCGCTGCATCAACAATTAGTTCAGTTTCAGGTCTTGGAATTAGGACTCCGGGGCCGACATCAAAGGTCAGATATCTAAAGTGCGCTTCACCAGTTAAATACTGAACTGGAATACCTGACTTACGCTCTTGAATTAGATTAGAAAATTCGAGCTCTTGCTCCGGGGAGAATTCAAACTCTCTTGCATGTAGTTCCATCCGGCCAACACCGAGGACAAAGGCTGCAATTAATTCAGCATCAACTTCGGAGATTTCTAATTCTGAAAACTCTTTTCGGGCAGCTCTTAAACGCTCTTTTAACATGGCTTACGCCTCGGCAGCCGCTAGCTTCTCTGCCTTATCTGCATCGAGAAGCGCGCCAATAACTTCATCAAGTTCACCATTTATTACTGCATCAAGATTATTTGCTTTGAAATTTACCCGATGATCGGTCAAGCGATTTTCAGGAAAGTTGTAGGTACGAATTCTTTCGGAGCGATCTACTGTGCGAACTTGACTCTTTCTTGTGGCAGCTGCTTCAGCGTCGGCAGCTTCTTGGGCGGCAGCAAGTAGTCGCGCACGCAAGATTCGCATCGCAGATTCTTTATTTTGAAGTTGGCTCTTCTCGTTCTGGCAAGAGACCACGATTCCTGTTGGGATGTGCGTGATTCGCACCGCAGAATCTGTCGTATTAACGCTCTGCCCGCCAGGGCCAGATGATCGATAGACATCAATTCTCAGCTCATTCATATTTATCTGCACATCAATCTCTTCGGCTTCGGGTAGCACCAGCACTCCGGCTGCAGAAGTGTGTATTCGTCCCTGGGATTCAGTTTCCGGAACTCGTTGCACTCGATGTACTCCGCCTTCGAATTTCAATTTTGAGAAGGGTGCGCTTCCAGGTTCAGCATTTCCACGAGCTTTCACAGCAACAGATACATCTTTATATCCACCAAGATCGCTCTCTGTTGCATCAATAATCTCAGTCTTCCAGCCCTGCTTTTCTGCGTATCGAAGATACATTCTTAACAAATCACCGGCAAAGAGTGCTGATTCATCACCACCAGCTCCGGCCTTAATTTCTAGAATCACATCGCGATCATCATTTGGATCTCGCGGGAGCAATAGCTCTTCAAGTTTCTCAGCAGCGCTTGCAAGAGCTTGCTCTAGTGCAGGTATCTCACTGGCAAAATCTGGATCGGCATCTGCTAATTCCTTAGCTGCCTTTAAATCATCATCACAAGTTTTATAGTTTCGGTACCCCGCGATAATCGGACCGAGTTGTGCATATCGCTTTCCTAATTGTCGCGCCTTACCTTGATCTGAGTGAATTGAGGGATCGGCCATCTGAGCTTCAAGAGATTCATACTCTTTTAAGATTTCCGGCATAGAGGCGAAGCGCTCGGTCCTTTTCTCTTTCATCGCTTGCTCCTCTCGCTTGAGAACTTCAACTCGCTTACATTCCTTGATAAATAAAAAGAGACCGCGCCCCGAATTACTCGGGAGATGCGGCCTCTTTTAGAAAAGCTACTTCTTGGTTGGCTTAGCCTTCTGAATACGCTCTTGGAACTTGGCGACACGTCCACCGGTATCGAGGATGCGCTGCTTGCCGGTATAGAAGGGGTGGCAGACCGAGCAGACTTCAACGAATAGTGAGCCTGACTCAATTGTGGAGCGAGTTTGGAAAGTCTCGCCACAACCACAAGTGACTGTGGTCGCCCCGTAATTTGGGTGGATGTCGTTCTTCATTTCTTCTCCTTGATTTTGGCTGGGTCCATATCAGCGATGAAGCCGAGTCGGTGAACCAGCGGATGCGAAGGCTACCGGGGTGGCAGAAAAAGGGCTAATTCCCACCTTGTTCTGGGCCGACCGTGGTCTTCTGAACTTGCATCAAGAACTCGACGTTTGATTTGGTGCCCTTCATCTTCTCAAGTAGTAGCTCGAGCGCTTGTTGTGAATCCAGCGCATGTAGAACTCGACGAAGTTTCCAGACGATGTTCAACTCTTCTGGACCCATCAAGATTTCTTCTTTACGTGTACCAGAAGCATCGACATCAACGGCTGGGAAGATGCGCTTATCGGCAAACTTGCGATCAAGCTTTAGCTCCATATTTCCGGTTCCCTTGAACTCTTCGAAGATAACTTCATCCATCTTCGAACCAGTTTCAACGAGTGCGGTGGCAAGGATTGTTAGCGAGCCGCCATCTTCAATATTTCTAGCCGCGCCAAAGAATTTCTTCGGTGGATATAGCGCAGCAGAATCAACACCACCTGAGAGAATTCTTCCTGATGCCGGAGCTGCGATGTTATATGCGCGTCCAAGACGTGTAATTGAATCAAGCAAAACCACAACGTCATGTCCAAGTTCAACTAATCGCTTGGCTCTCTCAATTGCTAACTCAGCAACCGTAGTGTGATCATCGGCTGGACGATCAAATGTTGAGGCAATCACTTCACCTTTTACCGAACGTTGCATATCAGTGACTTCTTCTGGACGTTCGTCCACTAGAACCACCATCAAGTGACACTCGGGATTGTTCTCTGTGATCGCATTTGCGATTGCCTGAAGAACCATTGTCTTACCCGCTTTTGGCGGCGAAACAATAAGTCCACGCTGACCCTTACCTATTGGTGAAATCAAATCAATTACGCGGGTGGTCAATACATTGGGTTCAGTTTCAAGTCGAAGGCGCTCTTGTGGATAGAGAGGAACAAGTTTGGAGAAATCAACTCGATCACGAGTTGATTCAGGATCCATTCCATTTACCGTGTCTACGCGTACTAGCGCATTGAATTTTTCACGTCGTTCGCCTTCGCGAGGTTGACGAACTTGACCTGTTACTACATCACCTTTGCGTAATCCGTAACGACGGACTTGGTGAAGCGATACATAGACATCATTTGGTCCGGGCAAGTAACCACCGGTGCGAATAAATGCGTAATTCTCAAGGATATCTAGCAAGCCACCAACGGGAAGAAGTACATCGTCTTCAGAGATAACAATCTCGCGATCTCTTCCCCGGTCACCACGGTCACGGTGGCGGTCGCGTCCGCGATCACTTCGGTCGCCGCGGTCACGGTGGCGGTCGCGACGGAAATCACGATCCCGCTCATAACCACGATCGCCGCGGTCGCTCTCTGATGAATTACCTTCATCTGTTCCACCAGTTCTCACATTTGATGAAAGAGTTTCTTGCTCTGAATTCTCGTTTTCAGAATCTTCGCTCTCTTCGCTTCCGCTATCGTCATTTTGAGAATTTCGGTTGCGGCGCTGCATTCTTGCGCTACGCCGAGCCTCGCGCTCAAGGCGAGCTGCTTCTCTATTCGCTGCTTGGAGATCTGAGATCGCTTGGATTAAATCTGGTTTCTTTAAATCGCTAGCGCCTTCAATACCTAAATTGGTGGCGATCTTTCTTAGCTCTGGGAGTAGCAACGCAGAGAGGTCGCCAGAATCTCGCCGAGCACGTGTGCTGGTTTCTGCCATCTATCTTTCTTTCTTCTTGGCTAGTAGTTGTTTTGGTAGAAATTTTTGATTCTTGATTACTTAGATTCTCAAATTGCTTACCCGAGGGAAATGTGAGCAACAAGGAATTGCTTGCCCTACAAGAATTGGATTTTCTAAGACTCGGCTCGATTGCTGCCGAACAGTTAGAAATCTATCAGCCGCCCCCCAAACTCAACAAATCGGCAAACTTAAGCGTTGGCGACCTGTGCCCCCATCGGGGAAAGCTCTACATCGATCGGCCGGAAGGCTTCGCCAGCGCTCTTAATGATGTCGTCGTGCTCTGCGCCGGTGCTGTTATGCAGGACTAATACCGAGGGCCCAGCGCCAGAGATACAGGCAGCGACGCCCGCTCCCCGCAGCTTGGTTACTAGGTCCACTGATTTAGGCATACCTTCGCGGCGATAGAGCTGGTGGAGATGATCTTCGGTTGCTGCATATAAGAGGTCTGGCCGAGCAGTTAGGGCATGAACTAGCAGGGCTGATCTGCCGGCATTAATCGAAGCATCTCTATGGGGCACAGATTCCGGCAGCATCTTCCGCGCTTTGCCGGTTGAGAGCTGAGTATTTGGAATTAGTAGAAGTGCGCGAATCGATTGATCAACGGGAAAACGAACGGCGCAACCGGTTGGGACACCGACTCGATCCTCCATCCACGAAATGGTTGCGCCACCTAAAGCGGCCGCGGCGACATTATCGGGATGGCCTTCTAAATCAGTTGCAAGTGCGATCAAGTCATCATCGGTCATTAGTGAAGTTCCAGATAAAACCAAATTGCGCGCAAGATTTAAGCCGCCGACGATGGCCGCAGCTGAAGAGCCCAGCCCTCTTCCATGTGGAATCTGATTGAGTGCGCGCAGCGCAATACCGCGAGGTTTTCCGCCCATAAATTCAAAACCACGCATCATCGCCTTTAATACTAAGTGCTTTCCATCTCGCTTAACTTCATCGGCACCTTCACCAGTTACGTCAACATCAAAAGTCTCTTCATCAAGAATCTGGGCGACATAGATGTCACGGATATCTAATGCAAGCGCTAGGGCATCAAAGCCTGGACCAATATTTGCAGCAGATGCTGGAACGCTAACTTGAATTGGGGTTGCTTTGTAGGTGAGGCGATCTTTGAATCCACGGGCCATAGTTATGCCAGACCAATCACTTCAGCTGCTCGCTTAACATCAACTGGAATTATTGTGGGAGCCGGTGCGCCATCTAGAACCCATTGCACATCTTTAAGCCCATTTCCGGTCACCGTTATAA
This sequence comes from Actinomycetota bacterium, assembly GCA_046048255.1. Classification (GTDB taxonomy): domain Bacteria; phylum Actinomycetota; class Actinomycetes; order Nanopelagicales; family Nanopelagicaceae; genus MAG-120802. The sequence continues at coordinate 15,150 of JBJOGL010000008.1, read as the reverse complement.
CGATTCTCTTATTCTTCGGTAACTTGCCGGCGCTCTTATATTTAATCAACCCAGCAATACCTGCAGCGCTTGAAGGTTCAACGAACACGCCTTCCTTGGCTGCCACTAATTTATAAGCGCTCAAAATTTCTTCATCAGAGACCATATCAATCAAGCCGCCAGATTGATCACGGGCATCTAGAGCTTGCTGCCAGGAAGCCGGATTTCCAATTCGGATTGCGGTAGCGATTGTTTCAGGGTTCTTTACCGCTTCGCCTCTAACGATTGGCGCTGCTCCCGCTGCTTGGAATCCCCACATCGCGGGCTTGCGCTTTGCTATTCCATCTTTTTCGTATTCGATGTAACCCTTCCAATAGGCCGTGATGTTTCCAGCGTTTCCTACCGGTAGAGCGTGAATATCGGGTGCAAATCCGAGCGCATCAACTACTTCAAATGAAGCGGTTTTCTGTCCTTCAATTCGAAATGGATTTACCGAATTAACTAATGAGACAGGATATTTCTCTGAAAGTTCTCGAGCCAGAGTCAAACAATCATCAAAATTTCCATCGACTTGTAGAAGTTTTGAACCATGCGCAATCGCTTGAGCTAACTTGCCCATCGCAATCTTTCCTTCTGGGACAAGAACAACCGGAGTCATTCCTGCTTTAGTTGCGTAAGCCGCAGCGCTAGCACTTGTATTTCCTGTCGATGCACAGATAACAGCTCGAGCGCCATCTTCGGCTGCTTTAGAAATCGCCATTGTCATTCCGCGATCTTTAAAGGATCCCGTCGGGTTCGCGCCTTCAAATTTAAGCCAAACTTCATTCTCTAACATCTCCGAGATATTGCAGGCGAAAATCAATGGAGTGCCGCCTTCATGCAGCGTGACGACTGGAGTCTTCTTTGATACCGGAAGGCGAGAGCGATATTCCTCAATCACGCCGCGCCATTGATGGGCGCCACTCTTTTTAAAGAATCCCATCAACGAATTCCTTCAACTCGAAGTACGCTCTCAACGCTCTTTACTACATCGCTCTTAGCAAGGGCTGTGACGGTATTTCTAAGTGATCCTTCATCGGCTGTATGGGTCATCACGATAAGTTCAGCGCTATCGCCACGACCAGACTGACGAACAGTTTCGATTGAGACTTTATTTGAAGCAAAAGTCTGGGCTACTGAGGCCAAGACTCCGGGGCGATCGTTAACATCAAGACGGATCAAATAGCGGGTTTTTACGCTGCCTGGGTCGGCAAATTTCAGCTCTGCATAGTCACTCTCACCATGCCCAGCTCCTCCGCTAGTTACATTTCGAGCGATTGCAATTAAATCTCCGAGAATCGCGCTCGCGGTGGGTGCGCCACCGGCTCCTCGGCCATAGAACATCAATTCACCAGCCGATTCAGCTTCAACAAAGATTGCATTAAATGCGTTACGTACCGCAGCTAGTGGATGTTGGCGAGGCAAGAGAGTTGGTTGGACCCGAACGCTGACTTCGCCCTTTTCTGTTAACTCGGCGATCGCAAGTAATTTAATTACATGATTAATGTCGTGGGCTACAGCTACATCGCGCGCTGAAATCTTTGTGATTCCCTCAGCCGTAACTTGTTCGCTAGTAACGCGCGTATGAAAAGCAAGTCCCGCCAGAATCGCAGCCTTAGCGGCAGCATCATGTCCCTCTACATCAGCAGTTGGATCGGCCTCCGCAAATCCGAGTTGTTGTGCCTCTTTCAACGCTGCGCCAAAATCACTTCCCGCTTCATCCATCTTGGTGAGAATGTAATTTGTTGTGCCATTTACGATTCCCATGATGCGATGAACATGATCGCCAACAATTGATTCCCTTAGTGGACGAAGGATCGGAATTGCGCCGCCAACAGCTGCTTCATAATAAAGATCTACACCTTTCTTATCGGCAGCTTCAAAAAGTTCAGCGCCATGTTTTGCAAGCAGCGCCTTATTCGCAGTGATGATGGATTTACCGTTTGCAATCGCTTTTAAAATTAAAGTGCGTGCAGGTTCGATACCACCCATGACCTCAATGACAATGTCGATTGCAGAATCATTTACCAGCGCGTCTGCATCATTGGTCAGCAATTCACTCTTTACGTGCTCGCGCTTACTCTTCAAATCGCGAACTACGATTCGCTTTAGGTTCAATCTTGCGCCAGAGCGCGCCGCAAAATCCCCAGAATCTTCATTGAGAAGGCGAGCAACTTGAGAGCCGACAACACCGCATCCGAGCATTCCGATGCCCAATTCTCGCTTCACTTCACTCACGTTATCGTCCTATTCCCACGAGTTTTAACCCTGCTTTTCCTCAAGTCGAATAGCGCTCTCGACCACGTCTAAGGCTAGAAGGTCGGCCTCTGTTTCACTTCTAACTATGGTGCGCGCCGTCCCATCTACAACGGAAATCACTCCGGGCCGTGGCACATGGTTGTAATTGCTGGCCATGCTCCGGCCATAAGCACCTGTGGCAGGTACCGCAATCAAATCTCCCGGTGCAATATCGCTGGGAAGATTGATGCTGTTAATAACAATATCGCCGGTTTCGCAATGCTTTCCAACCAATCGACAATCGCGAACAGGTGCGCTCGAATCTCGATTTGCAATCTCTGCAGTGTATTCAGCTCCATAAAGTGCGGTTCGAATGTTGTCACTCATACCGCCATCAACTGAAACGTAAAGTCTCTTATTGCCATCTTCAAGTTGGATCTCTTTTGTTGTACCAACACGATAAAGAGTAACCATCGAAGGACCAATCAAACTTCTTCCTGGTTCAATTGAGACTCGCGGAATTTTCAGCCCTAGCTTTGATGATTCTTGGAAAATAACATTTTTCACCGTCCCAAGAAATTCAGCAACATCCATTGGGGTATCTTTTTCAGTGTAAGCGATACCGACGCCACCACCGATATTTAAATTCTCAAGTTCGCCACCAAACTCGGATTTGTAGCGGGCCATAAATCCAAGCAAGCGAATTGCACTCGCCGAGAAAGCCTCAGCCGAAAATATCTGTGAGCCGATATGACAATGAACCCCGGTCAATTTCAGACTTTCATGTTTAGTCGCTGAGAGAAGCGCATCCCATGCGGCGCCAGTAGCAATTGAGAAACCAAATTTCACATCTTCATGTGCGGTTGCAATGTATTCGTGCGTGTGCGCTTCAACCCCTGGATTTAATCGCAGGGTAATGCTCTGTACTCGATTCTTGGCATGTGCAATTCGAGCCACTCGATCAATTTCTTGTAGCGAATCCACCACAATCGTGCCGACTCGATAATCAATGGCAGCTGTAATTTCAGCTTCAGACTTGTTATTTCCATGCATCTCAATTCGTTCGCCGGGGAACTTCGCAGCTCTTGCAACAGCCAGCTCTCCCCCGGTGCAAACATCAAGACTAATTCCACCTTTGTCGATCATCTTTGCAACTTCTACCGAAATAAAGGCTTTGGCAGCGTAATAGATCTCTCCCGCGTTACCTGAGAAAATCGAATTGAAACTACTGCTCCACTTTTTGATCCGACTTTCTAAGTCCTTCTCATCTAAAACAAATATCGGAGTTCCAAATCGATCCGCAATCGCAGATACCGAGCAACCGCTAATTTCGAGTTCTCCCGATACTCGCTTGGTGCTAATTGGCCAGATAGAAACCATGACTACATCCGCTCCGGCGCACTAACGCCAAGTAACGCCAAACCATTTGCAATAGTTTGTCGTGTTGCCTCACATAACGTGGCCCGAGTGGAGTGAATAGGAGCAGGCTTCTCTTCACCCATTGGTAATACCCGGCAATCGCTATAGAAGCCATGATAGAGACCAGCTAATTCTTCAATGTAGCGAGCTACCCGATGCGGTTGGCGTAATTCAGCAGCTCCACTAATTATCTCCGGGAATTGAGCTAAGCCACCCAAAAGTTCGCGTTCGCGTTCGTGGGTTAAAAGTTCTGGGTCGTAATGTCCCGCGCCAAAGGGCACACCCAGTTCAGCTGCATTACGTAAAACTGCTGCAATTCGCGCATGCGCATATTGAACGTAATAAACAGGGTTGTCATTGGTACGTCGCTTCAATAGATCAACATCAAGAATCATTGGAGTATCTACTGGATAGCGAATCAAGGTATATCGAGCTGCATCTACTCCAACTTTTGCGACCAGCTCTTCCAGCGTAATTATTGTTCCGGCGCGCTTAGAAAGCTTCACTTCCTGGCCGCCCTCCATAATTTTTACGAGTTGGCCGATTAGAACATGGATGTTGTACTCAGGGTCATCGCCTGCGCAGGCAGCGGTTGCCTTAAGTCTCCCCACATAGCCGTGGTGATCTGCACCGAGCATATAAATACAGATATCAAAGCCGCGCTCACGTTTATCAATGTAATAGGCGGTATCTGATGCAAAATAAGTGAGTTCGCCACCTGATTTAACTAAAACTCGATCTTTATCATCACCAAAATCGGTGGTCCTCAGCCAAGTTGCACCGTCGAGTTCGAAGACTTGTCCTTGTGCGCGCAGTTTGGCAAGAGATTTAGAAAGCGCATCACCTGAATGCAGCGATCGTTCGGAGAACCAGATATCAAAGTGGGTTCCGAAGTTATCTAAGACATCTTTCTGTTCCTGTAGTTGGAGCGCATAGCCTGCCTCACGGAATGCGACAATACCTTCACTTTCAGGGAGTGATTTAAATTCTGGGTGTTGGGTAAGAATTAACTTAGCCAGATCGTTGATGTAATCGCCTTGATAACCATCCTCAGGTCTAGGAATATCAAGAGCAGCTGCGCGAATTGATGCACCAAACAAGTCCATTTGATTGCCACGATCATTTACATAAAACTCTCTTATAACTTCAGCGCCAGCAGCATCGAGAACGCTAGCAAGCGCATCACCGACTGCAGCCCATCGCGTATGACCAAGATGTAAGGGACCGGTTGGATTTGCACTAATGAATTCCAGATTTATTCTTTTCCCATTAAGGAGTGTCACTCGGCCATAATGATCACGTTCGCTCAGGATTTGATTGACTATAGCTCCCTGACTAGATTTGTCGAGTGTTATATTTATAAATCCGGGTCCCGCTATTTCAACGCGCGCAATTCCCGACACCACTTCTAATCCCGACTTAATAATTTCTGCTATTTCGCGCGGCGCTTTCCCTTCGCTCTTGGCGAGGGTAAGTGCAATAGAAGTTGCGTAATCGCCATGTTCTCGATTCTTCGGTCGCTCTAAAGGAATTCGGTCGACCGCGAGAGACTTTGCGACCTCCCCATGGAGCGTTCCAGTTGCTAGAGATGCCGAGACAACTTCGAGGATGGCCTGACCCAAGCCAGCAACGGGGCTAGCCGAGAGAAGATCGGCTTTGGGGCGGTTAGGCGAAGACACCCGGCTAAGGGTACTGATTCACGCGGGATATAAGCGGTAGGGATTTATCTAATCGTTATCAATTGGCGCTCCAAATAACGAACCTGGGGATTCACAGAATCGCACCTGAAAGGTAGTTTCCCGATAACTCACTGTAGGAGATTGGGCGAAAGCCCTCTTCTCCGTAGGTACTTTCGAAAGGGTAACTATCAAATGAAAAAACCGCGTTTAGCGCTTTCTGCGATCATCGCAGCATTCGCTCTAATTCTTACCGGTTGTGGTTCATCAGATGATTCATCTGGTGATGGATTCGTAGGTGTAATTCTGCCTGATGCTGCTTCATCAGCTCGCTGGGAGACCGCAGACCGCGGATTCCTACAAGCTGCATTCGATGCTGCTGGAGTTGAAGCAGATATCCAGAATGCAAATGGCGACAAGGCAGCATTCCAGACAATTGCAGATCAGATGTTGTCAGCTGGAGCAAAGGTTCTAATTCTTGTAAACCTTGATTCCGAGTCAGCAAAGGCTGTTCAAGATAAAGCAGCTGCGCAAGGCGTTCCAACAATCGACTATGACCGCCTAACTTTGAACGGTTCCGCTTCTTACTACGTCTCCTTCGATAACGAAGCTGTCGGACGTCTACAAGGAGAAGGAATTCAGGCTTGCCTCGACAACGCAGGTAAGTCAAATGCTCGCATTGTTTATCTAAATGGTTCACCAACTGATAACAACGCAACCTTATTCAAGGCCGGATATGACTCAGTACTCCGTCCATTGATTGATGCTGGAAATTACACACTCGTTGATGATCAATCTGTTCCAGATTGGGATAACGTCAAGGGTGGAACAATCTTCGAACAGCAACTTGCAAAGGCTGGCGGCAAGCTTGACGCCGTCGTTTCAGCTAACGAAGGTCTTGGCCTCGCAGCTGTTGCAGTTCTAAAGAAGAACGGACTCAACGGCAAGGTCTGCGTCTCCGGACAGGATGCAACCGTTGATGGTCTCCGCGCAATTTTGACTGGTGATCTATCAAATACTGTCTACAAGGCAATTAAGGCTGAGGCTGAGGCTGCTGCTGAGCTTGCGATCGCGCTACTAAATGGCGAAGAAGCAACAACAGCTACTGGTTCAGTAAACAACGGCACAACCGATGTTCCTTCAGTACTCCTTGTTCCAGTCTCAATCACCAAGGCAAACGTTGCTGATGTAATTGCAGATGGCTTCCAGACACGTGAAGCAGTCTGCGAAGGCATCGAAGATCTCTGCTCTGCTAACGGAATCTAAGGATTTTGTAGTAGTTTAGAGAAACACAATAAGTAGTAACGGTTCAGCCCGAGTAGAAATGCTCGGGCTGAATCATTAACAGGGAGATCACTAGGAGGTCAAATGACTACTCCGATTCTTTCGCTTCGAAAAATTAATAAATCCTTTGGTCCCGTCCATGTTCTTAAAGATGTCAATTTTGATGCCTATGCTGGAAAAGTAACAGCGCTAGTTGGCGATAACGGCGCGGGCAAAAGCACTCTTATCAAGTGCATCGCTGGAATTTATACACCCGAGACTGGCGAATTTATTTTTGAAGGAAATAATGTAACGATTGCTGGGCCGCGAGATGCGACTGAGCTAGGAATTGAAATCGTTTATCAGGATTTGGCTCTCTGTGACAATCTCGACATTGTTCATAATATGTTCTTGGGTCGCGAAGAGAAGAGCGGCATCACGTTAAATGAATCTCATATGGAATCTCTTGCCAAGAAAACGCTTGATGGCTTAAGTGTTCGCACTGTTAAATCAATTCGCCAGAAAGTCGCATCACTGAGTGGTGGACAGCGTCAGACCGTAGCCATCGCCCGAGCTGTGCTCTGGAATAGCAAAGTAGTAATCTTGGATGAACCAACCGCAGCTCTCGGAGTTGCTCAGACTGAGCAGGTATTGAAGTTGGTGAGACAACTTGCCGATAACGGCCTGGCTGTAATTGTGATCAGCCATAACTTAAATGATGTATTTCAAGTCGCAGATAACATCGCCGCGATGTACCTCGGCTCTATGGCAGCCCAGGTCGATAAGAATTCAGTCACTTCAGATGATGTTGTAAAACTAATTACAACCGGAAAATCAGAGGCGACCTCTGGGGTGAAGAAATGAGCGAGCAGATCACAATCGAGAAATCACTCCGCGATTGGACGAGTCGGGTAAAAGCTGGCCAAGTTGGAGCACTTCCCGCAATTCTCGGATTACTAGTTCTCTGTATTGCATTTAGCTCGCAAAGTAGAGTCTTCTTAACGCCCGGAAACTTTGCCAACCTGTTAACTCAAGCAGCAGCGATAACTGTCATCGCGATGGGCTTGGTATTTGTTTTGCTACTCGGGGAGATTGACTTATCGGCGGGTTACGCAGCCGGTGTCTGTGGCGCGATCTTGGTAATCATGATTACCGAGATGGACTATGCCTGGTACGTAGCGCTTCCGGCGAGCATTCTTTGTGGTGTTGTTTTGGGAGCCTTCATTGGTTATTTAGTTGCCCAACTTCGGATTCCCTCATTCGTTGTAACACTCGCAACCTTTCTCGCTTTCCAAGGGCTTTTGCTCCTTCTCGTAAGCGAAGGGGGAACGATTCGAATTGAAGATCCAACAATCCTTGCTGTGCAGAATAAGAATCTTCCAGTCTTGGCTAGTTGGGTCTTTTTTGTTATCACAGCAGGTATCTATGTTCTATCAGGGCTCTGGAAATTTGCTCGTCGTCGTAGAGCTGGTCTAATCGATAATCTTTTTAAGTTCTGGTTAATCAAGACTGCGATTCTCGTATCTCTCGGTGGAATTGCCACGTTGGCGCTAACTGTCGAGCGGAGCAATAACCCTGATCTGGTTAGCCTCCGCGGAATTCCCTACGTAGTTCCAGTCATACTTCTACTTCTAGTTGGCGCTACTTTTGTATTAACGCGAACTTCCTTTGGACTGCATATCTACGCAGTAGGTGGGAATGCTGAGGCTGCTCGGCGCGCAGGTATCAACGTGCGAATGGTGCGAATTTCCGCCTTCATGATCTGCTCCGGTTTTGCAGCCGTTGCGGGAATGATCTTTGTCTCCCGCGCCAATTCAATCTCGCCAACTACTGGCGGTAGTTCAACGCTTCTTTACGCAGTTGGCGCTGCAGTCATTGGCGGAACTTCACTCTTTGGCGGAAAAGGAAAAGTTAGTGACGCAATCCTTGGTGGCCTGGTTGTTGCGGTTATCGATAACGGCATGGCGCTTCTTGGTTACCCAGCGGGTATCAAATTTATGGTTACCGGCGGCGTGCTCCTCTTATCTGCATCGATAGATGCATTCTCGCGGCGGGGCGCAACCACTTCCTAGATCGGGTACTTGGCTCGGAACCTTGGTATGAATGCTGTTTTAGCGAGTTTTAGGTATTAGCCCTTTATCGGTATTCTTCGCGTTCACTCTTGCGGGAGTGGTGAAATGGCAGACACGCAGGTCTTAGGAACCTGTGTCTTCGGACGTGTGGGTTCAAGTCCCACCTCCCGCACCAGATTCAACTAATGAGATTATTACTTTGCTGCTGCGAAGCCTCGTTCCATATCAGCTTTGATATCGTCGATATCTTCTAATCCAATACTTAGCCGGATCATGCCGGGATTAATGCCGGCCGCCCGCATTCCTTCTTCCCCGAGCTGTGAATGAGTAGTAGATGCTGGATGAATAACGAGAGAGCGAACATCACCGATATTTGCAACATGGCTAAACATCTTTAGCCCTTCAACAAATGCTTTTCCTGCAGCTAGTCCACCTTTAATCTCAAATGACATCACAGCGCCAGCGCCCTTTGCGGCGTACTTCTTCGCATTGGCATGCCAAGGTGAAGATGGAAGTCCGCCATAACTGACACCAACAACTTGTGGATGCTTTTCCAGCCATTCTGCAATTGCTTGAGAGTTTTCGAGGTGTTGCTTCATCCGCATACTTAGAGATTCGAGGCCCTGGGCAAGTAGCCAAGCATTAAACGGCGATACCGATGGACCCATATCTCTTAGTAGTTGAAGGCGACACTTGAAGATGTAGGCAACATTTCCAAAATCGGAGCCGACTCCAAGATTCTTGGCATAAACAATATTGTTATAACTTGGATCTGGTTGATTAAATCCGGGAAAACGATCTGGGTATTTCGAATAATCAAAAGTACCTGCATCGACTATGGCTCCGACCATTGCGTTTCCATGACCGGATAAGAACTTTGTGGCCGAATGTGTGACCACATCGACCCCATAATCAATCGGCTTCGTTACATAAGGAGTAGCGATTGTGTTATCAACTATCCAGGGAGCCCCGTAATCATGGGCTACCTTTGCAATTCCTTCGAGATCAAGAATTGCTCCAAGCGGATTTGATATACCCTCTCCGAAGAAAGCTTTCGTATTTGGTTTTATCGCCCGCTTCCAAGAATCTAAATCTTGGGCATCTTCAACAAAAGTTACTTCGATACCAAACTTAGGAAGCGTGTAATTAAATAGATTGTAAGTACCGCCATAAACATATGGGCTAGAAACAATGTGGTCTCCTGCTTCAGCTACATTCATAATTGCAAGCGTTGTGGCCGCCATTCCACTTGCGACAAGAAGCGAGGCCTTGCCGCCTTCTAACGTCGAAATGCGTTTCTCTACGGCATCCTGGGTCGGGTTATTGATGCGCGTGTAAACATTTCCTGCTTCCGCAATACCGAAGAGGTTTGCTGCGTGCTCGGTATCTCGAAACTGATAGGCCGTGGTCTGATAAATCGGAAGCGCTCGCGACCCAGTCGTTGGATCGGGTTCTTGTCCCGCGTGAATCTGCTGGGTATCAAACTTCCAATTTGGATTATCGACCATGGCGCCTCCGTGATTTCCCGCGTGTATATCGGACATCACAACTTTAGACCCGAAATTCCCAGAAATGAAGGAGGGTGATGTTCTGGTTTCCGGCGTAGATTTAAACCATGACAATGGCGTCATCGAATGAGTCACCCCTGCAAACTGCGCTCTCGCAACTTAGAAGAGCCGTCGATCAACTTGGACTTACCGAGAATGATTGGAACACCCTCTCTACTCCCCGGCGATTAATGGAAGTTGCTGTTCCGCTACGACGCGATGATGGTCGGGTTGAGATGTACAAGGGTTATCGTGTCCAGTACTCAACTACTCGCGGTCCAGCAAAAGGCGGAATTAGATTTCACCAAGATATAGATCTTGACGAAACCATCGCACTTGCGATGTTGATGACATGGAAATGTGCGCTAACAAATCTTCCATATGGCGGAGCAAAAGGTGGCGTTGCAGTAAACCCTCATACCCTTTCACTCGCTGAGAATGAGAGATTAACTCGTCGCTATACATCCGAAATTCTGCCCATCATTGGTCCAGAGCGAGATATCCCAGCGCCCGATGTTGGAACTGATGAGCGAAACATGGCTTGGATTATGGATACATATTCAGTTAATGCCGGGTATTCGGTTCCAGGTGTTGTTACTGGAAAACCGATTGTCCTCGGTGGCTCTTTAGGTAGGGCGTCAGCAACAGGTGATGGAGTTGCAATCTCGGTAAGAGAAGCGCTGAAATTGCGCGGGATAAATCCCGCTGGAGCAACCGTTGCAATTCAAGGTTTTGGAAAAGTTGGGTATTGGGCCGCAGTCGCGTTAGAGAAGCAAGGATTGAAAATTGTTGCTGTAAGTGATGTAAATGGTGGAGTCACTGGGTTTAAGAGCGTTGCAAAAGTTAAGGAACATTTAGAAAAGACTGGAAGCGTTGTCGGAACTCCTGGCACTGAGTCGATAACAAACACCGAGTTATTACATCTTCCAGTTGATGTTCTAGTACCAGCAGCTCTAGCAGATTCAATCACTGAAGCTACAGCGCCCGGAATTCGAGCGAAGATAGTTGTTGAAGGGGCTAATGCACCAACAACTCCGCAAGGTGATGCGATTATGAACGATAAAGGAATTCTTGTGGTTCCCGATATTCTGGCAAATTCCGGTGGCGTAATCGTCTCTTATTTCGAATGGGTTCAAGATAAACAGAAGTATTTTTGGAGCGCTGAGGAAGTGATTGAGAATTTAAATGAAATCATGATGCGCGCAACAAATGAGGTTGCCGAGGTCTCCTCATCCAAAGGGGTGACTTGGCGCGAAGCTGCCAACATGATTAGCGTCGAGCGGGTTGCCCAGGCCCATCGCCTCCGTGGGCTTTACCCGTGATGCGCTGCCTATAAACGCCCCCTTTCTCTCTCTCGTGAAGTCGTGGGAAGATGCGCCCTCCCTGATTGAGATTTACGAGAATAGATTTAGGAGTTAGTGATGGCAGAAAAGAACTTCTTGTCCTGGGTTGGTTTCAAAGGCGAAGAAGAGTCCAGCGCTAAGCCGCTTGCAAGTAGTTCCGCTTCAATAGAACGGATCCGCGAACTCGAATCACAACTCGCCGAACTGCGCTCACGTCGTGATATCACGGCACTTTCGAAGGAAGAGTTTGAAATTCTCGCTACCGAGACGGCGATGTCCATTATCCGCACCGCTCAACAACGCGAGGCGAAGGCTAACTCCAGCGCTGAACGTATCCTCAATGAGAGCAAGAAGAATGCGGCCACAGCCATAGAAAGCGCAGAGGCAAAAGCAAAGTCAACTTTGGCTGCTGCTGAAAGTCGTGGGCGAAAATATATTGAAGCGGCAGAAGCCGATGCCACCGACATCGTTGCAACAGCAGAACGTGAGGGTGAAGAGTTACTTGCTTCGCGAAAGCGCGAGGCAAATACAGTCACAAGTAATGCGAAGCGAGAAGCTGAGCGACTCGTACAGAGCGCAACAACGGAAGTTGCCGAATATCGAAGCTGGTTATCTCAAGTAATTGGTGAGGCCGAACGACTTTATCGAATCCAGACTCAATCACTCGATGCTGCTGAAAATGCAATTAAGCAATCACGGCAGCGCCTCGATAGCGCATTTAACCGCTTGAGCGATCTCGAGCGTCAGGTAAATGATGCAATCCGTCCCGATGGCACCCCAACAGGAGATAGCAAAGTGGCTGCTCGAATTGCTGCTGCGCAAGATAGCCAGGTTGCAAAAGCACCTGTTTCAAAATCAGTTCCGAAAGAGATAGCGAAGAAAGCGGCTCCGAAAAAGAGCAAGAAGGCTCAATCTAAGCGTCGTCGGTGATGTCCGCCAGCAGTAATCGCTACATTCACTCTGTTGATGGCCTGCGGGCTGTCGCAGTAATTGCAGTACTTCTCTATCACTTAGGTATTGATTGGATTCCTGGTGGTTTTTTAGGTGTCGATCTATTCTTTGTGATCTCTGGCTATGTAATTACTGGGCTAATTCTCGACTCCATTGAAAAATCTGGCGGGCTCGATTTAAGAGCCTTCTACTTGAGTCGAATCAGAAGATTGGTTCCCGCTCTAGTTGCGATGGTGGTTCTCACAACTCTGTATATCGGCGTTTATGCAACCGAAACGGTCCGTCGCTTCTTGGGTGACCTTCCTTATGTATTTACCGGAACCATGAACTGGGCGCTGGTAAATCGAGAGCAGGATTATTTTGAAACTATTGGACGTCCGCCCTTGCTCCAACACACATGGTCACTAGCCGTTGAGGCACAGTTCTATCTAGTTTGGCCTTTGGTGCTCCTTTTTGTGCTCCGCTACTTCGGCAAGAAAAACATCTCTTTTGTTGCGCTTGCCATCGCCCTTGCATCAGGAGTTGCGCTATTTCTATATTCGGTACAGATTGATATCAGAGAGTCTGCTGTTAGCCACGTTTATTTCGGTACTGATACCCATTCAATTGGTTTATTTCTGGGCGCTGCCCTTGCTGTAAGTTGGAAGCCACAGAACTTAACTAGGGAAATCTCTAAGCGGGCACAAGATTTTGTTGACCTAATTGGAGTATTTGGTTTTCTAGGGCTCTTGAGCGCATTTCTATTTATAAATGAGAGCGATCCAACACTCTATCGAATCGCATTTCCCCTAACCGCCTTGTTTGGTTGCGCCACTTTGATTTCCGTAATTCATCCCGCATCACGATTTGCGCCGATATTGAGTACTCGTCCGGCGCTCTGGATTGGCGAGCGTTCATATGGAATCTATCTCTGGCATTGGATTGTCTTCCAATTAACCAGACCATCAATTGATCTCGTAGGTGATGATTGGGCGCTTTATTCGCTCCGAGTCTTGATCGTCTTCGCCTTGGCTGATATCTCCTATCGTTACATTGAAACCCCGGTTCGTAGGGGCTATTTCGAGCTTTGGTTCAGAGGGATGAAGTATCGAACTCCTGCCGTTCGAATTCGCCAGAAGATTTCAGCGCTTATGGCAGTCGTTCTCACTCTCTTTGCAACAACGATTATCTCTATCAACGCGATTGATCGTGCAAATCAAATTGCGGCACAGGAGTTAGCCGAGCAAGAGGCGGTTGCTCAAGGTGGCCAAGATGATGTGGTGATTGAAACTGCTACCCCGGGCTTATGGGTGACAGGTGATTCAGTAATCCTCGGAATTAGAAATGTACTCGCCTCGTATGAGCGAATTGAATTGATCAATGCCCGAGTTGGACGACAGATTGCAGAGTTAATAGAGGTTGCCCGAACTGATCAAAAATTCGTCGCAGATTCTCCGGTTGTACTTAACTTAGGAAATAATAATCGGTTGACTGAAAGGGATGTCGTCGAATTATTTGAGATCGTTAAAGATCAGCCCAGAGTTATTGTTGTAAATACTGCTGTTCCGCGGAGTTGGCGAGATGAGAACAATTCCATCATTGAGCGGGTCAGTTCGCGTTATGCAAATACGACCTTGATTGATTGGAAGTCACTCTCAGAAAACCATCCCGAGTATTTCGCATCTGATGGTGTGCATCTCAATCCGCCAGGAGTAAATGCCTACGTCTCAGCGATTTTGGAAGTCCTGAAAAACTAATAGCACCTAAAAATACAGAACGCTGGTTGGTTAGTTTCCGTACTTACCTTTCAGTGCAAACTTGGCGCCATCAGCTTTCGTTCCGTCAGAGTAGACAGATTGGATGAAGAATTGAGTTCCACCTTCATCGCCCATCTTCGCTACATCTAATGTGAACTCGTTCGCCGAAGGATTGCCTAATTCAATAAAGTCGACTGTATTGTAGGAAATTGAAACCAGATAACCAGTTAGACCTTCGGTGGCAACCGGAGCCTTCCAGCGGAGAGTGACTCCACCGCTTCCATTATTTATCGCGACAAAACCGGTAGGGGCTTCGTAGACCAAATTCGATGGGCTCTCAGTTTCAGAGGGCTCTTCGCTCGGTTCTTCGGATGGCTCTTCATTTACGGAAGCAGATGCTGTTGGCTTCGGAGCTGCATCATCATCAGAAGAGGAGTTGGCGAGCGCAAAGATTGCGAGAAGCACAACGCCAGCGATCACTAAGAAGAGAACGCTCGAAGAATTCTTCTTTGCTGGTGTGGTCGAAGTTGTAACAGGTTTTGCAGCTACCGATGTTGTGTTCGAGGTGGAGGTATCACCCCGTGAAGGAACTGGTGGGATAACAATTTTTGCCGCATCAACTCCGGCCGGACGCTTTGGAAGAGCCTTCTTAATCGGGCGCTTAGCTGAAGATTTCTTTACCGCGGACTTCTTCTTGCTAGCTGCTTTCTTACTAGCTGCTTTCTTGCTAGCTGCTTTCTTACTAGCTGCTTTCTTGCTAGCTGCTTTCTTTACGGATGACTTTTTGGTGGCAGCTCGCTTAGTAGCGACCTTTTTCGTCGCTGACTTTTTGGCGCTCTTTCGGGCCGGACGAGCAGATTTCTTCTTACTGGCCACTTTGGCTCCTT
>JBJOGL010000007.1:0-42864 GCA_046048255.1 Actinomycetota bacterium | reverse complement strand
TAAGCATCGACAATTTCGCTTACCAAGCGGTGGCGAACTACATCCTCCGATGTCAGATCCATAAAGGAAATATCGGCAATGCCCTCGAGAATTGATCGGACGATTTGTAAACCGGACTCTTGGTGATTTGGAAGATCAATCTGGGTGATGTCACCAGTAACAACCATCTTTGAACCAAAACCAAGTCTGGTTAAGAACATCTTCATCTGCTCTGGAGATGTGTTCTGTGCTTCATCAAGAATTATGTAGGAATCATTTAAAGTTCTACCACGCATATAGGCAAGCGGTGCCACCTCAATAGTTCCAGACGACATCAATCTCGGTATTGCATCCGGATCGAGCATGTCGTGCAGTGCATCAAAAAGAGGTCGAAGATATGGATCAATCTTCTCGTGAAGAGTTCCCGGGAGAAAACCTAATCTTTCGCCTGCTTCTACAGCAGGGCGGGTGAGAATTATTCGATTAACTTGCTTTGATTGCAGCGCCTGCACAGCTTTAGCCATCGCGAGATAGGTTTTACCAGTTCCGGCCGGGCCAATTCCAAAGGTAATGGTGTTCTTGTCGATTGCATCAACATAACGCTTCTGATTCACGGTTTTCGGGCGGATAGTTTTTCCTCTATTACTGAGGATATTCAAAGTTAAAACTTCGGCTGGCGTCTCGTTTCCATCACCGAGAATCATGGCTATTGAGCGGCGCACTGCATCATCGCTCAATGGCTGTCCGGCCCTAATTACCGATAAGAAGTTCGACATTAGTTTTTGAACGCTCTGAATCGAACCATTCTCGCCGCGAAGAATTAATTCGTTGCCACGGACGGTGATTGCTACTTCCGGGAACGCCTTCTCGACCGCTCGAATGTATGAGTCATTGGGTCCGGTAATGGAAACACTAGGAATATCCGCAGGGAGCGTCAGAACAATTCTTTCCATTGGGTTCATTCTAACCGGGCGGCCATCCCAGCGCTCTTCCGCCCAAAAGATGAAGATGAGCGTGAAAAACAGATTGTCCAGCCTCAGCACCGGTATTAAAGACTGTCCGGTATCCAACTAAATTCAAATTATTGGCCAGATCTTTGGCAATTCTAAATAAGGCGACAAGAGCATTTGGGTCCGTTTCTGCCAGCTCTGCTGCATTCTCTACATGTATTTTTGGAACAATCAAAATGTGAGTTGGTGCTTGTGGGTTAATGTCAGTGAAGGCAATTACTTCTTTTGTATTCGCCAGAAGATCTGCAGGTATTTCTCCTGCAACAATTTTGCAAAATATGCAGCTCATAAATTATTTCTACCAGATTCCGAATCCTGTTTGAACTGCCGATAAGGCGGCGACACCAGCATGGGCGGAGCGAAATACCGGTTTACCTAGAGCTGCAGAGTGAGCGCCAGCCTGAACAAAGGTGGCGGCCTCATCTTCGGAGATTCCACCTTCCGGTCCGATTATCAATAAGACTTCTTTAGGGGCCTTTCCTCGAGCTAATTCAGAGAATTTATTCTCTCCTGATTCATGCAACATCAACGCAAACTCACTATCTTCAATCCGCTCCTTTACTTGAGAGGTCGTTTGTATATCTAGAATCTCCGGAATCCAATTTCTTCTGGATTGTTTCGTGGCCTCTCTTGCCCAAGAGCGCCACTTTGCTAAGGAATCTTTATCTTCTTTCCACTGGCCAATTGACCGGGAGGCGCTCCAGGGAGCGATGATGTCCGCTCCTCCTTCAGTTAACAGCTCGATAGTCTCTCTGGCGCGATCGCCTTTTGTTAGCGCTTGAATCACAGTGAGAATGGTCTTGGCCCTTGGTTCATCGCTAACATCAATGATGCGACAACCAATATTGCGTTTATTGATATCCAAAACTTCAACCTCGGCTCGTCGACCCAATCCATTTGTGACCGAAACGCGCTCACCTATTTTAATTCGAGCAACTGAACCTGCGTGATGCGCTTCTTCTCCTTCAATGACCAAGTCACCGCGATCTGGGATGTTTTCAACTATGAATAAAGGGAGCATTTAGCCTCGAAAAGCCTCTTTGAACTTTGCAAACAAACCTGAATCGCTATTTCTACGAACCTGTCCGCCACTTAGCTTCTCGCCTCTTAATTCGGCAAATGATTTTAGGAGCTCGGATTCTGCCTTGGAGAGCTTGGTTGGTATCTCTACATTTATGTGAACATATAAGTCCCCACGAGTTCCGCTTCGAAGTCGCGTCATTCCTCGTCCCCTGATCGGAATCATCTCGCCACTTTGCGTTCCTGGTTTTACTTCAACTTCGATCTCACCATCAAGTGTTTCAACTTGCATTCTCGTTCCTAGCGCAGCGCCGGTCATTGGAACGTTCAGTTGAAGGTGGAGATCTTCGCCATCGCGAACTAAGAAATCGTGCTCGGCAACGATAATTTCAACGTAAAGATCCCCAGCAGGACCTCCACCAGGACCAACCTCGCCTTGTCCACCTAGTTGTATTCGATTTCCAGTTTCAACCCCCGCAGGAATCTTTACATCAATATTTCGCTTCGCCCGAACTCGGCCATCCCCAGCACACTCACGGCAGGGATTTGGAAATACCGAACCAAATCCTTGACATGTTCCGCATGGTCTTGAAGTCATTACCTGTCCAATAAAAGAGCGAGTGACTTGTTGAACCTCGCCTCTTCCTTTGCAGATATCACAAGTTCGTGGTGAGCTATCAGCCTCACAGCCATCGCCACCACACTTCTCACAAATAACCGCCGTTTCTACGCCGATATTTTTTGAGACTCCAAAGCAGGCTTGCGAAAGATCAATCTCAACTCTGATTAGCGCATCTTGGCCTTGACGCATCCGCGGACGTGGTCCACGAGGCGTTCCACCGCCACCAAAAAATGCATCCATGATGTCGCTAAATCCGCCAAACCCACCACCGAAACTAGTGAAACCATCACCTCCACGGTCGTACGAGCTGCGCTTCTCGGGATCGCTCAATACTTCGTAGGCAGCGGTAATTTCTTTAAAGCGATCTTGGACTTTAGGGTCAGGATTCACATCTGGGTGCATCTCGCGGGCGAGTTTTCGATATGCGCGTTTTATTTCATCAGCTGATGCCCCGCGATCGACTCCTAGCGTCTGATAGTGATCTGCCATTACTTGCCCTCGGTTAAGAAACGGCCGACATAGCGAGCGACTGCTTGAACTGCGGACATAGATGCCGAGTAATCCATTCGGGTTGGACCGATAACGCCAAGTGCTCCAAGAGAATTGCCATCATCGCCATAGCCAATGCTCACCAAGCTGGTTCCCTTAAGGCTCTTTTCGTGCTGTTCGTTACCGATGCGAATTCGCATTGAATCACTTGAGTCGCTTAACAATCTGAGGAGTACCACTTGTTCTTCCAAAGCCTCCAAAACTGCATGAATATCTGATGTAGCAGGATCGCCAGAGCGGGCTAAATTCGCAGTTCCTGCTATAACAACACGTTCTTCGGATCGCTCCAAAGACATTTCAATCAAATTGGAAACAATCAAGGCAACAGAGGTGCGTTCGTTACGAGGAAATGCCTCAAGAAGGCTCTCTAGAGTGGTTGAGACATCAGCCATGCTGCGCCCTACTACCGCAGAATTTAATCGACTCTTTAGATCTCCCAACATCTGGTCGGTCATCGGATGCGGTAATTCCAAAATTCGCTGTTCAACTCTTCCCGTATTTGTTATCAGCACCAACATGATACGACTCTGATTTAGCGCCACAAGCTCTATATGGCGAACCTTCGACTTGTTAAGCGATGGATACTGCACGACTGCTACCTGTTTTGTTACTTGAGCTAGCAAGCGAACGGTCCTCATAACCACATCATCTAAATCATGCGCACCCTCTAGAAATGTCTCAATAGCACGTCGTTCTGCTGAGGAGAGCGGCTTAACTTTTGCAAGATTGTCCACAAAAATTCGATAACCCTTATCGGTTGGAATTCTCCCTGCGCTAGTATGAGGCTGAGTGATTAAGCCAGCGCTCTCTAGAATCGACATCTCATTTCGAATAGTTGCTGGAGAAATCCCTAGGCTGTGGCGTTCTGCAATGGCGCGAGAACCAACAGGCTCTTCAGTTGCCACATATTCATCGACAATAGCGCGCAAGATTTCTAATTGACGAGCCTCGATACTCGATTCTTTCTTTATAGCCATTTTCAAAAGACCATCTAAATAGTTGCGATTCCAAAAGTAGTGAGAATCAATAGCAGCATCGCCGGGAAAGCAGTCTTGGCCTTGTTCGCCCTGAAATGGAAGAAGATCGCACCAGCCATAATCACCCATAAGAAGATGAATCCGTAGATTTTCAGATCATCATTCTTTAGCGCAAAACCAATTACCAAGCTAAGCGCCGCTAAGGTTTCTAGCATCCCAACTAAGCGAGCAAAGCCATCAGGGAAGTTGATATCTCTTGTTCCTGATAGACCGGCGGAGCTGCCGCTCGCCTTCGAAAGGCCAGCGATCAGGAAGATCACCGCTAGCAAAAGGGTGATCACGGTATGGGCTGTCTGCATAGGGAGTGAAGTTACTACACCAGCATTTCGCGCACGATTCGATCGGCTATCAATCGGCCAGTACGAGAGAGGATTAGATTTCCGGCCTCCCAGCTATCACCCTCTAGGTGGCCAGATTCACGGAATTTTTTGACCTTCGCTAATTCTTCGTTACTCAAGTGAGCCAACGGTATTCCCTCTCTCATCCTTATTTGTAACATCACAAACTCATCTCTCAAATTTGAATCAGTTAACTGTTCGCTATTTGCTTCAGGGGAATCACCGCTCTGAAGAGCGCTCTGATAAGTATTTGGGTGTTTCACATTCCACCATCGCTTTCCATTCAGATACGAATGAGCCCCCGGACCTATCCCCCACCAAAAAGATCCATTCCAATAAGAAATATTGTGGCGGCAAGCTCCACCTTCTTTCGCCCAATTACTCAACTCATACCAATTAAAGCCACGTTCTCTAGCGGCATCATCAAAGAGCAGATACTTTTCTGCAGTTTCGTCATCGGGTGGCATAACCAGCTCGCCGCGTTTAATTCGGGCGGCCAATTTAGTTCCCATCTCAACAATTAATGCATAGGCGCTTACATGATCAATCGGAAGTTCTAGGGCGGCTTGGTAAGTTTTCTGCCAATCAGAAATCGATTCGCCTGGAACTCCGTAAATCAAGTCAACGCTTAAACGGTTGATGCCTGCTGCACGCACCAGCTCGCATGCCTTAATTACATTATCGGGATTGTGGGTGCGATCAAGCGCAGAGAGGACATGTGGAACTGCGGATTGCATCCCTACAGAAATACGGTTTATGCCTGCTGCGACAAGCTGATCCAAGTATTCTCTTGAGAGAGTATCTGGATTTGCTTCTAGCGTTACTTCAACATCTTTTTCTAGTTCAAAGACTTCAGTAATTTTTTTCATAATTCGCCCGATCTCAGTGGCGGGCATAAGCGATGGCGTTCCACCGCCAAAGAAGATGGTTGGAACGATTCCGCCCCCGGTGCGCGTTGCTGCCAGCTCGAGTTCCTTTAGAACAGAGTCGACGTACGGGGTGGTGACTAAAGCCAAATTATTCGAATTAAGTTCCTGTGGAGTGTAGGTATTGAAGTCACAGTAACCACATCTTTTGGAGCAGTACGGAATATGGATATAGAGCGAGAGCGCAGTATTTGCGCTATTTCTTTGTCTTTCCACTTTCGCCATCCGTATTAGTAGACAGAGCCGCAATGAATGCTTCTTGTGGAACTTCAACTCGTCCCACCATTTTCATGCGCTTCTTACCCTCTTTTTGTTTCTCCAAGAGCTTTCGCTTACGAGTTATGTCTCCGCCGTAGCACTTAGCTAGCACATCTTTCCGGATAGCCCGGATATTCTCACGAGCGATTATCTTGGCACCGATTGCAGCCTGAATTGGAACTTCGAATTGCTGCCTTGGAATCAACTCGCGCAATTTTGTAGTCATCATGACGCCATATGGGTAAGCCTTTTCGCGGTGCACAATCGAACTAAATGCATCAACGGTGTCTCCTTGAAGCAAGATGTCAACTTTTACTAGGTCACCTTCAGCCTCGCCTACCGGTTCGTAGTCAAGTGATGCATAACCCTTCGTTCGAGATTTAAGTTGGTCAAAGAAATCAAAGACGATCTCTGCGAGCGGCAACGTATATCTGATCTCAACTCGATCCTCAGAGAGGTAATCCATTCCGCCCAACGTTCCTCTGCGAGATTGGCAGAGCTCCATAATGGTGCCGATGTAATCTGAGGGCGAGAGAATTGTGGCCTTTACAATCGGCTCGAGCACTTTTGCAACCTTGCCATTTGGATACTCACTTGGATTTGTGACGATTTTTTCGCTTCCATCCTCAAGAAAGACTCGATACACAACGTTTGGAGCGGTGGAAATTAGAGAGAGATTGAACTCTCGCTCTAGACGTTCGCGCACAATCTCCATATGAAGCAAGCCAAGAAATCCGCATCTAAATCCAAAGCCAAGGGCAACAGATGTTTCCGGCTCATAGACGAGTGCTGCATCGTTGAGCTGCAATTTATCTAAAGCATCGCGCAGAATTGGATAATCATCGCCATCGATCGGATATAGCCCAGAGAAGACCATCGGCTTTGGATCCTTGTAGCCAGAGAGCGCTTCTTTCGCTGGGTTGTGATACGAAGTTACCGTATCGCCGACTCGAGATAGACGCACATCTTTTACGCCGGTAATTAGATATCCAACTTCGCCAACTCCAATTCCAGCGCTAGATACCGGCTCAGGTGAAATCACGCCAATATCGAGTAGTTCATGTCGAACTCCCGTCGAAACCATTTGAATCTGCTCACGTGGTGAGAGTTTTCCATCAAAGACACGGACATAAGTGACAACACCTCTATATGTGTCATAGACAGAGTCAAATATCAGCGCTCTCGCTGGGGCATCAGCCGAGCCTTTAGGAGAGGGTATTTGGGCAACAATCTGGTCAAGAAGTTCTTCTACTCCCGCACCGGTCTTGCCTGAGACCCGTAGACAATCTTCAGGTTTACACCCGACTAGTTTTGATAACTCTTCAGCAAATTTATCTGGCTGGGCTGCTGGTAAATCAATTTTGTTGAGGACTGGAATAATTGTCAGGTCGTTTTCCATCGCAAGATAAAGATTCGCAAGAGTCTGCGCTTCTATTCCCTGCGCGCAATCAACTAAGAGAATTGCACCTTCGCATGCTGCCAGCGAGCGCGAAACTTCATAGGTAAAGTCAACATGGCCGGGAGTATCAATCATGTTGAGGATGTAATCCTTGCCATCAATCCCAGAGCGCCAAGGGAGCCGAACAGCTTGACTTTTGATTGTGATACCGCGTTCGCGTTCGATATCCATTCGATCTAGATATTGCTCTCGCATATTTCTAGCTTCAACTACGCCGGTGATTCCGAGCATCCGATCTGCAAGAGTGGATTTTCCGTGATCGATATGGGCGATGATGCAGAAATTACGGATTTGCGCCGGATCAGTCTTTGAGGGTTGTGGAGCCTTACTTGATGGAATAGCGGGCATCGCTCGTCCGCCTAATTCTTTTTGATGAAGGCTTTAGCGAACGCCGGCTTTATGGGCCGCTTTTGCCATAGCCGACTTCTTGTTCGCAGCTTGGTTGGCATGAATAACGCCCTTTGATACGGCTACATCTAATTCACGCGAGGCGGTCTTCAATTCAGTAGCAATCGCGGTGCTATCACCAGCAGAAACGGCATCACGGAAACGGCGAATCGCAGTCTTGAAAGAGGAACGGACCGACTTATTGCGAAGTCTTGCCTTCTCATTGGTCTTGATCCGCTTGATCTGAGACTTGATATTTGCCACGAAACTGCCTTCCCTTACTTTCTCATTTACCCGCATTTACGAGCGCCGAAGGGTATCAGCAGCCCGGCGTGAGGCTCAAACCGAGCCTCCAGAGGCCACATTTTTAGCTATCGAAACCATCGCCCGTTCCAGCGCATAAATTGGAGCCGCCTCGCCTCCCTTGACTCCCACATCGGCTCGGCTTAATTCTGCGATAGCAAATGTGATCATCCCGGGTCGCCATTTAGTTAACTGGCGGCGCGCTTTGTCGATCTGCCAAGGTGCAAGTCCTAACTTTCCTGCTACCTCAAAAGATTTTGCATTTCTCGGTAGATCAGAGACTTTCGCAAGAGCTCGAACTGAGTTTGCGACTGCGGCAATAATCATGACTGGGTCAGTGCCGGTATCTAGAGCATTACGCAAGGAAATCAAAGTTCCTTTGACGTCTCCAGCAATTACCGCATCTGCAACATCAAAACCAGTTGCCTCAACTCTGCCCTGATAATAATTTGCGATGTCATCCTCATCGATAATGGCTTTTCCAGCGTTAGTATCAAAGGCAATTTGGCTACATGCAGCAGCCAACTCGCGGGTGTCGCTTCTGGTTGCGCTTACTAGCGCTTCGATTGCTGCACTCGAAATCTTTCTGCCATGACGCGCAAATTCTTCCCGAACGAATTCTGCTTTTTCACTCTGCTTCTTGAGTGGTTCACATGAAATGTACTCAGCCTTTAATTTCTTTATCTTGTCTACTAAGCCTTTTCCTTTAACCCCGCCACGATGAATAAAAATCAAATGAGTATTAGAGTCAATCGAATCAAAACTTTCGAGAATCTCTTCGCCAACTTCTGCAGGTATGTCTTGCAGGTCTCGCAAAATAATCACGCGTTTTTCCGAGAAGAGCGAAGGCGCAATAACTTCACTATAACGGCCAACCTCTAGCTCGCCACCATCTAGATTGGTTCTTTCAAAATCTTTACGAGCAGCAAGCGCCTCAGAAAGCGCGCGATCAGATAGCGCGACTTCGCTTCCATGTATGAGCAGGAGTGGAGTCAATGCCATGAAATTCGCCACCAATCCTTCCTCAATAGACGCGCTGAGAATATCGGCTCTCCCGAATCATCGAGGTGCCACCCCAAGGAGATTGCGCCATCTCGATCACTTCGAAAGACCCTACCCACATTCGACAGCATCGATATTAGACCCTGATCAGGGTGGCCATAAGAGTTTTTTCCAACGCTGATTAGAAATATTGAAGCACCTTCAAAGAGTGATGGCTCTTGAAAGCGAGATCCATGATGCGGAACCTTTATTACATCAATCTCCGCTAAGTCTTTAGCTATCTCTTGCTGAGCACCTGGTTCGATATCCCCGGTTATGAGGATCTTCAAATCAGCAATCTCGACTACCGCAACGACGCTTCGATTATTTTCAGTTGACCCATCCCCTGCTACAGATTCAAACGTTTCCATTCCGGTACTGGGCCAAATAATTTCGACTTTGGAATCACCTATCTGAAATTTCTCGCCCTTTCGGACGATTCGATTTTGGACATTCTCCAATAAATCAAACTCTCTAGTGCTCCATAACTCGCCCACATCACGGGAACCAATTCCAGCGATTCCTTCGTAGTGATCGGCATGTGCATGACTTACAACGATCAGTGGCAATCTCTTAATCTTGAAAACCTCTAAGCATCGTTCTAACAGCCTTGGGTCTGGGCCCGCATCAAAGAGCATGGCAGAGCCACTACCCAGATTTACAAGTAAAGCATCTCCCTGTCCCACATCGCATTGACCTACTTTCCAATCATTTCCCGGGAAGAGAAGTCGATCTGAGGTTCCGAATGTGAGAAGTAATGCAAGATAGAAGTAAGCAACTTTTCTACCGAGGTATCTGTAAATCGGGATTGTGATAAATAGAAGAAGAATTATGAGTGGGTTAGAAATAAGTGAGGGCGTGGAATCGCTCCATGAGGCTATATAGACGATCCAACTCGTTCCTAGATCAGCCACATCCAAAATCGGTCGAGCAATTTCGCGAATAGGCAGGATCAAAAGCGTTGCGATGAAGCCCAAGATCGTGACTATCGGAACTACCGGCGCTACCAGGATATTTAGGATTATGGCCCCCGTATTCATCCCGTCTGAAATCGCCAACAAATAAGGGGCGCAGAAAATAGTCGCTGCCGTGGGTATTGAGATTAATTCTCCAACTAATTTTGGCCCCGGAACTCTCGCTGAAATTTGAGGCGCCAGAAAAAGCAAGCCGGTCGTAGCTAAGACGCTTAATATGAAGCCTGCCTCGAAGGCTTGAAATGGATTGATAAGCAGTAATAGCGATATAGCCGTGGCGAGTGAGTTAACACCGGCATTTCGAGAACCACTTAACTTAGCCACTAGAAAGACTGCCGCCATTAAACCCGCGCGCAGAACCGATGGAGTTGGCCGTACTAAAAGCACAAATATTATTAGTGCAAAAACTGTCACTACGACCTGAACTCGACGATTCCTTATTACAAATCCCAGCGCTGCAAAGAGAAAGGCGCTAACGATGGCGAAGTTGGCCCCGCTCACAGCAGTTAAATGGGATAAACCAGCTTCAAGCATCACCTTTGTGAGCGCTTGACTCTGTTGCGATGTATCTCCGATAACCATCCCAGGAATGAGAGCAGCGGAATCACCACCCATATCGATGACTTCGCTACGTAGCGCTTCGCGCACTTTCTCGAGCGCCAACAAGCTCCCCGGCGCTTCTCTCAAGATGATTGAATCGGGCTCAGCAATTAGGAGGGCTGCGACCTTGCGCTCTTTGGTTCGAACTAGATTGCCACTTAACTCGATTCGTTGACCCGGAATCAAATGGGGTGACTCTTCAACAACTACTCTAATTGGAATTCTTATCCGAGATTCGAGATGCGTATTTGAAACTGCCTCAACTCGCATCAAGAAAGTAATTTTTGAAGTTGATAATCTAGAACCAATCACTTTCGCTCTAGTTGCATTTGGATCTGTACTTACAACCCCCAACACTTTTGTATGCTCTCCGAAGAACTCCTTTATCTGATTAGTGTGCAGAGCCTGGAGATGAATTAATAGAGTGAGCGCTCCAGTGAATGTGGCCAGCAAAACTGGAGCTAGGGAACTCTTTCTAAGCAGGAAGAGAATTGGAAGAAAGAACAATACTTTGAGGGCGATCTGGTCAGCTAAGGCAATCCCTATCCAAATCCCTACCGCCAATCCAAGGGATTGGTAATTACGGGAATCAGGCTTTAAAGCGAGAGTCTGGATTTGATTCTTTCAAAAGTCTTCGAGCCAATCCCAGCAACTTTCTGTAGATCAGCGATATCGACAAAGGGGCCGTTCGCGCTTCGATAATCAACTATTCGCTTAGCGAGCACCGGTCCAATGCCTGAGAGTGAATCAAATTGGGCAGCGCTAGCTCTATTTACATAAACCGTACCGTTAAAAGAACTCGCGTTCGCTTTTCCTTTTGCAACTTCTTTTCGGCCAAGATATATCTGTTCCCCATCGACAACTTTCCGCGCCAGGTTAATAACTGAGAGATCAACGCCTTTCTTCGCCCCGCCGGCAGCGGCGAGCGCATCAACGACTCTCGAGCCCTCAACAACAGGATATACGCCCGGTTTTTTTACCTCACCGGCAACATGTACTAAGAGCATCTTCGACGGTGCGCTCTCAATGACTTTAATCGGCGGGGTTTCGACCGCTTCGCCTCGAGATGCAATGAACAGAAAGCCAGCTAGGCAGATAGCTAAGCCAGAGATAAGGAGAATGGCTCGCCTCTGGTCGGTGGAATAGTCAAGAGTTTGTGATTTTAAATCTTCTAATTTTTCCCTAAATGAATTCATGGCGGTATAAGAGCAGAACCAAACCAAACTCTCTTTGGAAAACTAGTAGCCTGTGGAAATTAGAGAACTATGTTTACAAACTTCGGCGCCTTAGTGATTATCTTCTTCGGAATCGCTCCATTTAGCTCACCCTTAATTGACTGGTCACCGAAGGCCATTGCTTCGAGCTCTTGATCGCTGATGCTCGGTGCGACTTCAACTCGAGCTTTAATCTTTCCATTAATTTGAAAGATTGCCGTTACTGCATCTTCTTCTAGTAAAGATTCGTCGACTTGAGGCCAACCAGCTAGCGCGACCGATGGCTTATGGCCAAGGCGCTCCCACATCTCTTCAGCCGTGTATGGAGCAATAAGAGAGAGCGAAATCGCAACAGTCTCCGTCGCTTCTCGGACCGCCGCATCTGAGGGGCCGCACCCGCTATCAATGGCTTTTCTAGTGGCATTTACTAACTCCATAATTCGCGCAACGGCCACATTGAAACGGAATGATTCAACTGCAAATGAGATGTCGTGAAGCGCTTTATGGGTTACTTTTCGAAGCGCAAGATCGCCAGTATTAAAATCTACTCCAGGAGCACTAGTCACATCACCGGAAAGTCGCCAAGCGCGATTTAAGAACTTAACCGAGCCAGATGGTGAAACATCCGCCCAATCCACATCATCTTCAGGAGGGCCGGCGAAGACCATCGAGAGGCGAATTGCATCAACCCCGTGGCGCTCGAGCTCATCTGAGAGTCTCACCAAGTTTCCGCGGCTCTTGCTCATCGCAGAGCCATCCATGATCACCATTCCTTGATTTAGGAGACGAGTAAATGGTTCTGTGAAATCAACGAGACCCATATCAAATAGGGCTTTGGTGAAGAATCTCGAGTAGAGAAGATGGAGGATCGCGTGAGTTACTCCCCCAACATATTGATCAACTGGTAACCAAGTCTTTACCTCATCCAAATCAAACGCTCGATCGTGCTTATCTACACTGGTGTAACGCAAGAAGTACCAGGATGAGT
Organism: Actinomycetota bacterium; assembly: GCA_046048255.1. GTDB lineage: Bacteria > Actinomycetota > Actinomycetes > Nanopelagicales > Nanopelagicaceae > MAG-120802. The sequence goes on along the minus strand of JBJOGL010000007.1, from coordinate 30,159 downwards.
CAACAAAGGTATCCATGGTGTCGGTATCGCGAAGTGATGGAGCGCCACATTTAGGACACTTAACGTTTACCCAATCCGTTGCAGTTGCAAGAGGTGAACTTCCTTTGGGCTTTAGATCAACGCTCTTCGAGTCAGGCAGTCGAACCGGAAGCTCTCCTTCGGGGACCGGGACCTCGCCGCACTTTTCGCAATGAATAATGGGAATTGGAGTACCCCAATAGCGCTGTCTTGAGATTAGCCAATCGCGGAGTCGGTAATTCTGAGAGGCCTTCGCTAGACCCTTCGCGGCTAGCTCCTCAATAACTTTCTTGATCGCAGCAGTTATATCTAATCCATTTAGCGAGCCTGAATTTACGAGCTTTCCATTGCCATCGGTTGCAACGCCGGTTGTGGCTGGATCTTCAGCATCGGTTTCGACGACAACTCGAACAGGAAGTTTCATAGCGCGCGCAAAATCTAAGTCTCGTTGATCATGGGCAGGAACCGCCATGATTGCGCCAGTTCCATAATCGGCCAAAACGTAATCGCTCGCCCAGATTGGAATTCGCTCTCCGTTTACCGGATTAATGGCGTAACGTTCTAGAAATACACCTGTCTTGGGACGTTCAGTCGAAAGTCGATCGATATCGCTTGCGGCCTTTACCGAGTCAAAATACTCATTAAACTTCGATTCGACTTCGGTGCCCGCCACTAATTCACGAGCTAACTCGCTATCAACAGCTACCACCATAAAAGTAGCCCCATATAACGTATCGGGTCTTGTCGTGTAGATGACAACGGGCTCAGCTCGACCTTCAATTTCAAACTTAACCTCGGCGCCGGATGACTTGCCGATCCAGTTGCGCTGCATCGTAAGTACTTTTTCGGGCCACTTGCCTTCAAGTGCTTCCATATCAGCCAGCAATCGTTCTGCGTACTCAGTTATCTTGAAGTACCACTGATTCAACTTCTTCTTTGTGACAGCGTTATCGCAGCGCTCACATAAGCCAGCTACAACCTGTTCGTTGGCAAGAACTGTCTGACAATCAGGACACCAATTGACCGCCGAATCTTTTCGATATGCAAGTCCACGTTCGAATAACTTAAGAAAAATCCATTGATTCCATCTGTAGTACTCAGGATCGCATGTGTAGAGAACTCGATCCCAATCAAAGGAGCAGGCGTAGCGTCGCATCGAAGCGCGTTGGGTATTTATGTTTTCGTAGGTCCAAACGCTGGGATCTTCATTCCGTTTTATGGCGGCATTTTCTGCGGGAAGTCCAAATGCATCCCAGCCAATTGGATGCATAACGTCAAAACCTTTTTGGACCCAGTAACGAGCAATTACATCACCAAGCGCGTATGCCTCGGCATGGCCCATATGCAGATCGCCCGATGGGTAAGGAAACATGTCGAGCACGTACTTTTTGGGGCGCGGATCATCCTTTTTTCCAGATTTGAATGGCGCAATCTCATCCCAAATCGGCAACCACTTCTCTTGAACGTGGTGAATGTCGTACGCCTCATGCATGGACGTAGGTTACCGCCAAACTACACCAGTTAACTCTTCGCTGACTTTCCAGAGATTACCTGCGAGCTCTTGATCGTAAGCAATTGAGCGAGCACGAACCGCTTTGGGATAACCACGCATTTCAAAGAGTCCATCTGGACCAATAAAGGATGCGCCATAGAGGTTTGGAAAAACTGCGGCACAAAGTGTTGGAAGGGCGCCACGCGATGCAGATTGAGCAACAACTGCATTTACAAATGCAGTTCCACGCTCTTCCCAAATGTTTCCTTTCATCTTAGGAGCAACTCCTTGCAAATTTGTATTTGAGTAACCTGGATGGGCTGCGATAGCGCTAAAGCCCCAATTCTTCTTAGATGACAATCTCTCTAATTCAAAGGTAAAAAGAAGATTTGCTAATTTACTTGCTCCATAAGCTCCCCAAGGGGAGTACTTATTGCGACCAAGACAGATATCTTTAATCGCGTTGATGCTACCGTCGCCAAAATTGCCCGTTCGGTGCGCTTGACTTGAGATTGTGACTACTCTTGATTTAACTCGATCACGCAATAAACCTGCAAGGGCAAAGTGCCCTAAATGATTAGTCGCCATCTGCATCTCAAAGTCATCGCGTGTCTTTCGTAGTGGGATTGCCATAACCCCCGCATTAAGAATCAACACGTCAATTTCATGATCAACTTTGCGTGCCGCACGTCGGACGCTTTCTAGGTCGGCGAGGTCTAGTTCAAGTAGGTCAATTCGGTCACTTGATAACTCTTTTTTTGTTGATTCAGCTTTCTCAAGAGAGCGCGCTGCGATAGTTACTTTTGCTCCAACTCGCGCCAACTCTCGGGCAGCCTCTTTGCCGATTCCACTTGTGGCTCCGGTTATTAGGAATCTCTTACCTTCGAGGTTTGGCAAATCTTTTGCGCTCCAACCATTCGGTATTTTCTGAAGGGGGAGCCCTCGGCCATTATTGGATTCGCTCATATCGCTTCTTTTATCTCGACTTTTATCTCTACTTTTATCGCTAGGTGTATGTATCCAATTGGTGGAGCTAAGGGGACTTGAACCCCTGACCCCCTGCATGCCATGCAGGTGCGCTACCAGCTGCGCCATAGCCCCTCAAACATGCGCACCCTACAACAATTAAGCGCCGCTTTCTTCTCCGTAAATTGGCTCTGGAAGTGAGCCAGCGTTATGTTCAACAAGAATCCAACCCTTTCGATGGTGACCAGTTTCAAGAATTGACCAAGAAGCATTAGATAGACCGCCGATGGTTGCCCATTGATTCATGGGTAGATCCAGCATTTTCCCAATAACGATTCTCGCCGTTCCGCCATGAGTGACAACAACTAAAGTCGAAATTGCTGGATCAAGAGAACGATTTATGGCCGAGACTGCACGTTCGGCTATCTCACTTCTTCGTTCTCCGGTATCGCCGGCGGGCTCATCATTTCCATCCAGCCAATTTACAAATCTCTCATAGTCATCAGCGCGATTTTCTTCTCCGGTACGACCTTCCCACTTACCGCCATGAGTTTCTCGAAGTCCCGGATCGATATTAATTGGGAGATTTGAAATTTCAGATAACGGCGCAGCGGTTTGTTGGGTACGAATCAGATCACTGCAAATAATCTTCTCAGGACGAAGTCCCATTAATAATGGAGCTGCCCGACGCGCCTGTGCATGTCCAGTTTCATTTAGGGGTATATCGGAATGACCTTGAAATCGATTCTGAAGATTCCAGTCGGTCTGCCCATGCCGCCAAAGTACAATTCGTTTTCTCACACCCTGTTCCTTTTCTCATCATCTTCAATTACGGCTCTCAGCAAAATCCGGGGGCAGTCGTTCCAGAGGCGTTCCAGCATGTAGTACTCGCGAATTTCCTCTGTTTGGATATGAACCACAAGATCTTCATAATCTAGAAGAATCCAATGCGGTGACGTTTCGCGCCGGATCGGCTTTTCGCCAGAAGCGGATAGCTTCAACTCAACCTCATCTCCGATTGCCTCCAGTTGGCGCTCATTGGCGCCACTGATCAAGAGAAATACCTCGCTAAGAACCATCTGCTCAGTTAAGTCAATAGCGATTAAATTTTTTCCAAGCTTGTCGAGCGCTGCGGCGGCGGCAATTTCTAAGTTCTCTAACGTGGATTTACGAGGCGCCATATAACCCCTTCTCCTTTATGAATGTAGCTACAGGGGTTGGCAGAAGATGGGCCACATCTTCTTTGCTTTTAATTCGCGAACGGACTTCGGTCGAGGAGATATCGAGTGCATCTATATCCAACCTTTCAAATCTGACTCCCGGGATAGCCTCTAAGTTACCGCTTCCGGGACGGGCAATAACCAGAAATTCAACTAGTCCAATTAGTTCTTCAAATCGGTTCCAAGATGGAATTCCTGCAAAAGCATCGCTTCCCACGATCCATAGATACCGTTCGGCAGGATACAAATTCTCAATTTCATGTAACGTGTCGATTGCGTATGAGGGACCTGTCCGGCGAATCTCACAATCGCTAACTTCAACCGACTTACCGGCTAGCGCGAGCTCTACCATTTTTAGCCGATCTGCTGGCGAAGCTAAGCATTTCTTCTGGTAGGGATCCCCGGCAGGAACAACTACAAACTGATCAAATTTATGAGATTTAGATATTGAATCAATCAGATGGAGATGGCCGTTATGAATTGGGTCGAAACTGCCACCGAATATTGCGCAGCTCTTAATCTTTATCAAGACGTAACACTAAGTAGAGAAGCAACATCAAGATTCCGAAGGTTAGGGCACCGAAGAAAACAGGATGTGCGGGCAACTCACGCCCAGTCTCGCTATAGATTTCTATCGCTCTGCTAATCATGGCGCGCATAATAACTCCTAGATCTCGCCTTTCTCCAATAAGGTCATAAATTCTCGCTCACCAATTACTTTCACGCCGAGCTCCTCTGCTTTCTGGGCCTTCGATCCGGGGGAATCCCCCACAACTACATAATCAGTCTTTTTTGATACCGAAGATGCAGCTTTTCCACCACGCTCTGTTATCGCCTCCGTCACACTATCTCTCGTGAAATTTTCAAGTGATCCTGTAACAACTAGAGTTTTTCCGGCCAAGGTCTGAAGCTTTGCGCTGGTTGTAACTTGATTCATCAATACGCCGGCAGAGCGCCATTTATTAACAATTTCTTGATGCCAAGGGTGCTCAAACCACTCGATAACGCTCTCTGCAATCACATCGCCCACACCATCTATCTCTGAAAGCTCCTCGGTGGTGGCGCCAGAAATCGCATCCATTGAACCAAACTCTCGAGCTAGCGCCTGAGCGGCGGTCGGGCCTACATGTCGAATTGAGAGTGCAACAAGGACTCGCCAGAGCGGTCGATTTTTTGCGCTTTCTAGCGCGCTCAATAGTTTCTCAGCATTGGCTGCAATCGTGCCATCTTTCTTCCTAAAGAACTCGCTCTTCAATAATTTTTCTCTGTCTAGACCAAATAGATCACCCTCATCAATAATTAATTTGGAGTCAAGCAGTGCCTGTGCCGCCTCGTAACCAAGAACTTCAATATCAAGCGCCGCACGAGAGCCAATGTAATAAATCCGCTCTCTAAGTTGAGCAGGGCATGATCTTGAATTCGGGCATCGGATATCTACATCGCCCTCGCTCATAGCGCGCAACGTACTTGCGCACTCCGGGCACTTCTTGGGCATGACGAACTCGCGTTCATCACCAGTTCGTCGCTGGATGACTGGCCCTAGGATTTCTGGGATTACATCGCCTGCTTTTCGAAGAACCACGATATCTCCGATTAAGACGCCTTTGCGTTTTATCTCTTCAACGTTATGAAGCGTGGCATTTGTTACGGTAGAACCGGCAACGCGTACTGGTTCCATAAATCCAAATGGCGTTACCCTCCCGGTTCGACCAACGCTAACTTTGATATCAAGTAACTTAGTGGTGACTTCCTCGGGTGGATATTTGTAAGCAATTGCCCATTTAGGCGCTCTTGATGTAAAACCAACCTTCTTCTGAGCCGCGCGCTCATTCACCTTAATTACAACGCCATCAATTTCATGCTCTACATCATGGCGATGCTCGAGATAGTAATCCACGAATTCTCTAACCTGATTCTTGTTCTGCACCACACGATAGCGATTTGAGACGGGAAGGCCCCAATCCTTTAAGGATTCATATGCGCCACTTAGCGTTGGGAATTCGCGACCTTGGACTGCGCCAATTCCATGAACGAGAAGTGAAAGTGGTCGACCAGCTGTGACTTTAGGATCCTTCTGACGGAGCGAACCAGCTGCGGCATTACGAGGGTTTGCAAAGACGGTCTTACCAGATTCTTCCAGGCTCTCATTTAACTCGTTAAATGAAGCTAACGGAAAATAGATCTCACCCCGAACTTCAACAAGTTTTGGTGGATTCTTATCATTAAGTGTGTTCGGCACACCTTTGATTGTTCTGACATTTACCGTTACATCCTCACCTGTTGTGCCATTGCCACGCGTTAGGGCTCTAGTAAGTTTTCCGTTTTCATAAATTAGATTTATCGCAAGCCCGTCAACTTTTAACTCGCAGAGCCAACTCTCTAATAATCCTTCGTCTTCTTTCTTAACTCTCTCAAACCAAGCCTCAAGTTCTTGAGAACTAAAGACGTTATCAAGACTCATCATGCGCTCGTGGTGATCTACTTGAGCGAAATGGGTTGCAAATCCCCCACCAACTTCTAGAGTTGGCGAATTTGGATCTAAAAGTTCTGGATTCTTAGCTTCCAGTTTCTCAAGTTCTCGCCATAGCGCATCAAATTCGGCATCAGAGATGATTGGCTTGTCTTGAACGTAGTATCGATATTGATGATTACGAATCTCTTCGGCTAGCTCAGTCATTCTCCGTCGAATGGCGCCTTCGCCGTTGGCAATATCTTTCTTGCTCACTCAGTACCTGCGATCGTGGCTGAACCAACAACGCGATCGTTCTCATAAATGACCATGGCTTGCCCCGTAGCTAAGCCAAAAACAGGTTCATCGAGTTCGGCGATCAAATCACTTTCAGAATTTGCGCTCCAATAAGTACATGGGTGCGCATCTCCATGAGCTCGAATTTGGACAAAACCGCGTGATTTCTCGGCAGGCGCAGCCGGTCCACACCAGATTGCACGTTCGCCAGTGATTCGGGTGATAGCAAGCGATTCGCGCTCTCCTACTACCACGGTGTTGCTCTTCGGCTCGATTCGCAGCACATATCGTGGCTCTCCGGTTGGGGTCGGAACGGTAATTCCTAGCCCGCGACGTTGGCCGATGGTGTAGGTGTATGCACCCTTATGTTCACCCAATTTTGCGCCAGACTCATCAACTATCGGCCCCGCTTCACTACCTAAGCGGTCGCGCAACCAGCCAGCATTATCTCCAGAAGGAACAAAACAGATGTCATGGCTATCAGGTTTATTTGCAACGGTAAGTCCGCGAGCGGCAGCTTCTTTTCTAATCTCTTCCTTAGGTGTGTCACCCAAAGGAAAGAAGGCGCCTTGAATCTGCTCTCGGTTTAAAACTGCGAGTACATAAGACTGGTCCTTAAGCGGATCGACTGCTCGAAAGAGAAGCTTTCCATTCACGCTCTCTTTCGTTATTGCATAGTGACCAGTAACTACTCCATCAAAACCCATCGCCTTTGCTCGATCGAGTACAGCTGCAAATTTTATTTTTTCATTGCATCTAAGGCAGGGATTTGGGGTTCGTCCGCTCGCATATTCGGAGAGAAAGTTTTCAACTACGTTCTCATGAAACTCATCTGACATATCCCAGATATAGAACGGGATTCCGATTCGATCTGCGGCGCGACGGGCATCGTGTGAATCCTCTATCGTGCAGCAGCCTCGCGCTCCAGAGCGATACTTTTTTGGATTCTTTGAAAGCGCTAAATGAACCCCAATAACTTCATGTCCGGCTTCTTTGGCACGCGCAGCAGCTACCGCGGAGTCGACTCCGCCACTCATTGCGGCGATTAAATTCACGCAGTGCTCCGATAAGCAGCTCGCGCGCGATCAATAACTTTCTTTATACAAGTGTGGAAATAATCGATATCTGAGCGTGAATTTTCCGGCCCAATCGAAAAACGAAGTGATGATCGAGCCTCTTTCTCGCTCAATCCCATTGCTAAAAGTACGTGACTTGGTTGTTGTACCCCGGCTGAGCAAGCAGATCCAGTTGAACATGCAATTCCTTCGCTATCAAATAAGAGCAATAACGAATCGCTCTCAGTATTTGGAAAACGTACATTCAAAATTCCAGGGAGTCGCTCACCAGTGTTTGCATTGAAGATTGCATCTGGGACATCTGCCTTTATCGTCTCTTTGAGCGCATCGCGAAGTGATGCAACATGCAGAGCATTTTTCTCACGATTTCTTATCGCCGTCTGTGCCGCAGAAGCAAAGGCCACGATTGATGCAGCATTTATAGTTCCCGAGCGAATATCACGTTCTTGGCCACCGCCATGAAGTAGCGGTGTCACATCAACGCCGCGCTTCAAGATCAAGGCGCCTACGCCAACAGGACCGCCAATCTTGTGTGCGCTAATAGTCATAGCGAATAAACCCAAATCAGAAAAGGAAAATGGAATCTTTCCAAAACTTTGGATGGAATCAGTATGGACTGGAATCTGGTGATTCTCGGCCAGCTTAACTATCTCGGCAATCGGTTGGATAGTTCCGACTTCATTGTTAGCGTGAATCACGCTAATTAGCGCAATCTCATCGCCCCGATTCTCAATTGCACTGTTAAGGAATTCCATGTTGATGAAGCCATCGCTTGTTACTGGAACTTCTATTACTTCGGCGCCTTCTGCTTCGGCTAACCAGTGGACTGGATCGAGGATTGCATGATGTTCAAATGCAGAAACAATGATTACCCGCCGCTCTTGGTTTTCGTTCCGGCGCTTCCAAAAAATTCCTTTTATAGCAAGATTGTTTGCTTCAGTTCCGCTTCCGGTAAAGATAACCTCACTCGCCTCGCAACCAACTAATCCTGCGATCTTCTCGCGCGCTTCTTCTACATTCTTGCGGACTTCTCTTCCGTATCCATGCAAACTAGATGGATTACCTAATTCGCGAGCTTGATCTACAAAAGCCTGGAGAGCGACCCCGTTGATAGGCGTGGTTGCTGCATTATCGAAATAGACGCGCGGCATGGGTTAATTCTAAAGCGGTGATACGACTTCAGATTATGAACGTTTTGACTTGATAGCCTCGCGCGCCTGCGGTAGGACCGCGAATAAATCGCCGACAACTCCAAAATCAGCTAAATCGAAGATTGGCGCTTCAGGATCCTTATTTATCGCAACTATGGTCTTTGAGGTCTGCATGCCTGCCCGATGTTGGATTGCTCCAGAAATTCCACATGCGATATACAGCTGAGGGCTTACCGTCTTTCCGGTCTGGCCAACTTGATGGGTGTGCGGATACCAACCCGCATCGGTGGCAGCTCGCGATGCGCCAACAGCTGCTCCGAGGAGATCTGCCATTGCTTCAACTTCAGCGAAGTTTCCATTTGTGCCTCGCCCACCTGAAATCACAATCTTCGCTTCCGTTAAATCGGGGCGACCACCTTTAACGGGTGGTTGTGAATTTGAGATTGTGACTAATTTATCTTTCGCATCGATGCTTACTTCGATTTTTTCTACTGCAGGTGCCGAACCTCCGGTTCCGGCTTCAATAGAACTTGGGCGAATCGTAATGACAGGTTTTCCAACCTTGACTTTCGCGTTCACTGTAAAAGAGCCACCAAAAACAGATTGAGTAGTTGTTAGATCGCCCTTTAGATCAACTGCATCGGTAATTACGCCACCACCAATTCGAAGAGCGATGCGTCCAGCAATCTCTTTGCCGCGAGCGGAGGATGCAACCAATACTGCATCTGGATTTTCTTTGGCAACTACCTGGGATATCGCTGATACTGCTGCAGCAATTCCGTGTTTAGCTACATCATCATTTTCAACAACAATCAAGCGATCAATTTCAGCACCAGTAAGTTGGGAAGCAAGTCCATCACCAGATCCAACGCTTGCCAGAATTACTCCGACTGAATCACCGGCGCGCTTGGCAAAGGTCGCTAATTCGTGAGCGGTCTTGGCAACTTTGTTGCCATCATGATCAATTAGAAAGAGAATCTTCGCCATTTTTAAACCAGCCTCTTTTCGAGCAAGTAATCCGCTAGTTTTGTTCCACCGTCTCCAGAGTCCTCAAGTTTCACGCCTTTATCGCGTGGCGGCCTTGGATTAGCCTCAAGAACTTCACTCCAGGCGCCATTTGAACCAACTTCAGCTGGATTAATGCCGATATCTGATAAACCTTTTGTATCGATTGGCTTCTTCTTTGCAGCCATGATTCCTTTAAAGGATGGATAGCGTGGCTCATTTATCTTCTCAATTACGCTTACAACACAAGGAAATGCGGCGGACATCGTCTCAACGCCGCTCTCGGTCATCCGCGCAATCTCAACGCTCTTAGCGGCAACATCTACTTTTACTGATCCCGCAAAAGTTAGCTGCGCCCAACCAAGTGACTCGGCGAGCATTGCTGGAATTACGCTCATGCGAGCATCGGTAGATTCTGTGCCACAAATAACGAGATCGAAACCGCCATCTTGAATTACCTTTGAAAGCACTTTCGCAGTCGCAACTGCATCGGAACCAGCTAAAGATGGATCGCTAACCAAAACTCCGCCATCGGCCCCCATCGATAATCCTTTGCGGATGGCTTCAGTTGTACGTTCAGGTCCCATTGAAATCAAAGTGATGCTGTGTTCGGGACTCTCTTTTCCTTCATTCAGCGGCTCAACAATTCGCAGCGCCTCTTCGATTGCATATTCATCTAAATCATTAAGAACGGCATCAACGCTCTCGCGATCTAAACGCCCGTTGACCATTTTCTTCTCAGCCCAAGAGTCTGGAACTTGCTTGACGCAGATGGCGATCTTCATACTCCGATGCTACTGGCGAGTAACCAACCCTTCCAATTGGAGATTCACCACACTCGGAATCAGAGCCTGCCTGGCAGTTGCGTGGTTGGATACCAAAGTGAGGCCAGCTGATCCCAGATTCCTGGGCGCCCAAGTTACTGCGGAGGGCACTAATTTTGCTCTCTGGGCACCCGCAGCCGACTCTGTTGAGTTATGCCTCTTTAATGATGCGAACGGCGAACTAACAGAAACTCGATTCGCGCTGGCCCATCGAGATGGGCCAATTTGGCACGGTTATCTCGCCGGGGTCAGACCCGGACAGCGCTATGGATATCGAGTTTACGGACCTTGGCGCCCGGATCAAGGGTGGCGCTTTAATCCGAAGAAATTACTAATTGATCCATACGCACATCTTCTCTCTGGCGAATTGAAAAGCGCCCCAGAAATTTTCGGCCATCAAGCGACTGACTCGCTCGGTAACGGCTTTATTGATATTAAAGATTCGCGAGACTCAGCTCCCTTTGTCCCACACTCAGTAGTAACTGATAGTGGCCCGCGAAAAATCGATCGTCCAAATACCCCGTGGAACAAGACGGTTATCTATGAAGCACACGTGCGAGGACTAACCTTTAGAAATCTTGAAATTCCCGAAAGTGATAGAGGAACCTACAAAGCGCTGTCGCATCCTTCTGTAATTAATCACCTCAAAGAGCTTGGTGTAACAGCAATTGAGTTGCTTCCGATACATCAATTTCTCACAGAGACCTCTTTAAGAGCAAGAGGTCGGATTAATCATTGGGGCTACAACCCTATTGCTTTTTCTGCGCCACATCTTGCATATGCCGCAACCGATAATCCCATTTCGGAACTTCAAGCCAGCATAGATGCGTTACATAGCGCTGGAATTGAGGTGCTCTTGGATGTGGTTTATAACCACACTGCCGAAGAGGGAAAGTCGGGCCCAACCCTTTCCTTCCGAGGGATAGATAACAAGACTTTTTACCGCCATTTGATAGATGATCAATATGAGGATGTAACTGGTTGCGGAAATACCCTTGACTCGCGTCGTCCATTCGTTACACGATTGATTATTGATTCGCTTCACTGGTGGAGCGAAGTGATTGGCGTTGATGGTTTCCGATTCGATTTAACAACAGCACTTACTCGCCATGGTGGAATCGATACTTATGGGGCGCTGATTTCAGCTATCTCGGCCGATCCAATACTTCGAGAGCGAAAGTTGATTGCCGAACCATGGGATGTGGCTGGTTATGCCCTCGGCGATTTTCCTCATCCTTGGAGAGAGTGGAATGACGCCTACCGAGACGCTGTTCGTCAATTCTGGCTAGCCGACTCGGCCCGAGGGCATAGCAATGGAGTTTCAGATCTCGCCTCAAGAATCGCTGGTTCAAATGACATCTTCTATTTTCGTGGCCCAACTAGCTCAATTAATTTCCTTACCGCTCATGATGGATTCACACTAAATGATCTGGTTTCATATCAAGAGAAACACAATGAGGTGAATCAAGAAGCAAACAATGACGGAAGCAACCAGAATCGATCTTGGAATGTAGGCGTCGAAGGTCCAACAGATCTAGAGGGTGTAAATGCAATTCGCAGAACCTTAAAGAAATCTCTCTTTGCTACCCTGATGATTTCTTCAGGTGTTCCAATGATCACTATGGGTGATGAAGTTGCCCGTTCTCAGTCAGGCTCCAACAATGCATATTCTCTAAATCCAGATCTTGATTGGAATTCTCCCGAGAACTTCAATGGTGGTTGGGCGCTTGACTGGCAGAGCATCGAAGGCGATGCGGATTTGTTAGAAACAGTTGCAGCGCTCTCACGGATTCGAAGCAGCTACATGACTGAGGTCTTTGATGAGTTCTTTACGGGCGCACTTGACCAAGGCACCAAACGGAAGGACTTAGCTTGGTTTAATAAAGATGGCCTAGAGATGACTTCCCATACTTGGCAAGACAATTCTTTGCGCCATCTTGCTTTTTTGATTGATACTTCGCATAAGCAAGGTTTATTTGTAATCTTGAATAGCGCTTCTGAAGAGTTTGAGATAGTTCTTCCTAATCAGACTTGGGGAGATAGCTTTAGAACTGTATTTGATTCTTCAAAAGAGATTGCCCATCTAGAACCCCAGCTATGTAAACCTAGCGACAAAACAATTATCGCGCCGTATAGCGTGCAGATCTGGTTTGTAAATAGAACTACGATTTAACTTTAAAGATGACTGTTACAGTTGAAGTAATTGTTTTATCAATCGTTGAGGTGTCATAGAAACCCCCCGCAGATGTATCTACGGAATCAGGCGAAGTGACCTGGAATGGCCCAGAACGCACGCTCATTATGTTTCCAACCGAGCCTCCCGTAGCAGCAACGATCGCTTCGGCACGGACTTGGGCATCTTTAACAGCTTGTTCCAACAATTGTGGGCGGAGTTCATTTAACTTTGAAACATAATATTGAGGACCATAATTTGAAACATTAACGCCGGCTTCCAGTAGTGAGCCGATGTTGGTACTTAAATCTTTCACCTTCGCAACATCATCAGTTCTGACCGTTACGGTCCGAGATGCACGGTAGCTCGAGATCCTTCCGGTACTTGAGCCATTTACCCACTCTTCCTGTCCATAAGCAGATAGCGAACCAAATTCAATCGCATCGTTTGGAATTCCGCCATCTACCAGGTACTTAACGATGGCATCGACAGAACTAGTAACTCTAGAAACTGCAGTGCTCTGGGTTGGTGAGACGAATTCAGCATTTAGTTGCCAGACAACTTTGTCAGCAACCGCATCAACCCGTGCCGATCCAGTCACCGTAATTCCTTCACTAGCGCGTGATGCGAATCCTTTACCGACTTGTGAAAGTCCGAGTCCCATAGCCAGCGCTACTACTATTGCCGCCGCCACTAAAGCAATAGATTTTTCCCGGGTACTTTCTTCGCTCACACCGAGAGCCTAGCATCCAATTCTTCGCCACCGATTGACTGATGTCGATATGGATCAAGCGCTTCATCCCATTTCTTACCCAAGAGACTCTCAATATCTTCAAGAGCTAGAACTGGACTCTTGTTTTCATTGAGAATTTTTTGAATTTGATTCTCATTAATCACTAAATCACCATGCGGACCAACAGTTCCACGGAACAATCCAAGTTCTGGTGTGAACATGTATAGAGATCCATCGCATCCTTGACTAGAAGACTCGAACAATTCAAATGTTAGGTAATGCCATCCTTTTAAAGAACTGACCAAGCGCGCTCCACTTCCTTGGCTTCCGTTCCAAGCGATTTCACTCTTAAAGGAACCGCTCAAGAGCGGTTGCGGCTCCCACTTCAACGAGAGCGGCATTTGAAGTACTTCTGCTATCCCCCATTCAAGATTTTTTAGCACCGCCCGCGGGGCAGCATGTATATAGAGGTATCCATGGGTGGGACCGAAACCTACGCTCGGCAACGTCTTCATAAGCAGCTCCTTGAGGTAGCAAGCCGCATCTATCCGGCAGATGCGACCTTCCCCAGCCCACCTGCAGAAGGCAATCCTCACCTCTTTATTCGTTGTTGTCCATAGTTCTGTATCGGGGGTCTCTGTCGTCAATTAATCAAGGTAGGCTTGCCCTTAGTCCAACGCTTTTCGTATACCGCTTGCTTGTGCTTGTTTGGTCTGGAAGACGGGAAGACTGACAAGCTAGAAAATCTCGTTTGTCCCAATAAGACTGAAGGAATATAGCTACATGGCAACAGGCAAAGTAAAGTGGTTCAACTCTGAAAAGGGTTTCGGTTTCATCGCAGTAGATGGCGGCGGACAGGACGTCTTCGTTCACTACTCGGCAATTCAGGGAAATGGCTACAAGTCACTCGATGAGGGACAGTCCGTTTCATTCGAAGTCATCCAAGGTCCAAAGGGCCCACAGGCTGACCAAGTGGTTGCTAACTAAATCCACTTTCTTCAAAAAGGCCTCGGGGAGACCCGGGGCCTTTTTATTTACTAGCTTTTATTTTCCGCCCGCTTCTTCGCCCGAGTTACGGCTTTTACCGGAGAAAGGTTCTCACCTTTTTTCCAAGCCGCTAGAAACTTCCAAGGTTTGATGGCGCCGCGTCGTATTTCCCAATCACCGGGCTCGGTTTGATACGAAATTCCAAAATGAAGATGAGGCCGTGGGATTCCGCGAGCGCTTCCAGTTCTTCCGATTTCACCCAACTTCTGACCTATTTCAACGCGAACTCCCGGCTCAATTCCAACTTCAACTTTAGAGAGATGCGATCCATAATAGCGAACACCATCATCGCCAATTATCGAAACTGATAGTCCCCCACGATCCTTACCCAAATTGGTCTTGCCGCTCCACAAATCTTTTCGACTTACATCTTGCACCACGCCACCGATCGGCGCGACAAAGGCACAACCCATCCTCGCCTTGATATCAGCAGCCGGATAATCATGGTGGTACCAAGGAAATTCTGTCTTACAGCCCGAAACTGGATATGCGTAGCTGAACTCAGCCTTAGCCGGAGTGGAAATGCCGAGAAGTGTCACGGAAATGGCGATTATCAGGAATTTTTGAGGAAGTTTCATTTCACGAGGTTATCAAGAGAAACATGCAACTAAAGGTATTTGTCGCGGGAAAGTCGCAATTTTTAGAAGCACCTCAAAGATATTCAGCATCTTCAGTACCTTCTATCCTGTGACTGAAACTTCTCTTTTACGTTTACTTGTCATAACTCTTTTTGCACTTTTTTTATCGCCAAATCCAGGGGCAATGGCATTGGATAAACAGCCAAAAGAAACGAACGGCTAATTATTGAGCCGTCCAACCACCGTCCACTGGGATGGCGGTTCCAGTCACGTTATGCGCAGATTTACTGCATATCCAGAGTGCAAGTTCCCCTATATCCGATGGGGAAGAAAGTCGACGGCTCGGCTGTTTTTCACTTAGCAAATCGGCAATTCCTTGTACGCGATCACCGTTAAATTTATCTGCGCGCGCTTGAATCTGGCTCTCGATCAAAGCTGTTTCGACCCAGCCCGGACAGATTGCATTGACAGTAACGCCACCGCTTTCTCGACTTCCGACATTTGCATATTCAAGCGCAACGACTTTTGTCATTCCAACAAGACCATGTTTTGCAGCAACATAAGGAGCCTTCGCGACCGAAGCAACTAGACCATGCACAGAAGCGATGTTTATAACTCTTCCGAATCCTCTTTCGGCCATCTTTGGAAGCGCAATTCGCATGGTGTGAAAGGAAGAACTTAAATTAATTGCAATTATCTCGTCCCACTTTTCTGGCGGCATTTCAGCGGTGGGAGCAGTGTGTTGAATGCCAGCGTTATTGACGAGGATATCAATCGCTCCCAAATTCATAGCTTCGCGCATCAATGATTCGATAGCTTTGGAATCTCGTAAGTCATGGTTGAAAACCTCTACTTTTGAGGCGCCCAATTCTCCGATTCGGTTCTTAGCAGCAGAAATTGCGACATCATCGCCAAGCCCATGTAGCACGATTTCGGCACCTTCGCGCGCAAACACTTCCGCAATTCCAAATCCAATACCTCGAAGCGATCCCGTGATTAGAGCTCGTTTTCCTTCCAATTGCTTCATGGCTTAACACCAAAGGCGATCTCAGCGCACTTATCAGCGCCATTTTGGTCGAGCAAAATGTCATAATGATTTGTATCTTCTACCGTGACAACTTTGACTCTCGGATATTTTGGCAAGAGCACATCTAAAACTTGTTGCGGATAAAGTGGAGTATCTTCATTCTGTAAACCACGTACCGCGCGCAACATTAGAACGTCTTCGGACAAATTTCGCAAAGTTCGATCTATCAGTTCTTGTTCAAACAAGTCTCTTGAATCTTGCTCTACTGCCGCAGCATTTGTAGCTGGGCGTAATCTTGGAGCCTCGCCGACTAGATCATAATCAGAGTATTCATCATGGGCCGACGACCAACCTTTCACAAAGGCAGCTTGAGGTTTCCAGTAATTTCGATAATCGTCTTTGGAAGAGAATTCCATTTGCAGGCGCGCCAAAGCCGGTCCTAGCACTAGCGGAAGAACCATTTCTACGGTAAACCCAGGTGGCAATGCCAAACGAAGTCCACCATCTATAAGGATTGTTCTACTGACTCGCTCTGGATTTAATCCTAAAAGCGCAACTGCGACAAACGCTCCCATTGAGTGTCCAACCACATCGACTCGATCTAGCTTGAGAAAGTCAAGAACTCTCACCATATCTCTTCCATGGTTTTCCATCCCGAAAGGCCCCGGGAGGGTGTTACTTCTCCCTCGCCCTCGAAGATCGACAGCGTAAATCGTGTATCCAGCCGGAACCATGGCAACTGCGAAGGATTGCCAAGCTCGATTAGAACTAGTTATCCCATGAATTGCTAATAACGGCTTTCCGCTAGCGCTACCAAACCGAGCCACAGCTAGGTCACCACCGGAAACTGGAACTGAAAACTCCTCATCAGGGAGCTTTGCCTGCGTTACCCGCGCCATAGCGGAACTATACAAATTTGTTACTAGGCGCACATTGGCCTCTATTCAGTTTCGCCACACTCAAAACTAGACTGGGTATGAGGTTCGATCCCTCGTCGAACCACTAATTCGAGGAGAAATATGAAGAACAGCAAGTTGAAGAGAGTTGGTATCGCACTGCTCTCAATCGCAGTAGCAACCCCGATCGGGCTTGCTGCACCCGCGAGCTCTGCTCCCGCGGATATAAAGATCGGCGTCATTACCTCAACATCAGGACCCCTTAAGTCCTACGGTGACGCCTATGTTGATGGTCTCGAGTGGGGCCTTAATCACTTTACTAAGGGCACCATGAAGGTTAAGGGCGCAAAAATTGTTCTTACGAAGAAAGATGATGGTGGCGTTCCAGATTCAGCGATAGCCTCTTTCAAAGAGTTGGTTGGAAGTGGACATAACATAATCGCAGGAACAGCTTCATCTGCAATCGCTCTTGCGCTCGCACCCCTTGCTCAACAGAATAAGACGCTATATATATCCGGTCCGGCTAAGAACGATGGAATCACAACTGCGGCCAACAAGTATGTGTTCCGTTCTGGAAATACTTCGCTGCAAGATTTCGCACCTCTTGCAGGTCTTCGTCCTATGAGAGGACAAAAAGTCCTTCTATTTGTCGAAGATAATGCTTTCGGTCTTGGAAATATCGCCGCCGCTAAGGCGTACCTCGCTCCCCAGGGTGCCACCTTCCAAGAGATCAAAGTTCCGATGACTACTACTGAGTTCACACCATTTGCTAAACAAGCGGCAGATGCAAAGGCTCGTTACATTTTCATCGCCTGGTCAAACACTCTGAACTCAGCTGCGATGTTCACATCACTTCGCCAGCAAGGTGTCTTCCAAGTATCTCGCCCCGTAACAGGACTTGCCGATGTGGCTACATATAACGTTATGGGCGCAATCTTCGAAGGCGCAAATGCGGTTCTAACTAGCAGCTATTTCCCTAGAGTAGGTAAGTCGAACCTGGCTTCAACTTTGGCGTCTGACTACGCAGAGAGCGGTAAAAAAGAAGGGCTCTTCACGCCAGATGGGGTAAATGCAGCTCAAATGATTATCCGCGCTCTCCGCGGAAATACGGCTTCGTACAACGTCGATAAGGCAATCACGAACCTTGAAGGTTTCTCCTTTATCGGCTTAAAAGGTCGGATTACGGTGGATAAGACTAAGCATTATCTGATCCAGCCAATGTTCCTGGCTGCGCTATCAAAGGCAGCAGATGGCTCATATCAGCCATCACTAGTCAAGACGATATTTAACGTCAAGGCTTAAGGAACTATTTCAAGAGTTAGAGCAGACGGAGCAACCTTCCAGCTCCGTCTGCTCAACTTAAAATAGACGAAGAAATTTATTTCTAGCGAATTGAGTGAAATTGAGTTCAAATAGCTTCGCATTAGAAGTGGATGATCTCTCCCTATCGATTGGTGGCGCAAAGATTCTTGATGCGATTTCACTTAAGGTGGCTAAAAATGAGATCTTAGGAATTATCGGACCCAATGGCGCCGGAAAAACTTCTTTATTCAATCTACTATCAGGTCTAAGAGCTCCAACTCGTGGGTCAATTGCCCTCAATGGCCAGGACATAACTAGGTATTCTCCTGCTCAGCGAGCTCGGGCCGGAATTGCGCGCACATTTCAAACTTCAAGTGTTTTCACAAATCTCACCGTCCTTGAAAATGTTCGTTTAGCCGCACATGCCGCAACAAAAAACTCAATGGATTTACGAAGAAACGCATACAAGTTTCCTGATGTCCTGGCTAATGCCCACAAATGTCTTGAGATGGTGGGGCTTAGTGCAAAAGCGCTGTCGATTGCAGGCTCGCTTGCTCATGGTGACAAACGAAGGTTGGAGATAGCTATCGTTCTAGCTGCAAAATCAGATGTGGTCCTGCTCGATGAACCCATGGCAGGAATGGCTGTTGAAAACGTTCCCGGGCTAGTCGAAATCATTAGATCTCTAAAAACTGTTCATGGCAAAACTGTTTTGATTGTTGAGCATCACATGGAAGTAGTACTGGGTCTTGCGGACCGAATTGCTGTACTCAACTACGGAGAATTGCTCGTCTGTGACACACCTGAAAATGTCATGAATAATCCAACAGTTCAGAGCGCTTATTTAGGACAATCGCTGTGAGTGCACTCTCTGTTACAGATTTACGTGTCGAGATCAGTGGATCACAGATTCTCAAAGGAGTCAGCTTCGATGTCCGAGCTAATTCAGTAACAGCTCTATTGGGACGAAATGGTGTTGGAAAGTCCTCCACTTTGAAGGCAATTCTTGGAATATACCCTCACACCGGAAAGGTTCAGCTGGCAGATAGAAACATCTCTAAAGAACAGACCTATCGAATTGTCCAGAGTGGTATCGGCTACATCCCTGAAGACCGTGAAATATTCGCTTCGCTATCAGTGAAAGAAAACCTCTCTTTAGCTGAATTAGATGAAGATCCCAATTACGATCTCGCATTTTCTCTTTTTCCGGAGCTAAAAGAACGAGCCAACCAGCGGGCAGGGACACTCTCCGGCGGACAGCAACAAATGGTTGCGATTGCTAGAGCGCTTCTAAATAAAAACCAAATCCTCCTCGTTGATGAGCCGACCAAAGGACTGGCTCCACGCCTCGTTACTGAGGTTGCAGATGCGCTCGCCAGAATCGCAGCAAATACGACCATGCTAATCGTTGAACAGAATCTCGCCTTAGTTCGTCGTATTGCTAAAGACATAGTTGTTATGGATCAAGGCACCGTTGTCTTTTCTGGTGGAATTGAAAACCTCAATGATGAAGAGTTTGTGCATCGTCACTTAGGAGTTAGCGTGCGAGGTCACTAGTGGATACATTCTTATTGATCGGAATAACTGGTATCGGGCTAGGAGCCCTCTACTTCCTCGTAGCCTGCGGTCTCTCGCTCATCTACGGCCTGATGGGAGTTTTAAATTTTGCACACGGAGCTTTCTTATCTGTCGGTGCATTTGCCGGCTATTGGTTTGCCGTCAAACTCTTTCCGGTAGCTTCGAATCTCTCTTTCGCGCTAACCATTCTGATGGGCGGTATTGCCGGCGGACTTTTTGCTTTACTGGTCGAGCAGCTCGTTATCAAGCGTCTTTACAACAGACACATTGATCAGGCGCTGGTTACGGTTGGAGTAAGCCTTGTCGCAGCTGCAATGCTCGGTGGCTGGTTTGGGCATGATCCACTCCTTCTTCCGACTCCAACTTGGTGGTACAACGCAATTCAAATCGGCGATGCTTTTATACCGGTGGATCGACTGCTCTACATAGGCGTCTCGTTGCTTATGCTGATTCTCTTCATCGTGATTCTTAGATTCACCCGAATCGGATTGGTAATTCGCGCTGGAGTCGAGAATCGGACCATGGTTCAAGCGCTGGGTATAAACGTCAAATTGGCATTTAGCACAGTCTTCTTCCTGGGCGGCCTTGCAGCCGGAGTAGGTGGAGTTTTGATTGCTGGATACTCAGGCGGAGTCTCGCCCTACTTTTCGGGTACATGGTTGATTTATGGATTCATTGTTGTAGTTGTGGGTGGCATGGGATCTCTCGGCGGAAGCGCTCTTGCAGCACTACTTATCGGAATCTCACGTCAATACGTAAACTATTACGCCCCGGGCCTCGGAGACTTTGTTGTTGTCATCTTGCTGGCTCTTGTTCTTATCGTCCGCCCACAAGGATTGCTAGGCAAGGTGGCCCACTAATGTTGCGCTGGAAATATTCAAGACATCTTTTCTTTTCACTCCTTGCATTCCTCATCGCTATTCCCTTATTACCCGTTGATCTTTTTCGGAGCGCCGGCTTTCAGCAAACCATCGCCGTAGCTCTGCTCTATGGTGCGCTTGCATTGTCTTATGACTTGATATTTGGATATACCGGACTTCTCTCTTTTGGCCACGCACTCTTTTTCGCTAGTGGCGCCTACGTAAGCGTAATTCTCATCAATAGAGCTGGCTGGTCCCTTTGGATGGCCACTTTCGGTGCACTCGTATTCACGGTAGTTCTTGCGATTCTTGTAGGGAGCGCTGCTTTGCGAACAAGAGGAATCGCTTTCGCCATGGTCACACTTGCATTCGGCGAAGCGGGACATGTAATCATAAACAGAAATGTAGGCGGTTGGACAAATGCAGAAAATGGTCTTCCGCTTAACGCAGATGGAATCCCATCGATTTTTGTTGGAGTTGCAAATACTCATTACATTTTCTGGTTATCAATTGCAATTCTTATTCTGACTTATGCCGTTGTTTGGTGGGTTACAGAATCTCCGGCCGGTCGAGTTTTCGCAGCCCTTAGGGATAATGAAACTCGAGTTGCGGTTCTAGGTCTTAATGGTTCTCGCTTTAAATTGCTTTCATTCACGGTAGCTGCGGCTCTTGCCTCAATCATAGGAGTAGGAATGTTGATTGCGTCTGGAAGTGCGGCGCCTCGTTATGCAGAAGCGAATACCACTATTTCGCTTCTGTTGATGGTAATTCTTGGCGGAGCCATCTCGCGCTGGGGAGCCGTACTCGGTGGCGTGATTTACTCGATATCTCAAACGCGTCTTCAAGATCTGACCCAAAGTGGATTCTTAGATGGACTTCCTAAGTTCATTGGCGGACCGCTAGAAGAGCCGGTATTCATACTCGGCATGATCTTCATTTTCATAGTGATGTTCTCCCCGGGGGGAATTTCTGGGGCTTATTACCGAATTCGACTTCGCTATCTGACGAACAAATCTAAGACTCCCAACGTTAAAGCTTAGATGCAACCGATTCTCTGGCGGCCCTCAGAGTCTTCGGCCAAATCAAGTTCTATCCAATCCTTGATTGATGTTGTAAATCGAGAATTAGGACTCCAGATAAAAGATTATTGGCAACTCCACAAGTGGAGCATCGAGAATATCGGGGAATTTTGGAGTCGAGCTTGGGATATCTGCGGACTTATTGGCAATAAAGGCGATCACGCTTTTTCACCCTCTGAATATTTTCCAGATGCAAAATTCTTCCAAAGCGCCGAGATAAATGTGGCGGAGAATCTCCTCGCCTACGGCGCGGATAATGAAGTCGCAATCGTTGAAGTAGACGAGTCATCCACCTTTCGCGAGATTACTTATGGCCAACTTCGCTCATCGGTGGCTGCCTGTGCCGCTGCTCTAAGAGCTATCGGAATAGCACCTGGAGATCGAGTAGTTGCATGGACACCGAATAATTCAGAAGCTGCCATCCTAGCTATTGCAGCGTTGAGTATCGGTGCCGTTGTTAGCACCGCTTCTCCAGACTTTGCACCAAACGCAGTGCATGATCGATTCGGACAAATTCAGCCAAAATTTCTCTTGGCGTGCTCGAGTTATAACTACAACGGAAAAAAGTTCGATTGTGTTGGAAAAATTGAGGAGATCGCAGCGGGGCTACCAACATTAGAAAAGATAGTTGTAGTTCATCGCAATGGTACGAAGAGTCAGTATGAGGACTGGGACCATTGGCTAACTCCTCACATTGGATCTCCTCTCAACTATGAGCGTTTTCCCTTTGATCACCCTGGATTCGTCTTATTCTCAAGTGGTACAACAGGTAAACCAAAGTGCATTGTTCATAGAGCAGCAGGAGTCCTACTTAAGTTACGGGCCGAATACAAATTCCATCTTGAGTTATCTTCAAAAGATAGAACTCTCTTCTACACAACTTGCGGGTGGATGATGTGGAATTGGCTTCTCATTTCTTTGGGAACTGGATCCTCAATCGTCCTATACGACGGAAGTCCAGCATTTCCTACCGTCGATCGTCTCTTTGAACTAGCCGCCAAACATGAAGTCACCGCACTAGGTTTTTCTGCAAAATATGCAGACTCTCTCCGCAAGGCCGAGGTCGACTTGAAGAGTAAACATGATTTATCAAGAATCAGATTACTGATGTCGACTGGCTCCGTTCTTGCCCCGGAGAGTTTCGATTTTCTCTATCAATCCACAAAACCCGGAATTCACTTAGTCTCGCTCTCCGGCGGAACCGACATTTGTGGGTGCTTCATTATGGGAGTTCCGACGTTGCCAGTTCATCGTGGGGAAATCCAGGGTCCATGCCTAGGTCTTGCGATGAACGTTTACCAACAGGATGGAAGCAAAGCGGATACCAATGAGAAAGGCGAGCTAGTCTGCGAACAACCATTTCCCTCGATGCCAATCGGATTTTGGGGAGATGAGGATGGCTCTCGATATCGCTCGGCATATTTCTCAGGCTTCGACGATGTCTGGACGCATGGAGACTTCGCTGCAATTACTGAAAACGGTGGATTTCTGATGTATGGTCGAAGTGACGCAACCTTGAATTCAAAAGGAGTGCGTATTGGTACCGCTGAAATCTATCGAGTTGTCGAAACCTTTCCGGAAGTAAAAGAGGCGATGGCTGTATCCCAAGATTGGGATAACGATTCCAGAGTAGTCCTGTTTCTCGTATTGAATGAGAGAGCGACACTTGATGATGAGCTCAAGAATCGGTTGAAGATAGCGCTGCGAAATCAAGCGAGTCCAAAGCACGTCCCAGATGTGATGATCGCCGCCCCTGAACTTCCACGAACAAAGTCCAACAAATTGGTCGAGCTGGCGGTCACCGATTTAATCAATGGTCGTGAGGTAAGAAATCGCGATGCGCTCGCAAACCCGAGCGCGCTAGATTGGTTTGTAAATCGCCCCGAATTGAAGTGAGTATTATCGGGCGCTGACTAATCGAACACAGGGGGCAGTAGCTCAGTTGGTTAGAGCCCCGGACTCATAATCCGGTCGTCGTAGGTTCGAGCCCTACCTGCCCCACAAGTCCTAATGTCTTTGAGGAAATCGTTCACGAAGAGTAAGAGGTTTACTTGACCGAGGCACTGCAGTTATCAGAGATTAAGGCGCGCTGGAACGAAGTCTTGGATGAACTTGAACGAACTGATCGAGTAGCTTGGCTCGCTTATTTCGATGGTCGATTAGTTTCATACGACGCGGGTGTTTTGACGATGGACTTCTCAGACCCTAATAAGTTCTCCGGTGGACATGATTATTCGCAAGTGCGTCATGAGAGATTTCGCCCTGCTCTAGAGAAAACTTTAAAGGATATCTTCGGAATTCAAATCGCGGTCGCAGAGACTAATTAGCGCTAGTGCCGCGGCGCTTAATCAATTTTGAAAGTAGCAAGACTGCAATAAGAAGTACTATTGCATAGACAGCATAATCAAGATATTTAGCCCAACCTTCTGCTTCGCGCCATCTATCTCCTAGTTGTACTCCAATCGATATCCAAAGCGCATTCCAGATTCCACTTCCAGCCGCTGTGAGAAGCGAGAAGCGGGCTAGATTCATCTTTGCTAAACCGGCGGGGATGCTGACTAGAGAGCGGATCAGCGGAATCAGTCGGCCAAAGAAGATAACAAATGTTCCATATCTCTCAAACCAGCGAAAAGCTGAGTCAACATCGCTTTGCTTTATCCCAACAAATTTTCCGAATTGATTCACCAGCCGATCGATGCCCTCGCGGGAAACAGCAAATCCGATTCCATAAAGAAAATAAGCACCGGCTAGCGATCCGAACGTTGTGGCAATCCACACAGATAAAAATGAGAATTCGCCGATAGAAACATTGAATCCCGACAATAGAAGTACCAACTCTGAAGGTAGCGGAATAACAATTGACTCTATTGCGATAAAGATTCCCGCGCCGACGACGCCGATACTCTCAATTAGCTCTGTTGCAAAATTCAGCACCGTCTAAGAATAGCCACGGGCGCTTCATTACCTCGAATCTCAAGCAATAAAGACATAATTGCGCCGTGAAAACGCTTCGACTAATTGCTGTAATTCTCTCTATTGCTACAGCAACTTGGTTTCTTCCAAACGCACAGGCCGCAACTGTAAGTTCTTCATTTTTCTTGGCGCAAACTCCTGGGTACCCCGAGTCAAAGCTCTCATTTCATGGCCTTATCAAACCCCGAGTGAAGAACGCTGTGGTTCGAATTGATGTACAACTCAAAAATGGTTGGACTGACACCAGGCTTCGTACCAAATCAACTTCGAGTGGCGCTTGGAAAATTCAGACCAACATAACTGCACTTGCGACCGAGGCAACATATCGAGCCCGCGTGACTATTGGTCGTGAAAATTTCACAACCAGAACTAGATCGATTACTGTGAAGCAGGTTCCCCAGGTAACAGCTCCTGAGGATTTAATAGCGCTAAATGGTCCAGGCGGAAGAATTCATGGGACCGATGTAAGCCGATGGCAACATCCAGGTGATAAGCCAATTGATTTTGTGAAGATGTACAACGCTGGAATTCGCTTTGTAATTATCAAAGCCTCTGATACTCGCGATGACGCAGATGCCCTTGCCTTGAAGTATCTCCTTATGAACAGAAATTCAGCCCAAGCTGCCGGTTTATTTACTGGCTACTATCACTACACAATTTTGCCCAACACAACGAGTCGTCAAGCAGTAATTAGAGATGCACAAGCGCAAGCACAGAAGGCAATTTGGCGCTTATCAAGTCTGGGTGGCTATACCGAGCGAGACCTTCCCTATGCATTAGATCTTGAGAATAGTTGTGTTGCATATTCTGGTTCAGTTTGCACCAAACGTGCTCCAAAGAAACTAGTAACTCTATTTGCGGAAACTTGGATGGAAACCATGTATGAAAAGACCGGTCGAAAGCCGATCTTTTACTCGTATCCGACTTTCCTGGAACAGGCGATGGTCCGAAGTGAGAAATTGCGCGAATATCCGCTTTGGAAAGCGCAGTATGGAATTGACCCAGCTGACCCAGTCGCTGAGCCGGGCCGGAAGGTTTTTGGCTGCTTCGTCCATTCATGGAGCACAAGTAATTGCTCTTCCCTATGGCAAATCTGGCAATACTCATCGTGTGGCGTTGGTAAACGTTACGGAGTTGCGTCCTCGCGCATCGATCTAAATGTTTTCCGCGGCGATGCGACTTCCTTTTTGCAACTAACACGCGGCGCTTGGAGTCCACAATCTAGCGACTTATTACCAGTAAATGAGCCGACTACGATGCTAATAACGGACGTAAAGTCATCAACCACTGACAAAAACACCTTGGTAAAAGTTGAAGTGCGTCGACCAAACAACGAACCGGTCGTGACTGGAACTGTCGCTTTTAAGTTAGCCAACGACCCTGCCTCTCGGGTCGATCAAACTCCAATCAGAGATGCGGCCGGAGTCTGGACCCTAAAACTTCGAAAACTCCCTGCTGGAACTATCTTCGGAGACGTCATTTATGTTGATCAGACAGGCACCCACTCGCGCTCTGATCAACCAATTACTTTTGAATTGATACAGGGCCCAGAACCAACTCCCAAACCTCCACCGACCCCGCGCCCAGTCGCTCCACCAGTGGACACTTGCAAAGGTCAAATCAGAAATTAACTTAAGAGTTTAAGCCGTCTCTGAAAGCGTCTTGGTGAGAGCTACGTTCTGTACTAAAACTAGTTCTTCATAATTCTTAATTGATTCATTGGACTGAGCAGCGCTCCAACCTAAAACTCCTCCGATTATTGAGGCAACTTCCTTGGCCGCACCCAATCCCTGATCCTTTGCTTCAAAATTTATCCGCGTGCGCCGCGAGAGCACATCATCGACAGATCGGGCACCTTCATGGGTAACGGCGTAGAGAATTTCAGCCTTGAGATATGGGAGTTCATCAATTAGAGGATCCAATAAAGATCTGTTAGTGAGAGCTGGTTCAAGAACTTCTGAAAATAGAGCGCCGTGTCTATTCAATAAATGATCGATAGTTACCTTAGAGATGCCGTATTCCTTTGCCAGTTCATCTGCTTTATTGAGCAGTACCGAGTATCCATCCGCACCAACTATGGCGAGCGTTTCAGTGCATGATTCTGGAACTATACGTTTTAGATCGTTGACCGCGGTATCAACGGCATCTTCCGACATGACTCTGTAAGTCGTGTATTTTCCACCCGCGATTGTTACAAATCCTGGCACTGGATGATCAACAACATGTTCTCGGGATAACTCAGTAGTTGGTGAATCTGGATCAGTTGAGACAAGTGGCCGCAACCCAGCGAAAACTCCGATTACTTGAGAACGACTCAACCTTGGTTCGAGAACTCGATTTGCTTGAGCAAGTATGTAGTTCACATCTTCTCTTGAGGCTAGTGGGCTAGATCGATCAGATTCATAGTCAGTATCGGTAGTACCAACAATCCACTTATCGCCCCAAGGAATAATGAAAAGAACGGAAAGGTCCGTTTTGATTATGACACCGGTGGTCGACTTAATCGCATCGCCAGGAACAACAATATGAGCGCCCTTGGACATTCGAACTCGATATCCAGGTTTTACACCAAAAGATTCATAGAGCGGATCAGTCCAAACCCCGGCCGCCATAATCGTGGACTTGGCCCTTACTTCGAATTCGGTACCGCTCTCTAGATCTTGGATGACCGCACCTTCAACTCGCCGGCCATTCTTGATTAGTTGCTTGCAAGAAGTGCGGGTAGTGATTACGGCTCCATACTTCGCCGCTGTACGAGCAATCATCATGGTATGTCTTGCATCATCAACTTGAGCATCAAAGTATTGGTAGCCACCCGTTATCAGATCTAGTCGTAGCGAAGGCGCAATCTCACTCAACTCTCGTTGCGAAATATGTTTATGCCATGGCAACGCACGCTTGAAGCCGCGCAGCGCGTCATAGAGAGCCATGCCCGCACCTACATATGTGCGCTCTTTGAACTTTTCAGTGAGCGGATATAGGAATGAGACAGGTTTAACTAGGTGCGGCGCAAGAGTAGTTACCATCAATTCACGCTCTTGGAGCGCCTCTCGAACTAACTTGAAATCGTATTGTTCTAAATAGCGAAGTCCGCCGTGAATCAACTTCGATGACCGAGATGAAGTTCCTGAGGCAAAGTCGGCCATTTCAACGAGAGCCACCTTCAATCCTCGAGAGGCCGCATCAAGGGCGATTCCGACTCCGTTGATTCCACCACCGATGACCAAGATGTCGAATTGATCTTCGCGCAGGCTCTTGATGGCATCGTTGCGAGCGCTCGGACTTAACTCTGAGGATAAAACTCTCACCCGCGTAGGATACGGCTTATGTCTTTTATCGGCTCCCTCGACCAAGGAACCTCCTCGACCCGTTTCATAATCTTTGATCAATCAGGTTCCATAGTGGGCCAGCACCAATTAGAACATCAACAGATCCTTCCCCAAGCCGGTTGGGTCGAACATGATGCAGCTGAGATTTGGCAACGGACTGAGGAGGTTATAACCGGCGCGCTGAAGAACGCCAGAATTTTAGGTAGCGAACTAGCCGCAATTGGAATCACCAACCAGCGCGAAACCACGGTTATCTGGGATAAAGAGAGTGGTAAACCCCTCTCTAATGCAATTGTCTGGCAAGACACCAGAACGCAAGAATTTCTCGCTTCGCTCTCTGAAGAAATTAAGTCAAAAGTCATCTATAAAACGGGCCTTGCCATAGCGCCTTATTTTTCGGGAAGCAAAATGAACTGGCTTCTCAATAATGTTCCAGCCGTCAAAGATGCGCTTGCCAACTCTCGAGCTTTGGTTGGAACAATCGATTCCTGGTTGGTTTGGAACCTAACCGGCGGCGTCCACATAACAGATGTCACTAATGCAAGCCGCACTCTTTTAATGGATCTCGAAACTCTCGATTGGGATGAAGAATTATTAAAGATTTTTGAGGTTCCGCGCTCAATTTTGCCTGAAATTAGATCTTCCTCAGAAATTTATGGCAAGACCCTTGCAAGTGGGCCACTTGGCGCCGAGGTTCCGATTGCCGGAATACTTGGTGATCAACAGGCTGCCATGGTTGGCCAAGCCTGCTTTGAGCGGGGCGAATCAAAGACGACTTATGGAACCGGAAACTTTGCACTTGTAAACACTGGCGAAGAAATTGTGCGCTCTAAGAACGGACTATTGACTACCGTTTGTTTCAAGTTTGGATCTGAGAAGGCCCGGTATGCGCTTGAGGGTTCTGTTGCAGTAACCGGCTCGGCAATCCAATGGTTACGCGATCAACTAGGAATCATAAAAAGTTCTCCGGATGTTGAAGGACTGGCAAAACAGGTAGACGATAACGGTGGTGTTTATTTCGTCCCTGCATTCTCTGGACTCTTCGCACCATATTGGCGAAATGATGCTCGGGGCGTTGTTGTTGGCTTGACGCGAGCAGCAACCAAGGCGCATCTTGCTAGGGCCGCTCTCGAAGCAATCTGCTATCAGACTCGCGATGTACTTGATGCGATGCAATCTGATAGCGGAGTCAAACTTCCTGAGATGAGAGTTGATGGTGGAATTACCGCAAATGAACTCTGTATGCAGATGCAATCCGACATCATGCAGATTGATGTAGTCAGGCCAAAGGTCATTGAGACGACCGCTTTAGGAGCTGCCTACGCTGCAGGATTAGCGACTGGTTTCTACAAAGACAAAACTCAACTAAGAGCCAATTGGCAAGAAGGGCGCCGATGGAAAGCTAATCCCGGTTCAGTTCTGGCGACAAGCGGACTTACCAATTGGAAACGAGCAATCGAACGCACTCTTGATTGGGCTAAATAGCCTCAATCTCAATTAAAAGCGCTTGCGCTGGCTGCAGAATCGGTGCCGTTAATCCAATTTCAATCAAGGTTGCACCACTAGCCTCAATGCCGGTGACTACCCATTTAGGCGGCTGAATCAGCATCATCCCTGTCTTTCCAGCTAACTCTACACATTTAATTCGATAAGTCTTATCTCTTGATAAGCCAGTAAATCGCAGGTTAGGTGCATGTGATGTCTTTATTGGTTGAAGCTGAACAAATGCAAAGATTGCCTCGTTATCACCAAGGACGCCATGGAGATAATGGTTCTCGTCTGGATAATCAACACGAATCATCTTCCCGGTGTGAAGTAGCGAGCGCTTTGTTTTGTAGTAATCGCTCCATTTCTTCAATTGAATCAATTCGGAATCAATTAATTGGGTGATATCCCATTCAATTCCTGCATGGCCAAAGAGCGCTGTAATCGCACGGAAAGATAGCGATAGTTCGCGCCCTGTTTGATGCCCGGGAGTTGGACCAATATGGGTTCCGAGTAGTTCTGGTGGCATGAACTGCATCGTCCAACGTTGAATCTGTTGCCGCGCTAGGGCATCGTTGTTATCGCTAACCCAGAAACGATC
>JBJOGL010000006.1:0-51956 GCA_046048255.1 Actinomycetota bacterium | reverse complement strand
GCAAACCTTCCTCGAGCCGGCGCAACTTACTATCCCAGCGCTGAGCAATATGGCTTGGTGATGGAGCGGGATGACTTAAAGGAACGAATTGATAAAAGGGTTGAGTCAATGTGGAGCCGGGGATTTGTAGATGAAGTTCGCTCATTGATGGATCTAGGAATTACCTCAGGTAAGACCGCGAAGGCTGCCCTCGGGTATAGCCAGATTATTAATTTCTTATCAGGCAACCTGAGTGAGGCTGAAGCGCTCGAGGAGACAAAGCGAGCAACTCGGGCCTACGCAAGACGGCAAGAGACCTGGTTCTCGCGCGATAACCGAATCAAGTGGCTCAAAGGCGATACTGCGCAACGGCTAGATGCGATTCTCTCATCTACGATTAGCGGATAACGATGAGTTCCTTAATCGGCACATACGGCCATGGCACCGAGAATGATTTCGTTCTCGTCTTTGATCCAGAAGATGCAAACAATTTATCAAGTCGCGTCGCAGCAGCAATCTGCAATAGAGATACCGGAATTGGCGCAGATGGATTAATCCGAATAGTAAAGCGCGACGGTAAATGGTTTATGGATTATCGAAATGCCGATGGCTCGCTAGCTGAAATGTGTGGCAATGGTGTTCGGTTAATGGCGCGTTTTCTTGTAGATAGAGGTCATCAACCTGCTGGGATATTCCCAATTCAAACTAGGGCTGGATCCAAATTTGTAAGCGCTCCTGAATCCGGCGACATCACCGTCAATATGGGCCCGGTAGTTCAGGAAGAAGGCGCCGTGACTGCTTTCTCTAATGGCAAGACCTGGAGCGGTTACAACATAAACGTTGGAAATCCGCATGCCGTGGTTTTTGTTGATGACTTAACTGAGGTTGGCGACCTTAAAAATGAGCCAATCGTTAGACCAAAGGAGCTTTACCCAGAGGGCGTCAATGTTGAATTTGTTAAGGTGCTCGAAAATGGTGAATTGGCGATGCGGGTTCACGAACGCGGGGTAGGCGAGACTCGCTCCTGCGGAACTGGAACCTGCGCCGTGGCGCTAGCTGCCACGATTTTGAAAGGTAAATCTCTTCCCATCAAGTGGGTAATTCATCCACCGGGCGGGCGCCTAGAGGTTGAGATTGATCCACATTCAAATGCAATTCTAACTGGCCCCGCGGTACTTGTGAAAGATGTGGAAATGAGTAGCTACCTTGGCTAAGCGAGAGAGCGAGCGCTCTAGCAGTGATGAGATAGATCGCCTCCTGGAGGAAAGTGAGGAGTTAGCGGCTGAATTTGATTCAGATATCTTCATTCCAGATTCATTTGATTCAACACAACGTGATCTAAGCGATCGACAGGCCCTTCGAAGGGTCATCGGACTTTCAACAGAGTTAACCGATATTTCGGAGGCTGAATACCGCCAACTTCGATTAGAGCGGGTTGTATTGGTTGGAGTGTGGACTCAGGGCACCATTAAAGATGCTGAAAATTCGATGGCAGAGCTTGCGGCACTCGCTGAGACTGCTGGGTCACAAGTCCTAGATGCGTTGATTCAAAGAAGAGATAAACCAGATCCTGCAACCTTTATCGGCTCTGGAAAAGTAAGCGAGCTAAAAGGTGTTGTGAAATCAACTGGTGCAGATACCGTGATCTGCGATGGCGAGTTGAGCCCGGGTCAATTGCGCAACCTGGAGGATAAGGTCAAAGTAAAAGTAGTTGATCGAACCGCGTTGATACTCGACATATTTGCTCAGCATGCAAAGAGCAAAGAAGGTAAAGCCCAAGTCGAGCTTGCTCAGATGAGTTACATGCTCCCCAGGCTTCGTGGTTGGGGTGAGTCCCTCTCGCGCCAGGCGGCGAGAGCCGGTGGTATCGGTGGCCGGGGTCCTGGTGAGACGAAGATTGAGATTGATCGTCGCCGCATCCGCGACAAGATGGCGAAATTGCGCCGCGAAATTGGCGAGATGAAAGTTGCTCGAGATACGAAGCGGCAAGAGAGGCGCCGTAACTCAATTCCCTCAGTTGCGATTGCCGGATACACAAATGCAGGAAAGTCTTCATTGCTAAATCGCCTGACTAACGCTGGCGTATTGGTGCAGAACGCTCTCTTTGCAACCCTTGATCCAACGGTGAGAAAAGCTGAAACACGCGATGGAAGGGTCTATACATTGAGCGACACAGTTGGATTTGTTAAGCATCTGCCACATGAATTGATTGATGCCTTTAAGTCAACTTTGGAAGAAGTCTCCGGCGCCGACTTAGTCGTCCATGTAGTCGATGGCTCTCATCAAGATCCGCTCGGACAGATAAAGGCAGTCCGGGAAGTCATTCGCGATATTGGTGGCGAAAAAATCCCTGAGATTATTGCGCTAAATAAGGCTGATATTGCTGATCCCGAGATGATGCGCTTGGTAATGAGAGAAGAGCCAGATGCCTATCCAGTATCTGTCCACACCGGAGCAGGAATTGATGCACTGATAGGAGCAATTGAGGCTTCGCTGCCGCGCCCAAAGGTCGAGGTAAAAACATTAATTCCTTATAACCGAGGCGATTTAGTTAGCCGGATACATGAAGAGGGCGAGATTTTGCGCGAAGAACACCTTGCTGAGGGGACTGCGTTACATGCCAGGGTAGATGGCGCGCTTGCACATCTACTCGAGAAGTTTGTTCGTGTTTAGCGAACCGAGCGAAGTATGGCTGTTACTTTTCCAAGGATTTCGCAGTTGTCGCCATTGATTGGTGCGTAATTATCATTTGCTGGAAGGAGCCAGACATGGCCATCTTTTTTTGAAAAAGTTTTAACAGTTGCTTCGCCATCAATCATCGCGGCAACAATCTCACCTTTATTGCAATCTTTCTGGGCGCGGATAACTACATAATCACCATCGCAGATAGCGGCATCAACCATCGAGTCGCCAACCACCTTAAGCATGAAGAGTTCGCCTTCACCAACAAGTGATGAGGGCAATGGGAAGAGTTCTTCAACATTCTGTTCGGCAAGGATTGGACCACCAGCAGCAATTCGGCCAACCAGAGGTACGTTTTGGGTTTTTTCTGGCTTGATATCTTCAAATCTCTCATCGCCGGGGGTCAGGACTTCTAACGCTCGACCCCTAGAGGGATCTCTTCGGATCCAGCCCTTTGATTCAAGCGCCTCGAGTTGGTACTTAACGCTCGATGGGGAGGCGAGTCCCGCCGCTTCACCTATCTCGCGCATGGAAGGGGGATAGCCCTTCTCATCCATCGCGCTCTTGATTGCTTGGAGAATCTTTAATTGGCGGGAGGTCAGGCCGTTCTCATCGACAGGGCCATCTGGGAGCTCTGAGATTTTGGGGGTCATAGCCAGAAGTTTAGAACAAATTTACGAGTATTTCAAACAAATGTTCTAAAAAAACTTGCCGATGTCAGTGGCGGGGTGTACCTTTCTCTTTAGAACAGACGTTCGAAGAGTATCCCCGCTCTCAACGGTCGTTCTAGAAGTAGAGCTAGAAATAGCTGGAGAGAATGATGACGATCGCAATTAATCCGTCCCCCATAAATAGCCATTCAGAGGTTCGCCTCACCCCCCGAGGTCGAGCCCTCGCAAGGCTGGCGGTTGTCACATCTCTCTCCGTTCTTCTTCTCGCAGGTTTTTCGCTCTTTTCGGGGGCTACCGCTGGTTCTAAAGATTCCATCTCTACGACCCCATATGTGAAAATCACTGTTAAACCTGGTGAGAGCCTCTGGTCAATCGCTGCCAATCTAAGTGGTTCAGAGGACAGGCGTGATCTAGTAGATGAGTTGATCGAAGTAAATCGCCTCAAGAGCCCAGACGTTGTCGCGGGTCAGAAGATTTATATCCCGACACGCGGCTAGCTCTGCCGATATATATTGCGAACTCTCAACCCTTGCTTTACTCTTACCCCTAGATATTGGGGTGAAATAGCGATAGGCTTCCACCTATAGTGGTTCGAAGTCGAATCTCTGATACACCCAAAATCTGGAAATTCCCAGTATTGAAAGGAAAGACACGCCGTGAACTGTCCCTTCTGTCGGAACGAGGAGTCTCGAGTCGTTGACTCGCGCCCTGCTGATGAAGGTACGGCTATCCGTCGTCGCCGTGAGTGCACTAGATGTGGCTCTCGCTTCTCGACTCAGGAAACGGCTGTTCTTTCGATCATCAAGAGGAGCGGCGCGGCTGAACCATTTAGTCGCGAAAAGGTCATCAATGGCGTCCGCAAGGCCTGCCAGAACAGACCCGTCTCCGATGATGATTTAGCCCTTCTAGCGCAGCGCGTTGAAGAGACACTCCGTTCCACCGGTCAGGCCGAGATTGAGGCCCAAGAAGTGGGTATGGCGATTCTCTCACCGCTACGCGAATTAGATGAGGTGGCGTACCTGCGATATGCCTCGGTATACCGTAACTTTTCCTCCCTTGAAGATTTTGAAGGCGAGATCGCACTTCTCCGCGCTATGCCTTCAGAGAAAATCTCCGAGTCGAATAAACAAGTTTCTTCCCCGCAACTTAAGTGATCTGTCCGATAAGTAGTTATGAGATGTGCAGTTAAAAAATGAATAAAAAGCAGTAACGAGATTTAAAAACAAAATTAAAGATTTCTAGAGATGGAGAAAAAGAGAATGTCGGACACGGTTATCAATCGAGCTGGTGGGAAGAACAAGCTTGGAAAAGGCCTACAAATCGAGCGCGTTTTTAGCACTCCTGGCGTACATCCTTATGACCAGGTTAGCTGGGAGCGTCGCGATGTGGTCCAATCAAATTGGAAGACTGGCGAGACCGTATTCGAGCAGAAAGGCGTTGAGTTTCCTGACTTCTGGTCAGTAAACGCCTCGACGATTGTTACCACAAAATATTTCCGCGGCGCTGTCGGACATGACAACCGTGAATGGTCGCTAAAGCAAGTAATTGATCGCGTCGTTCTTACTTACACTAAGGCTGGAAAGGAATTTGGTTACTTCGCAACTCCACAAGATGCTGAAGTCTTTGAGCACGAACTTACTTACATGCTCCTTCACCAGATTTTCTCCTTCAATTCACCAGTCTGGTTCAACGTTGGAACCGCTGCGCCACAACAAGTTTCAGCCTGCTTCATCCTCTCTGTAGATGACACCATGGATTCAATCCTTAACTGGTATCGCGAAGAGGGCATGATCTTCAAAGGCGGCTCAGGCGCGGGTCTAAATCTCTCCAGAATTCGCTCTTCAAAGGAGCTTCTCCGCTCAGGCGGAACCGCCTCTGGCCCGGTCTCATTTATGCGTGGCGCAGATGCCTCCGCGGGAACCATCAAGTCAGGCGGAGCCACTCGCCGCGCCGCAAAGATGGTCGTACTTGATGTCGATCATCCAGATGTTGAAGAGTTCATCGACACTAAGGTTCGCGAAGAAGAGAAGATTCGCGTTCTCCGCGATGCAGGTTTCGATATGGACCTTGGTGGAAAAGATGTCATCTCTGTCCAGTACCAGAACGCAAATAACTCTGTCCGCGTTAATGACGAGTTTATGCGCGCTTATGAAAATGACGCGAAGTTTGGTCTACGCGCTCGCTCAACTGGTGAAGTGATTGAAGAGATCGATGCAAAGGCGCTCTTCCGCAAAATGGCTGTAGCTGCCTGGGCATGCGCTGATCCAGGAATTCAATATGACACCACTATTAACGACTGGCATACAAACCCAGAGACCGGTCGTATCAATGCATCGAATCCATGCTCTGAGTACATGTCTCTCGATAACTCATCATGCAACCTCGCCTCTTTGAACTTGATGAAGTTCTTGAAGAGCGATGGTTCATTTGATGTTAAGAATTTCGTTAAGTCAACAGAAATAATCATCACGGCGATGGATATCTCAATCTGCTTTGCTGATTTCCCAACTGAAGCAATTGGCGTAACAACTCGCGCCTATCGCCAACTTGGAATTGGATATGCAAATCTCGGTGCACTTTTGATGGCATCTGGCCTTGCATATGATTCCGAAGGTGGCCGTGCGCTCGCTGGCGCAATCACATCTCTGATGACTGGTACTTCTTATCGCCGTTCAGCTGAAATCGCTGGCATCGTCGGCGCATACGATGGATATGCTCGTAACGCAGCTGCACATACCCGCGTCATGAAGAAGCACCAGGCCGCTTCACTCTCGGCAAAGCCGATCTCAACCTTGGATCGCGATGTCTGGACCGAGGCCAATAAGCAGTGGGATAACTGCCTATCTATCGGTGAGACAAATGGCTGGCGAAATGCCCAAGCCTCCGTTCTCGCCCCAACCGGAACTATCGGATTGATGATGGATTGCGATACCACCGGTATCGAGCCTGATTTCTCACTCGTTAAGTTCAAGAAGCTCGTTGGCGGCGGATCGATGCAGATCGTCAATCAGACCGTTCCACAAGCGCTCAAGAAGCTTGGCTACACGGATGAGACGATCGAAGCAATCGTTGAGTACATCACCGCTAACGGACATGTTGTTGATGCCCCTGGCCTAAAGCCAGAGCACTACGACGTCTTCGATTGCGCACTTGGAGCGCGTTCAATTGCTCCGATGGGCCACGTGAGAATGATGGCCGCCTGCCAGCCATTCCTCTCTGGCGCAATTTCAAAGACCGTCAACCTTCCTGAAGATGCAACGATTGAAGATGTTGAAGAGGTCTATTACGAAGGTTGGAAGCTCGGCCTAAAGGCGATAGCGATCTATCGCGATAACTGCAAGGTCGGACAACCACTATCTGATGCAAAGGCAACCAAGAAAGAAGAGAGCAACACTGTTGCCGCTCCAGCCCCAGCAACTCGTAAGCGCCTACCTAAGTCACGTCCGTCTCGCACCACATCCTTCTCAGTTGGTGGCGCAGAGGGTTACATGACTGCGGGAACTTACGAAGATGGCCAACTCGGCGAGATCTTTTTAAAGCTTGGCAAGCAGGGTTCAACTCTTGCCGGAGTCATGGATGCATTCTCAATCGCAGTTTCAATTGGTATCCAATACGGAGTACCGCTAGAGACCTACGTCCAGAAGTTCACGAACTCTCGATTTGAACCAGCTGGTATGACAGATGATCCAGATATTCGCATGGCGCAATCCATGATGGATTACATCTTCCGTCGCCTTGCTCTTGATTACCTACCTCACGATGTCCGCTCTGCCTATGGAATTTATTCTGCGGCCGAGCGCGCCAACGCCCTAGAAACCGGTGAATATGCCCAGGTTCAAGAGGTTGCCGCGCCAACTGTTGAGCCAGTAATTGAAGCTAAAGCAAAACCAGTTGAGGTAAAGATCGAATCAGCACCATCTCAGACAACATCTCAGATCGGTTCTTCAACAGAACTACTTGAGAAGATTGCTGGCATCAAGTCCGATGCGCCGCTCTGTGTAACTTGCGGAGTCAAGATGCGCGCCTCTGGAGCTTGCTATGTCTGCGAAGGTTGCGGATCCACCTCTGGTTGCTCCTGATCAGTTAAAGGTCATCTCCAACTCATAAGGTTCAGTAATGAGCCTTGAGAAAGTTAGAAGCGCATTAGGCGCTGCCGTTGTCGCGATCGATGGCTCTCCTCGTGAGGGCCAGATCGCCATGGCTGAAGCGGTCGCCAACGCTCTCTCTGATCGACACCATCTATTGGTGCAAGCTGGCACTGGCACTGGAAAATCACTCGCATATCTCGTACCTGCCCTGGTGCATGGCAAGAGAGTTCTAGTTGCAACCGCAACCTTGGCTCTCCAGCGCCAGCTAGTGGAGCGCGATTTACCGAGAGTAAAAGAGGCACTCGAAGAAGAGTTGGGGCGAGAGATTTCCTTCGCCGTCTACAAGGGCGTTGGTAATTATCTCTGCCTGCAGAAAATGAATGCCGGCGACGATAGCCATGACTCTGAAGTTCTCGTTGATATTTCATCGCTCGAGCGCGATGCCCGAAAGTTAAGAGAGTGGGCCGCTAAACCAGAAATATCTGGCGATCGCGATGACGCTCCCGAAGTTGATCGCAGAGTCTGGCTCGCAAACTCCACATCAGGAAGAGAGTGTGTCGGTGCTGATGAATGTAGTTTTGGAAGCGAATGTTTTGCGGTCAATGCAAAAGCTAAGGCCCAGACCGCAGATATCGTGGTCACCAATCACACGCTTTTGGCTATTGAGATTGTTGACTCACATCCAATCCTTCCAGAGCGTGATGCTGTAATTCTCGATGAAGCCCATGAATTTATGGACCGCACCACTCAAGCTGTAACAGAGGAATTAACTGCCGGAAGAGTCTCACGGGCTGCTGCAATGGCCCGTAAACATATGCCCGGCAAACTTGCCAACGCTTTTGATAAAGCTGCAGATTCATTTGCCGACGCGTTGGATAGCTACAGCAATGATTATCGAAGTAGAAGCGAAGAGGAACGAAGGCTTGTTGAGTTACCGGATGAGCTCTCAGCACCGATAAGAAAGGTGAAAGAAGCGGCCGAAGCAGTCATCGCTGCAATAAATGCCGATAACGAGATCATCGATCCGGACACAATCGCCGAGCGAGCCCGAGTAAAGGGCGCGGTCAATGAGATAAAGACAACCGCCCAAAGACTATTGAAAAATAGCGATGGCAGCGTCCTTTGGTTTGAGCCAAACTTCTCAACTCTCTATCTCGCACCGCTGGATGTCTCATCTGTTCTGCGCGAGAATCTCTTCACCCAAACACCGGTTATTGCTACGAGCGCAACGCTCTCAGTTGGAAAGAGCTTTGATGCGATAGCGCGGAATCTTGGGATAAGTGGTGAATCTGAAGACGAGGAAGATAGCTCTGGAATCGACCCAAGTAATGTCCAGATGCTAGATGTCGGCTCGCCCTTTGATTTTGCTGCTCAAGGAATGCTCTATCTTCCAAAACATCTTCCCGAACCTGGCCGAGACGGCCCGAGCGTTGAAGCACTAGTTGAGCTCGGTGAGTTGATTGATGCCGCTGGTGGCCGAACCCTTGCGTTATTTTCATCTTGGCGGGGAGTTGAGATGGCCGACGACCATCTTCGCCGAGTCTTGGCTGAACTCCCAATAAAGATCATCACACAAAAACGCGGCGATAGCGTGGGAACGCTTGTTGATCGCTTTGCTGAAGATCCAACTTCGATACTTCTTGGAACGATGAGTTTGTGGCAGGGCGTTGATGTTCCGGGCCCTGCTTGCACTTTGGTTGCAATAGATCGCATTCCATTTCCACGGCCAGATGACCCAGTCATGTCGGCGCGCGCCTCAAAGGCCGATGCCACGGGCGGCTCAGGGTTTATGCAAGTCTCTCTTCCCCGCGCCGCACTTCTACTTGCCCAAGGCACCGGAAGATTGATTCGATCTATAGATGATCGGGGAGTAGTTGCGATTCTTGATTCGCGCATCGTCAACAAGAGATATGGATCAGTCTTACTTAATTCAATGCCGCCACTTTGGCGCACTAGCGAGGGCGAGGTCGTTAAGGATTCGCTAAGAAGGCTTAATCAACAATTTCTTGAAGTCGGGCGCTAATAGTTGGCCAGTTCCTTGCAAAACTAGGGTGAAGGTTCACCGAACCTACTTCTTCGATGGGAAACCAGCGTAAATCAATGGTTTCATGATTATTCTCAAAGACCATTCCCGCGGGTTCAAGGTGCGCAACAATTGTTTCATAGCTCCAATCACCGTGATTATCTAGATGCGTAAATCGAGCCGTTACATACTTCGCATCAATTCCAATCTCTTCATTACTCTCACGAAGCGCTGCTTCTAGTGCGCTTTCATGTGAATCTCTAGCGCCCCCCGGTATGCCCCACGTATCACCGTTATGCACCCAAGGCGCTCGGTGTTGTAAAAGAATTTCACGGGATCGGAAGAGCAGTAAGCCCGCAGCGCCATTTAAGCCCCAATGTTTTGAGCCACACTGACAATTAACCCAACCATCGCCATCACGAACTGCCATACCCGCTAGTTTTCCACAGAAATTTGGTTTGAGCTCCGGATGCAGGAATTTACTTCTAGCGTGAGTAGATGCGTCGTCTACTCATAGCCTTACTAATAGCAACTATTTCGATCTCAACGACTGCTCACGGAGAAGAGTGTGACGGTGAGACTTGTATTGATGTAAGTGCTGATGATGATAACCATATTGTGATTAAGGTGAAAAAGGGCAAACCTGGAACCGCTACTACAAGTAGCCCATCGCCTCGACCCACTAATACTGCGATTGCGAGACAACCTTGGATTCCCTGGTTACCAAAGCCAGCTTCAACAACAACGCCGCGGCCGAAATCGACAAAGATAAGTAAACCTAGAGTTCGCAAGCCAAGGGTTTCGAAGATCAGCGCCTCACAGTTAGTAGATCAGGTGAAACGGATGCTTCCTAGCGGCGTAATTCTCACCCAACCTATGAGCGCGGCTCTATTGAGAGAACCAGTCAATTTTTTGACAACGGTTCCAGCGTCATTTCAAACGGTAATTGTCGTTCTTGAAGTTCCAATTATCATCACGCTTAAGGCTCTATATAAATGGGATTTTGGCGATGGAAACTCTCAGACCACAACTCATCCCGGAGCGCCTTTCCCGGCCGCGCTGATTAAGAACAAATTTCTAGAACCAGGCGAGTACGAGGTTGGTCTAAAGGTTACTTGGACCGGAACGTGGCGAGCCGGCGCTCTTTCCGGACCGATAAAGGGAAGTATCAATCAGAACTTTGAGCGGGCGATCTCCATCTACGAAGCTGATACGACCTTCACAAGATAGTTATCCACAAAATAAAAGTTTTTCCCCATCCAATTCTTTGCTCGCCAATGCTTCGCCCATGACAACTGTTACGACTCCTAATGATCTATTGGCTGCTGTTCCATTTCTCATCGGGTACCAACCCAGTGACTCGATAGTTCTCATCTCGCTCAAAGATGAATCGATAAATATGGCAATTCGGATCGACTTTCCGGAGTCGATTGAAAAGAGAGAAGCAAGCGCGCTCATCGAGAAATTAAGGGGTAGCGATGGCGCGCTTCTTGTCTCATATATTCCAGATTCTTGTCACGACACTGAGAGCGTGTTACTTCCATTAATTGAGGCCCTGGAAGAAGAGTCAATCCCGCTTCGCGAATCGATAATCATCGTAGGAAATAGATGGCGTTCTCTGATTTGTAGTGACCCAGAATGTTGTCCAATCGAGGGTTCACCCCTTCCCGAGCTCTCCGGTTCTAGGGTCGCTGTCGAGGAGATCGCGCAAGGAAAGTTGATGCCATTCAAAAACTTAAGCGCAATGGCCAGCTCACTAGATTCAGATTTAGATCCCGTGATTGTCGAAATGATGGGGCGAATTGCCCCAATCTATTACGACACAGATCCAACTCCAATCCAAAGAGAAGGCGCTAATTCGATCCTGGACTTTCTACATGACTTCGAAGTTGACGGTATCTGCAGGGATAAGCGATTGGTTGCCAGGGTTCTAGTTCGACTGAAGGATCTACAAGTTCGCGATTTTGCGTTAGGTGTTATGGATGGTGAGAAGGATCTCTACTTTGATGCCTGGAATTGGTTGCTGAAAAAAGCACCAGAAGGATTTATCGCTGCCCCCGCTACGCTATTTGCTGTCGCTGCATATGAGCGAGGCGATGGCGCAATGGCTAATTTGGCTCTTGCAAAAGCAGAGTCCGATCAACCGAACTATTCAATGATTAATTTACTCAAGCAACTTTTTCGAAGCGGGAAGCCACCCACTATCTTCGCTGATTTGAGAGCAGAGCTACACCCCAAGGTTTGCGCGGCTCTCTTCTCGGGTAGCATTTCGGCGTGAACATCGCCGTTCCTAAAGAGATTAAAAATAATGAATTTCGAGTAGCTATTACGCCGGCCGGGGTTAGAGAATTTATAAATCACGGTCACTCAGTATTTATCGAAAGTGGCGCCGGACTCGGATCTGCGATCACAGATGAGGATTACACCAAGGTTGGCGCTACCATCCTAAAAACCGCTGACGAAGTTTGGGATATCGGTGATTTAGTTCTTAAAGTAAAAGAGCCGATTGCCGCTGAGTACAAGCGGATGAAGCGAGGCCAAGCTCTCTTCACCTATCTACATCTCGCCGCTTCAAAAGAGTGTACTGATGCGTTAATCGAAAGTGGCATAACGGCTATTGCGTATGAAACGGTAGAAGTGAATGGCGCGCTGCCGCTGCTTGCACCGATGAGTGAAGTTGCCGGTCGCATGGCTGCCCAAGTTGGCGCCGCTGCGCTCCAAAAAAGTAATGGCGGCCGCGGAGTTCTTCTCGGTGGAGTTCCAGGTGTCCGCCCTGGAAAAGTTTTAGTGCTTGGTGGGGGAATCGCTGGGTTAGCGGCCGCCACAATCGCACAAGGAATGCGGGCTGATGTCACGGTAGTTGATCTCAATCAGAAGCGTTTAGGTGAGATCGATCAGATTTTCAACGGAACGGTCAAGACTTTGATGTCCAACGCTCATACAATCGAAGAAGAGGCGCTTCAAGCTGATTTAGTGATCGGCGCAGTCTTGGTCCATGGCGCTAAAGCGCCGAAGTTGATCTCAAATGAACTCGTTAAACGGATGAAGCCGGGTTCGGTCCTAGTCGATATCGCAATTGACCAGGGTGGCTGCTTTGAAGACTCGCGCCCGACGACTCATGCCGAGCCAACTTTTAAGGTCCACGATTCAATCTTTTATTGCGTAGCGAATATGCCTGGCGCCGTTCCATTTACCTCTACCTATGCGCTCTCAAATGCAACCTTGAAGTACGCCATCGCCCTCGCCAACCTTGGCTGGCGGGAGGCGCTACGGAGAGATTCAGGATTAGCTCTCGGTTTAAATGTTCATGAAGGAAAGATCTACTACCAAGCGGTCGCCGACGCACATGGCTTTAGCAGCCATAAGTGGACTTTTTGATTTTCATTTCCTAGAGTACGCATCGGTCACGAGTTCCAGCTTCAAGCCCCGGCTAACTGGACGGCAACCCTCCACCGCGGTGGGGTGCTCCGGGTGATGACCAGGTCGAATAATTCGACAAGCGCGGGTCTGCCAAGGATTGCCAGGCCTCGAGCTTCTTAATTGCGAAAGGCTAGAAATGAAGAAACTACTGAAGTTAGTTCCAATATTGATCGCGGCGCTCGTTTTAGCGTCTTGCTCCTCATCGGATGAGAACAATTCCGCAAATGGATCTGGGGAGTGCGCCCCTGACTCGCTGGCAACCGTTGAGGCCGGAGTGTTAACCATCGCTACGGGCGAACCGGCCTATGAACCTTGGGTTTTAAATGATGCGCCAGAATCGGGCGAAGGCTTTGAAGCTGCAGTCGCCTATGCCGTTGCCGAGCAACTTGGCTACAGCAACTCCCAGGTCAAGTGGATTCGTACTACCTTCGATGGTGCAATCGCTCCGGGTCCTAAGAAATTTGACTTCAATATCCAACAATATTCAATAACAGCAGAACGTGCAAAAGTCGTCGATTTCTCCAGCCCTTACTACAAGTCCAACCAATCCATCGTTTCTTATAAGGGAAGCAAGATTGAAGGAGTAGCCAGCATCGCTGACCTCAAGGCAAAGAATCCAAAACTTGGCGCCGCAGTTGCCTCAACTTCACTTGATGCAATCGAAAACCAGCTTGGTCTAAAGCCACAAGTCTTCAATGACAATGCAGCAGCAGTCGCGGCTTTAAAGAATGGCCAGATTGACGGACTCGTAGTTGATCTTCCAACTGCCTTCTATCTATCCGCTGTCGAAGTTCCAAATGGAATAATTGTTGGTCAGCTAGAGAACTCGGCCGATAACGATGGTGGCGCCGGACTTCTGCTCGCTAAGGACAGCCCAATCACGAGCTGTGTCACGCAAGCCGTTGACACGATTCGCGATAACGGCACGTTAGCTTTGATAACTGAGCAATGGTTGGCAGCTTCTGCGGGCGCGCCGTTCCTCAACTGAGTTTTGGATCAAGTCCTTAACAAAGCTATCGACTAAGAAATAACCGATCTCATGGGGCGTAATTCTGGTAACACAACTGGAGTTACGCCCTATGACTTTGGCGGAGAATGGCGTCCGAGCGAACATGAGTTGGCCAGACGGGCCGCAAGAAATGAGCGGAATAAAAAGAATGCGCTAGTTGCCGCTCTCTCCAGCATTCTCGTTCTCGGATCTCTCGCGGTAGTAGTGTTCACATCTCCTGGTTGGAAATCTCTATCGGATACTTTCTTTGCCTGGGCATATGGAGTTGAGGTTCTTCCGAAAATTATCCTGGGCTTTGGCACAAATGTAATTCTTACCCTTATCGCAGGAACTTCAGTTGCGCTCCTCGGGTTGACCTTGGCTCTAGTTAGAACTTCTCGATCTCCGGCTCTTACACCTTTTCGCATATTGGCTACCGCGTATGTAGATTTATTCCGAGGAATTCCCATGCTCCTTGTGATCTTGCTAGTTGGATTTGGAATCCCAGCACTTCGCCTCGAGGGCGTTACCAATAACGTCTTGG
This sequence comes from Actinomycetota bacterium, assembly GCA_046048255.1. Lineage (GTDB taxonomy): Bacteria > Actinomycetota > Actinomycetes > Nanopelagicales > Nanopelagicaceae > MAG-120802. Next base: position 37,561 of record JBJOGL010000006.1, on the reverse strand, counting down.
TCCTTGGAACGATTGCAGTAATCATTACCTACAGCGCATATGTCGCCGAAGTGATACGAAGTGGAATTCTTACAGTTCACCCAAGTCAGCGCGCAGCTGCTCGCTCGCTCGGCCTAACCCATTTCCAGAGTCTTCGCCACGTAATCTTGCCCCAAGCCCTTCGTCGGGTTACACCGCCGCTGTTAAACGATCTAGTGGCTCTAATTAAAGACACCGGACTGGTTTCAATCCTCGGGGTTACGGATGCCATTCGCGCTGCCCAGATTGCAAGCAGTCGCACTTTCAATTACACCCCTTATGTAATGGCAGCAATAGTCTTTCTACTAATCACAATTCCGCTAACTCGCTTTACTGATCGAACGTTACGGAAATCAATCGAACGACAGAATGCTCAAGGTAATGCGTAATGGCTGAAGTTCTCAAAGTAGGGAAAGTTCGGAAGGCCTTTGGTTCAGAAGTCGTATTAGAGGACATCTCCTTTACCGTGCCGGAGCACACCGCAACAGTTTTTATTGGTGCATCGGGTTCTGGAAAGTCGACCTTACTGAGATGCATAAACCTCTTAGAGCAAATCGATGATGGAATCATCACTTTGGATGGAGAGGAGATTACTCGAGTAGATGCGAATGTTGATGAAGTTCGTCGCAAATTTGGAATGGTCTTTCAGGCTTTCAATCTCTTCCCTCATAAGAGCGTAATTGAGAATATTACTTTGGCTCCAATTCACGCCAGAGGGGTCGACGTAGAACAAGCACGCCAGGAAGCACTCAAACTGTTGGACCGATTTGGTCTTAAAGATAAAGCGGAGCAATTTCCAGATCGATTGAGTGGAGGTCAACAACAGCGGGTGGCAATAATCCGCTCTTTAGCGCTACATCCAAGAATGCTCTTGCTCGATGAAATCACGTCTGCGCTCGATCCAGTTTTGGTGAATGAAGTACTTAGCCTGGTTAGAGATTTGAAGTCGGAGGGAATGACAATGCTCCTTGCAACCCACGAGATGGGTTTTGCTAAACAAGTGGCCGATGAGGTTTGTTTCCTGCATAGAGGACGAATACTTGAATGGGGAAGACCCGATGAGATTCTACAAAATCCCCGCCTTTCCGAAACTAAGGATTTCCTAAAGCGGATCCATGATGCTGGACGTCTGTGACAACTGAGAGTTTTCAACTTATAAATGGGGCGCGAGACTCCAACATAATTATCCATGTCCCGCACTCATCACGGTTAATTCCAAGAGATGTAAGAATGGATTTGCTTCTCAGCGATGCTGAGCTTGAGATTGAGCTCGATGAGATAACTGATACCAAAACTGATGAGCTTGCTTATAGCGCTCTCGAGAAAGTGTCAGGTGAGATTCCTACTCCAACTCTTTTCATAAACAATCTCTCTAGGTTTGTGATTGATCCGGAACGTTTTCCGGATGATCGAGAGGTGATGAACAAGATCGGAATGGGAGCGGTATATCGAATGACGTCATCTGGTGCTCAGCTTCGCTCTATGGGATTCGATGACCGAGAACTCTTAGCTCGCTACTTCTTTCCTTACGCGGAATCCCTCGCGGCGGCAGTCGGTGGCATCCTCAACCAGAACGGCAGCGTTGTCTTAATCGATGTCCACTCTTATCGGCCAGGCCAGCATCGAAATGCCATAAATGAGGGGCAACGCCGACCCGCTATGTGTATTGGAACCGACCCTGCTCATACACCGAAATGGCTAATGGATATTTTCCGCGAAGAGTTCGGCGCGATTGGTGATTGGTTTGAAAATCAGCCATATTCAGGTACTTACGTCCCGCTGCAGTACTATCAACAGGAGCAGCGGGTTGCATCAATAATGATGGAGACCCGGGCCGATACCTTCCTTGATGGCCAGCTTCAGAAGCATGATGGCTTTGAGAGAGTGAGCCGAGCCCTGGCTCGGGCGCTAATCCGGATTAATACTGGCGGCTCAGGTGAATAGACGAGTGGCAAAGGGCTAAAAAGTGCATTTCGGCCTGTGGACAATTTATAATATAGCCATAGCCATCTCCCCAAATGGCAAGTCTCTAGTAAATCGCTAGAACAAAAGCAAAGGATTATTTGTGCCTGTATCTCGTGCGCCCAAAAAAGCCCCGAAGAAGTCGGTTGCCAAGAAGAGCGCCAAAAAAAATACAGGAAAGAAGGATTTAAAAAAAGGCAATAAGAAATCCGGCCCAAGACTTTTCCCAACAAAAGCCGAACTAGAAGCGATGAAACTCGCTCGCGAAGCTGAGGCCGTCAAGAAAAGTTCAAAAGATAAAGAGAAGAAAACTGGCCCAAGACTTTTCCCAACAAAAGCCGAGCTAGAAGCAATGAAAGCAGCAGCATCTGGCACTAAACCAGTTACTGCGACATCAACTGCACAAGCAACCGGAAAACCTGGACCGAAGAAAACGGTAAAGATTGATGGCGAAGAAGTTGAGTTAGAAGAAGTAGAACTTGAAGATCTCGAGAAATTAGTTGCAGAAACTCCAGAAGAAGGCGCAGAAGCCCAATCTGACGTTCGAGTCGTAAACCTATCCGAAGAAGCAAAGCAAGAAGAGGGTGAATTCACCCTTAAAGATTCTGAGGAAGATGATGCACCGCCACAAACAGTCCTAACAGCCGGTGCTACTGCAGACCCCGTCAAGGATTATCTAAAGCAAATCGGTCGTGTTGCGCTTCTTAATGCAGAACTAGAAGTTGAACTTGCAATGAGAATTGAAGCTGGACTCTTTGCAGAAGAGAAAATGAATTCAGGCGAGAAACTAGATCGCGCGTTAAAGCGTGAACTTGAGTGGATTGCACATGATGGACGACGCGCCAAGAATCACCTACTAGAAGCAAACTTGCGTCTTGTTGTATCTCTTGCCAAGCGCTACACCGGACGTGGAATGCTCTTCCTCGACCTCATCCAAGAAGGAAATCTCGGCCTTATCCGCGCCGTAGAAAAATTCGATTACACAAAGGGTTACAAGTTTTCCACCTACGCAACTTGGTGGATTCGCCAAGCAATTACCCGTGCGATGGCGGACCAGGCAAGAACTATCCGTATCCCGGTTCACATGGTGGAAGTCATCAACAAACTTGCACGCGTTCAACGCCAGATGCTTCAAGATCTCGGCCGTGAACCGACCCCAGAAGAGCTCGCAAAAGAACTAGATATGACGCCCGAAAAGGTTGTCGAGGTTCAAAAGTATGGCCGCGAACCGATCTCACTTCATACCCCGCTCGGCGAAGAAGGTGACTCTGAGTTCGGAGACCTCATCGAAGACTCCGAAGCGATTGTCCCGGCTGACGCAGTCTCTTTCACCCTTCTTCAAGAGCAGCTCCACTCAGTTCTCGACACTCTTTCTGAGCGTGAAGCGGGCGTCGTAGCGATGCGTTTTGGACTAACTGATGGACAACCTAAAACTCTTGATGAAATCGGCAAAGTTTATGGCGTAACTCGTGAGCGTATCCGCCAGATTGAATCGAAGACCATGTCCAAACTGCGCCACCCTTCTCGTTCACAAGTCCTTCGCGATTACCTCGACTAGGAGATACGTATGTCAGACCGTACAAAGATTTTTGTGAAGCCAAATGGTTCTATTCGAGTTACCGGCGAGGTTGATTTTGTCGATGCCGAAGGTAATGTCATCGAAACCAAAGAGAACTTCTCACTCTGCCGCTGTGGCCACTCGAAAGATAAGCCATTCTGCGATGGATCGCATCGTGACGCCGGCTTCCAGGGTTAACAACTCGCTCTGGGCTAAAACTTCATTAAGTACTGATTCTCCAAAAGAAAATCCTCATGACGCGTATGACGTCGCCATTATCGGTGGCGGCTTTAGCGGATTGTGGAGCGCGTACCACCTTAAGCAATTAGATCCTTCGCTCAGCGTTGCAATATTTGAAGCAAGAGAACTTGGCTTTGGAGCGAGCGGGCGTAATGGTGGTTGGGCATCGAGTGAATATCCAGTCTACAAAGAGACTTTAGTAAAGCGTATCGGCGCACCTCTAACAGAGGAACTCTTTATAGCCCTTCATGAATCAATCGATCAAATTGGAGATTTCTGTAATGCCCACGGCAAAGAAGTCGGCTTTACTAAATCTGGCTCACTCTACTTTTCACGCAATAAGGCACAACTTTCCCGACTAAAAGGCAAAGTTGATGGAGATAGTCGATGGTTGAATGCAAGTGAAGTTCGAGAGATTTTGAATGTAGATGGAGTCCTCGGAGGAATTCTCAACCCACATTGCGCGACGATCCATCCATTCAATCTGGTTAAGGCGCTATCCGCGTACCTGCATCAAACCGGAGTTTCGATCTTTGAGAATTCCTGGGCCACACCCGTAAGCGGGGGAGTCCTTGTAAATAGCTCTCTAATCAAGGCTCAAGCGGTAATTCAAGCCACCGAGGCCTTTGGTTTTCCGGGTCGAGATTTCATCCCTCTCTATTCCTTGATGGTAGCCACAGAGGAATTGGATCAAAGCGTTTGGGACGAATTGGGAAATGTTGAGCGCTTTACTTTCGCTGAAAACTCACACATGATTAATTATGCCCAGCGCACTATCGATAACAGGATTGCAATTGGTGGCAGAGGAGCGACATATCCTTTTGGCTCAAGGTTAAGTGAGGCTAAAGAGTCCACCGCTAAAGTTCATGAAACTATCCGTGCGCTGCTGAAATCATGGTTTCCAATTCTCAAAGATGTGCAATTCACCCATGCGTGGGGTGGAGCAGTTGCGGTTACGCGCAATTGGGAACCATATGTTCATTGGGATGCAATGAATGGATTTGGAAGACTCGGTGGATATGCAGGAGACGGCGTGACTATGAGTTATCTCGCTGGAAAAATTTTGGCACACGAAGTTCTAAATAAGGAGAGCGAGTTACGCCGCCTTCATTTTGTTAATGCGCGAATCAGAAAGTGGGAGCATGAGCCAATTCGCTATCTCGGGATTAATACACTGGTTAAATTGAGCGGAATTGCAGATAAAGAAGAGCGAATTACTGGAAGATCAAGTTTGCTAAATAAAGTTATTGAGCCGCTGATTCTTCGGTAATGCGACCAGTCTCATCTTGAATTCTTGACGCGACGTTCGCAAGTCCTTCTTGATATTTCTTGGCGTGATGACCACAGAAAAGTAGTTCGAATCCATTTGCCATTACAGCGCGCACATATGCCTGGGCGCCGCAACGGTCGCAACGATCAAGCGCGTTAAGCGGTGTGGACTCAAGTACTACGTTCTCAGTCATTTGCCTACCTCTCCGTAACTTCATTAACTGCTGAGGGGAACATCAAACCATCTCTGCTTTATTCCCCGCAGGTCAAAATAGATTTTTCTATGGCTCGGGAGTGTCTTTTCCCACGTTTATCGACATTTTCACAGCATTTTCGGCGCGTAATCCCGATATGTGGAATTGCCCTGGATACCCTTCGCCGTCGTGGCTGAAAAAGAAACGCGTTCAGTTGAGAGCGCATATACCGCAAAAGATCTCTCTGTTTTAGAGGGGCTCGATGCTGTTCGTAAGCGTCCGGGTATGTACATCGGCTCTACCGATGGCCGTGGACTCATGCACTGCTTGTGGGAAATTATCGATAACGCAGTAGACGAAGCTCTTGCTGGTCATTGCAAAAAGATCATTATCAATTTGGAGAAGGATGGATCAATCGAGGTCCATGACGATGGTCGCGGAATCCCGGTAGATAAAGAACCAAAGACGGGTTTAACTGGAGTAGAAGTTGTAATGACAAAACTCCACGCTGGTGGAAAATTCGGTGGTGGGTCGTACGCTGCTACGGGTGGTCTTCATGGAGTAGGAGCATCAGTTGTAAATGCGCTTGCTTCCAGGCTTGATGTTGAAGTTGATCGCGATGGAAAAATTTATTGGATGTCATTTAAGAGAGGCGTTGCGGGAATATTCGAGGGCGATGGCCCAAATGCTCCCTTTGAACCCCAATCGGGACTTCGCACAATCGGAAAAGTCTCTGCGAAGATAACTGGTACTCGCGTTAAGTGGTGGGCCGATAAGCAAATCTTCATTAAAGACTCCCAATACGACATCGAAGAAATCTATACGAGAGCTCGCCAGACTTCCTATTTGGTACCGGGCCTTACCTTAGAAGTTAACGACAATCGCACTAAAGAGAAGAAGAGCGAGACCTTCTTTCACAAAGGTGGAATATCTGAATACTGTAATTTCATCCAGAGCGACCAACCGGTCGGTGATGTAATTCGATTAACGGGTAAAGGCCACTACCAAGAGACCGTTCCGGTGCTAGATGAAAAGGGCCATTTAGAGCCTAAAGAAGTCGAACGCGATATGGATGTCGATATTGCCGTGAAATGGGGCAATGGATATGAGACCAATATCCGCTCCTTTGTAAATATCATCGCCACCCCAAAGGGCGGAACCCATGTCCAAGGTTTTGAGCGGGCGCTCACCAAGACTTTTAACGATTTCCTCCGCTCCACCGGCACTTTGAAGAAAAACGAACCTGATGTAATTAAAGATGACATCCTCGAGGGCTTGACTGCCGTGGTCACGGTAAGAATGCAAGAGCCACAATTTGAAGGTCAGACCAAAGAAGTACTGGGAACTCCTGCTGTAACCAAGATTGTCCAACAGGTTGTCACAGATGAGTTAAAGAAATTCTTCACCACAACTAAGCGCATTGATAAGGCAAATGGTCGATTGATTCTAGAGAAGGTCGCAAATGCCGCTCGTACGCGTATCTCTACCCGCACCCATAAAGACCTGCAGCGGCGCAAGAATGCGCTAGAGAGCTCGGCACTTCCGGCAAAACTATCTGACTGTCGCTCTGAAGATGTATCTCGTACCGAACTTTTTGTTGTGGAGGGAGAGTCAGCTTTAGGTACTACGAAAGCTGCGCGCAACTCCGAATTTCAGGCGATCTTGCCATTACGTGGAAAGATTTTGAACGTTCAGAAAGCATCACTCTCTCAGATGTTAGATAACGCCGAGTGCGCCGCAATCATCCAAGTAATTGGCGCTGGCTCGGGTAAATCATTTACTTTGGAAGACGTGAGGTACGGCCGAATCATTTTGATGTCAGATGCTGACGTTGATGGCGCGCACATTAGATGCCTTCTACTCACTTTGATCTATCGTTACATGCAGCCGCTAATTGAGGATGGCAGAGTCTTTGCTGCCATCCCGCCACTTCATCGCATCGAAGTAATGGGCTCTGGCGGCAAGAAAGGCGAAGTCCACTACACCTATTCAGATGATGAGATGAAGAAGTTACTCACTGATTTGAAAAAACAAGGTAAGAAATGGCGTGAGCCGATTCAGCGCTATAAGGGATTAGGCGAAATGGATGCTGATCAGCTCCGGGAAACCACCATGGATCCGGATCATCGAACCCTCCGCCGAATCACTATCAAGGATGCCGCAGACGCTGAAAAGATCTTTGAATTGCTAATGGGCAATGAGGTTGCCCCACGCAAGGAGTTCATTTCAGCTGCTGATATTGATAGAGAGCGAATTGACGCTTAAATAGAAACTTAGCTCTGTCGGCTAAGCAATTATGGTGCGACGTGGAGTCGCAAACTTCTTAGATACTGCGCCAAGTTCTTCGGAAACCTTGCCCCGCAGAGCCGCCTCGTTCTTAAGTAGTGCGGTAAGCGCAGAGATTTCACTCTTCAAAGTCTTTTGCTCGGTGTCGAGCTCAATCTTGGACATTTTTGTGAGCCTGCGAAGTGGCATATCTAGGATATGTGTGGCTTGCTCATCGGTTAATTTAAAGGTCTTCATCAAAGTGGCCTTTGCTTCAGCAGCATCTTCGCTACCGCGCACAATCTTTACGACCTTATCGATATCGACTATTGCCTTTAGTAGACCCTCAACGAGGTTTAATCGCTCAGTTGCCTTCTCTTTTCTAAAGGTAGACCTACGTGTTACAACCTCTATTCGATGATCAATAAAGACTTGCAGGAGCTCCTTGAGTCCCAAAGTCTTTGGTTTTCCTTCGACGAGAGCAACAGCGTTAATCGAGAAGGCATCTTCAAGCGGGGTTAATTTATAGAGATTCTCCAGAACCTTTTCGGGCTCAAAACCATTCTTAATCTCAACGACGACTCGAGTTCCATTCTGTCCATCAGTAAGGTCAACAATGTCGGAAATACCTTGAATTTTCTTACTTCTTACAAGATCACTAATGCGCTCGACAACTTTCTCAGGTCCGATGTTGTAGGGGAGCTCAGTGATTGTGATTCCCTGTTTACGGGAAGTTACTTTCCCAATCTCAACCTTTGCTCTGACTTTAAATGCACCTTTTCCGGATTGGTAAGCCTCGAGAACGCCCTCTTTACCAATTAAAGTTCCACCAGTTGGGAAATCCGGGCCAGGAACCAACTTCATAAGTTGTTTCACGGTTGCTCCGGGATTTTCAATGAGGTGTTGAGCAGCAGCAATAACTTCACCCAGATTATGTGGCGCCATATTTGTGGCCATACCGACTGCGATACCTGTAGCGCCGTTAACTAATAAGTTAGGAAAAGCCGCTGGAAGAACTAGAGGTTCCATGATCTGGCCGTCATAGTTGGCGCCGAAGTCGACCGTGTTTTCATCTACCTCATCAACCATCATCTGTGCGGCAGAAGCAAGGCGCGCTTCGGTGTAGCGCATCGCAGCTGGACCTGCATCTAAAGAACCAAAGTTTCCATGGCCATCGACAAGTGGAAGTCGCATTGAGAATGACTGGGCCATTCGAACGAGCGCGTCATAGATCGCGCTATCGCCGTGAGGATGCAACTTACCCATCACTTCACCAACCACGCGCGCACTCTTTACATGTCCACGATCTGGGCGCAGCCCCATCTCTGACATTTGATGGAGTATGCGACGCTGAACAGGCTTTAGGCCATCGCGAGCATCGGGGAGTGCTCTGGAATAAATAACGGAGTAGGCATATTCGAGAAATGAATCCGAAAGTTCGCTGGAGACATCAACGTCGACAACTTTGCCGGGGAACTCACCAGGCTTTGGACCGCTCTTTGACTCTCGCTTTGCCACGGCGCGATTCTGCCAACGAGGAAGCTTATTTCTAGGGATTGACTCTCGGTCTTGCTCCGATAGTTGCGACACATTGCGCGGCAACATCTAATGCGTGCGATAGGGAATCAGATAAATTCTTTCTTTCCAGCCAAGTAGCAAGAAATCCAGCCGCGAAAGCATCTCCGGCTCCAGTGGTATCGATAACCTGGGTATTAGTGGCTGGTTTCTCAATCATCGCTTCATCTTCTACTTTTGCAATTGCACCCAGTGCCCCTCTTTTAATAACGATGAGTGGCGCTCTTGTAACAAGCGATTGAAGTTGTTGGGCAGTATCCCCAAATCCAGTTATATATCTAGCCTCCTCTTCATTAAGGAATAGACCTGAGAACCCGGAAATAAGGGAGAGCGCTCTCTCTTTTCCAAAAGCACTCATCGTTCCAACAGAGGCAACATCGAAGAAGATTGGAACATTCAGTTCATGGATGTTTTCAATTATTTCAGTTACGCCATCAATTGACGCAGGATTAAATAGCGAGTATCCCGAGAGAAAGACCGCATCAAATTCGCTTAGTTCGGGCAGATCACTAGCGCTGAGACCCGAGTTTGCGCCTGAGTCGGGAAACATTGTTCTATTGCCGTGTTTATCGACAAGGACTACGACAGTTCCGGTTTTAGCTCCGGCAATCGGAGGATTTAGGTGCTGCACTCCAAAGTGAATTAATTCAGCGTGAAAATTAGATCCCGCAATATCCGAGCCAATCCGTCCAGCAAAAGTTGTATTTACCCCTAAATGAGCCAACCAGGTAGCGGTATTGGCAGCAGCTCCACCGCCATGCATCGAAATATCCGAGAGCGTGTCACTATTTAAATTTATCTCGCTCTTCATCTTTACGATGACATCGATCATGGCATCACCAATACAGAGAATCGACTTCATTTTAGGCAAGTGCGATTTGAGCAGCTAATTTCGAATTACTCTTAATAATCTCGATATTCACTTTCAGAGATTCACCATCGCTATTTGAATGAAAATATTCAAGCAAGAAAGGCGTAACCGCTTTACCGGTTATTCGATTTGCATGGGCCTCACTTAAGCCTTGTGCTAGTAATTTCTCATGAAGCTGAGGATTCATCGGCAGCGGGGTGGGATTTGCGACCACGAGTCCCGATTTTTCAGTTCCCACGTTCTTGCGTGCTCGCCAAATCTTGGCAATCTCGGCTGGCGAATTGACTTGATGTTCAATGGAATATCCGCTGTCGGGTAGGTAAAAACCTGGGAACTTATTAGTTTGGTAACCAAGTAAGGGGATAGATAGAGTTTCTAGGCGTTCCAAAGTCGCAGGAATATCCAAAATAGATTTCACGCCTGCGCAGACAACAAGTACTGGCGTGTTGGCCAGCGCTAAAAGATCGGCTGATTCATCCCAACTTTCTTCTGCGCCTCTGTGAACGCCACCAAGTCCGCCGGTAGCAAAGAATTCAATCCCGGCGAGGTTTGCTATGTGTGAAGTTGCAGCAACTGTAGTTGCAGCAGATAAGCCATGTGCTGTGATGGTCACAAGGTCACGGATAGATGCTTTGGTGAAGTTTGAATCATTCGCAACCCGGTCTAGCTCTCTATTTTCAAGTCCAACATGTATGACTCCATCGATAATGGCGATGGTCGCAGGAGTTGCGCCTTCTGCGCGGACTATCTCTTCGACTTCAAGGGCGACTTCTAAGTTCCTGGGACGAGGCAGTCCGTGCGAGATTATGGTTGATTCGAGCGCAACAACTGCACCCTTTTTTGCGAGCGCATCTTTGACTTCGTTTGAATATTGGATCACAAGCCGGAAGGTTACTGGAAAGATGGGGCTGTGCCCCAAACACTTGCTCACCTATCTCAATCCTTATTCTCATCACTGGGGCTTCCCGAATCAGCAAATTCGCTAGGCATTTCTGAAAACACTAGTAAACGCGAGTGTCTTCTATTGGTGGATGGACTGGGCAAGAATGCGATAGATGAATTTGCTTCAACAACGAAGATTTTGAAATCTCTTGAATATCGAGAGACTCTCGTTGCAACATTTCCATCCACCACTGCCACGAGCCTCACCTCATTGGGTACCGGAGTCTCCCCGGGCCAACATGGAATGGTGGGTTACACCATGCGAGTTCCCCATAGTGGCAATCCAGAGCGAGTACTAAATGCTCTCAAGTGGGATGAACGAGTAGATCCAGTTGTTTGGCAGTCCTGCCCAACGCTTTTTGAGAGTGCGAATGGTTTTGGAATCAAGACCTCACATGTGGCTGGTAAGCGCTATGCGGATACTGGTTTCACAAGAGCAGCGCTTCGCGGTGGAATCTATCTGGGCGCTAATAGTGTTGACGAGATTTCATCGGGTGCAGCCCATGCCCTTAAAGATTCAGATTCGTTTGCTTATGTTTATCTAAATGACGTCGATGATGCTTCACATAGCGCGGGATTCGGTTCCACAAAGTTTCTCAGCGCTTTAGAGCGAGTTGACCAATTAATCGGAAGCCTTTTGGAAAAACTGCCGAAGGGATCACGCCTATGGGTTACCTCTGATCACGGGATGATCAATCGGAAGGATTATGTAGTAATCGGAAAAGAAAATAATTTGCTTGATGGCGTGAAACTTATGGCTGGCGAACCACGCGTCCGCTATCTCTACATCGATCCTGATTCGATCGAAGATGTCAGAGAAAGATGGCAAGACTTCTTCGGCGACCGTGTTGTGATTAAAACCCGGAGCGAGGCGATAGCTGAAGGACTCTTTGGCGAGACGGTCTTGGAACATGTTTTAGATCGCATTGGGGATTTAGTGGTGATTGCGAAGGATGAATTGATTCTCGTGGAAATCGAGCGCGAGGCACAGCAATGTGCGATGGTTGGGCATCATGGGGGAATTACGCCTGCAGAAGTCGAAATTCCGCTACTCACTTACCAGCTTTAAGACTCTTCGTCTTCATCTTTCTTCTTACTTCTTCCAAACATGATGTCATCCCATGATGGAATCGAAATTCGCCTGGTTACGCCATCTTTTTTCGCATCGGAGGGAATTTCGGTTACAGCCGGAGAATCATCAGAAGAAGGATCAGTCCTTACGGCAACAAGTCTTGGAGGTTGTGGCGAATCACCTTCTGCTGGAAAGAGAACGCCATGATCGCTCATCCGGTCTGACTTGGCTTGCTGTTTTGGTATCTCTTCGCCACAGATCCACCGGGCGCCATCATCTTGTGAGACAAATGTTCGTTTATTTAAATCAAAGTTCCAGGTAGCTTCACGGACGCCATCCGAAGATGGATAGGTAAGAACGAGATGCCAGCTTCCATTATCTAGGCGCCAGGTATTCCAGGAGATTTGATTCATGTTCACGCCACGAGGCGCTAATCTTTGAATAATTAATTCTCGCATTGGAAGCGAAGTTCCTTTTGGTGAAGATTTTTCTGCCTGCTCGATAACCCAAGCGCGTTCCTGCATTATGGGGCTTGCGTAACGTTCAATCTTGTTTACAGATAACCCTGAAATTCTCGCCACTTCGGCAAAACTCTCACCGGCTCTTAGGCGAGCCTGAATCTCTTTGATTGGGAATGCAGGAACTTGCTCAGTTACGGCCGCAAGTTTTCGCTCCGAGATTGCATTGCGCAAAGCATCATTGATTGGCAACGTAAAGGAATTACCTTGCGCATCAGCCAATTCAATCTGATCGCCATCGCTGGATTTACCTACGACTTTTAGTTCAGTCACGAGGGCAAGGTTGCCACAATCTCTTCCTCAAACAGTGGAAATCAGAGTGGAATTTCCCTCACTTTCAGCCGCCAAAGTTTCCAATATGGCAGAACTGAAAGCGCCGAGCAGGCCATACAGAGCAACGGGATTATGAAAGCGACAGAAACGCCTTGATTGTCAATGATGTAACCCGTAATTGCTGGGGGAAGAGCTCCGCCAAGATTGAGGGCCGAGATTGCCCAGGCCAAAACTTCAGTCTTTCTATTCTCAGCTACCGATCGCTCCGCGGCTGCGAATCCAGCGGTTAGTAGTGGCGCAATAGCTAGCCCATTAAAGAGAAGCACGACTCCCATGAGAATTAGATTCTCGGGACGAAGGATTGCAACTAGGTAGATGGGAATTGTAAGAACGAAGAGCAAGAATAAGGATTCTAGAAATCTAGTTGCCTCACTTCTCTTCCATTTGATGGTTCCAATTATTAATGCAGAAATTCCACTACCTAGCGACCAGATTGCAATGAAGAAGCCGCTCCATTCTCGAATTCCGTACTCTTCGCTATAGCCAACAATTACGAGACCAGCTGAGCTGAAGAAGGAACCACAGAGCATCAGGGGAATGAAGAGCGCTCGAATAAAAGGCAACCGAATTAAGAGCGAGTGGTCAGCGCTTGGCTCTTTAGGGTGTGGGGGAGGCTCCGTTGATTTCTGGCTAGCAAAGAGAATTCCACCGCTCGCCACAAATAACATTGCGGCAAAGATTGCATACTCTGGTGCAAAAGAAACTGCCAACAAGGTGGCGATGACTGGACCTGATGTGAAAATTACTTCATCGACAAAAGCCTCAAACGAGTAAGCCGTATCGGTAAGCGCACGATTATGGCCAATGGCATGAATCCATCGCCGGCGAACCATCTGACCTGATCCAATGACGAAGGCTTCAAAAAGTAGAGCCGATGTAAACCAGAGAATCGTGGGTGCATCGTTCTTGAGAAGAAATACAAATGCGCCCATAAAGAAAATGTGTAGTGGGGCAGTGATACTAAGTATTCGACTTTGACCAAATTGATCTGCTGCCCTTGACCAGAGTGGTGATGCAATTGAAAGCACAACTGAAGCTGCCATGGAGAGCGCTCCAGCCATTGAATAAGAGTCGGTTTCTGCTACGACAAATAGAACTATGGCGAGATAGAGCATCGAGATTGGAAGTCTCAGTATGAATGCCGATAATGAGAATCGCCATCCCCCTGGTACTTGAAAGAGTTTTTTATAGGGGGCAAGCATGTTGGTGAGTCTACTTGTGATTAGATTCAACTATGGCTTTGGATAAGCAACTTCTCCAGCTTGCAGAAGAGATTGCCTTTAAGGCTGGCGACTTGTTGATGAAGCGCCCCTCTAATTTCGAACTAGATCAAAAGAGCGGCGTTCTAGATTTTGCTACTCAGATGGATCACGAGAGTGAGAAGTTGATCGTTGAAGCAATTCTTGAATCTCGACCTCACGATGGAATCATTGGCGAAGAAGGGGCGAATCGAGAAGGAACGAGTGGCTATACCTGGGTAATCGATCCCATCGATGGCACAGTTAACTATTTATATGGAATTCCTGGTTGGTGTATCAGCATCGCAATTAGAGATGAGGCCGGAGGGCTGGTGGGAGTTGTTCATGCTCCTACTTTGCAAAAGACTTGGAAGGCGCTTCGTGGCCATGGGGCGCTCTGTAATGGCGCTGAAATTAGATGTAACGAGCCAGTTAGTTTGGATCGCGCGCTGATTGCAACTGGATTTGCCTACGATATTGAGAGGCGGAAACCTCAAGCTGAATTCATCGCAACTCTTCTGCCGAAGATTCGCGATCTGCGAAGAATCGGTGCCTGCGCTGTAGATATATGTATGGTCGCTTCAGGATCTGTAGATGCTCACTTTGAAGCTGGCGTAAATGAATGGGATTACGCTGCCGCAGGATTGATTGCTCAAGAAGCTGGTGCTCGCTTCGCCCACATCAAAGGGATTTGGGGCGGCGAGAAATATTTTGTATTAACCGCCGGCCCAAGCCTTTTTGAGACCCTGGCCGTAGAGCTAGCCCCCTCCGGGTATGACCTGCGATAGCCCCTAGGACTTCGCGTGGACTTGAGACTCCACATGGACTTGAGTCTTCGCATGAAATAGCCCGGATTTAACAGAGACCGCCGCTTGTGGCAGGATACGGCGGCTAGCGAAGAACAACCTCTATCTAAGGATTTAAATATGAACGTGCTCGATGCGGTAGATGCCGCCTCCCTCCGCAAGGACATCCCTAACTTCCGCCCTGGCGATGAGCTAAAGGTCCATGTCCGCGTTATTGAAGGTAATAAGAGCCGTGTTCAGGTCTTCCAAGGATTAGTTATCGCACGTCGTGGCTCCGGCGTTCGCGAGACATTTACTGTGCGAAAGATTTCTTACGGAGTAGGTGTTGAACGCGTATTTCCAGTTCATGCCCCGGTCATTGAAAAGATTGAGTTAGTTCGCAAGGGCGAAGTGCGCCGTGCAAAACTTTATTATCTCCGTGAGCTACGTGGAAAGGCTGCAAAGATCAGAGAGCGTCGCGGAGGCGAAGAGCTTGAGGCGATATATGCCGAGGCTGCTCCTGCTGCGGAAACTACGCCAGTTACTGAAACTGCTCCCATAGTTGAAGCTCCATCTAGCGAGACTCCTGCTAGTGAGACTCCAGCAACTGAACCTGAAATTCAGGTCGCTGAAGAGTCCTCAGATAAGCCACAAGCTTAAGGAATGTCACTTCGCGGAAAAGGTTCCGCACTTCGGGAACTGCCGATTCTCTTAGTTTCGGCGCTCATTCTCTCGATGATAGTTAAGACTTTTTTTGTTCAGTTCTTTTACATTCCTTCTGGATCTATGGAGAACACCCTTCTAATTAATGATCGGGTGGGCGTAAATAAATTCGGCGCAATCTTTAGTGAGATCAAAAGAGGCGAAGTCGTAGTCTTTAGAGATCCAGCTGACTGGTTGAGCGTGCCAACAAGTGAAGAGACCGGTATTAAGAAAGTCGCAAAAGATGCCCTGGTCTTTGTGGGAGTTCTTCCAGATCCGGCCAAGCAGTACTTGATCAAGCGCGTTATTGGCGTAGGTGGCGATCGAGTTGTCTGTTGTAACGCAGATGAGAAAATTGAAGTAAACGGAACTCCAATCAATGAGCCCTACATCTATCCCGGAGATGATCCTTCTGATAGCGAGTTTGATGTTACGGTGCCAAAAGGTTTTGTCTGGGTTATGGGAGATCATCGCGGTGCTAGCGCTGACTCGAGATTCCACACTCAAGACCCAAATAATGGAATGGTCCCATTAGATAAAGTCACCGGCAGAGCGCTCTTTGTCATCTGGCCACTTTCAAATGTGGGCATCCTAGAAGTTGGCGAAGATCTCTCGAAGATTCCTGTAGTGGAATGATTGAAGAGCGGCTCCTTGATTCTGGCATAAAAGTTATTGCCGGGGTTGATGAAGCTGGGCGTGGAGCCTGTGCTGGTCCGCTTGTAATTGCTGCACTAATTCTCAAAGATCCACAGGATAAATTGTTAAGCGAAGTACGAGATTCAAAATTGCTCTCACCAATACAGCGTGAGAATCTCTATGAGTTAATCCTTCAAAAATCTCTTGCCCACTCGATTATCTCCATCCCGGCCAATGAAATTGATAGCCGAGGGCTGCATAAGTCGAATATTGAAGGGATGCGTCGCGCCATTCATGCGCTATCAACCGGTCCTGAATATGTCCTGACAGACGGGTATGAAGTTCCAGGATTAGCGATCCCAAATCTTGCAGTTTGGAAGGGCGACCAAGTCGCAATAAGTATTTCGGCAGCCTCGATAATCGCAAAGGTTTATCGGGATAGAGCGATGCAAGAGCTAGATCTTCAATATCCTGGGTATGGTTTGGCTGAGCATAAAGGCTATGTAACGAAGGTTCATACAGAGGCTATGCAACGTCTCGGCGTCACTGCAATACATCGAAAGAGTTACTCAAATGTCGCCAAATTAGCCAGGTAACAGAGATCAAGTAATCCACAGCAGGGCAAATTCATAACTCTTTCAAGTCCTCAGTGCGTACCTTGCCGCCATGGCATTGAACAAAAGCGCAGCAAAACTAGGAGAACAAGGTGAGGACTTCGTTGCTAAGTCACTCGTATCTCGTGGCCTCAAGCTCCTAGATCGAAACTGGAGAATAAGAGAGGGAGAAATCGACTTAGTCGCCCAAGATTGCGATGGCACCATAATCTTTGTCGAGGTAAAGACCCGCTCCAGCATTTCTCATGGCGACCCCTTGGAATCCATCTCCCTTGAAAAAGCGTTCCGTATCCAACGTTTAGCGCTTGCCTGGCTTGCTACCCACCAACGCCTAGGAAGTCGGTATCGGATTGATGCCGCCGGAATCTTGGTTACTCGAGCGGGGGAGTTCTTGATGGATTATCGCGAGGAAGTTTTGTGACGCTTGCCCGCACTACATCAATCAATTTAATTGGACTAAGTGGTGAGCCAATTGAAATTGAAGTCGATGTCTCTAATGGGCTTCCGGCTTACTCATTGCTGGGACTACCTGATGCCACTTTAAATGAGTCGCGAGATCGAATTAGAGCAGCCATCTTGAATAGCGGAAAGAATTGGCCAAACCGAAAAGTCACTGTTTCGCTCTCTCCGGCGTGGTTACCTAAAAGTGGATCTGCATTTGATCTACCAATCGCACTTGCGATCCTTGCTGCTTCAGAACAGCTTAAGCACTCGGATCTAGAAAAGGCCTTTTATCTCGGAGAGCTCTCTTTGGAAGGAAACTTAAGACCGGTCCGGGGAGTTCTTCCTACCTTGATTGCTGCCCGAGAATTAGGAGTCAAGGATGTAGTTGTACCCAGCGAGAATTTTCAAGAAGCATCTTTGCTTAGCGAACTAAATGTATTCCCATTCTCTAAACTAAATGAAGTTATTAGGTTCCTCGAGAGCGGTATTAAAACCGAAAACCCAACGCTAATTGATGTTACTAAGGTGGTCTCGAGCGTGGATATGTCCGAAGTAGCTGGACATAATGAGAATAAATCAGCCCTTGAAGTTGCCGCAAGCGGCGGTCATAACCTCTTGATGATTGGCGCTCCCGGTTCTGGAAAAACCATGCTCGCTGAGAGGTTTCCAACAATTTTGCCACCACTTGATGAAACGGAGTCAATAGAAGTATCTGGGATACATTCAATTGCCGGAACTTTGCACGATCGAAATGTTTTAAGTACAGAACCGCCCTTTGTTGCGCCTCACCACTCCACAACCATCCCAGCGCTGGTTGGTGGCGGAAGCAAGTACATAAAACCTGGCGCATGTTCCCTTGCTCATCGCGGGGTTCTCTTTATCGATGAAGCCCCAGAGTGTGGCGCTGGAATTCTTGATGCGCTCCGCCAACCTATGGAATCCGGATCAATCACCATCACGCGATCTGCTCTGACTACAAGTTTTCCGGCTCGATTCATACTAGTTCTCGCAGCTAATCCCTGCCCCTGTGGTCGCTTTGCCGGAAGGGGAAGGAGTTGCCAATGCTCATCTCTTCAAGTGCGCAGATATCTCGGGAAGATTTCTGGTCCACTCTTGGATCGAGTTGATATCCGACTCACGGTTGAATCACCAACAAGAGCTGAGCTATCAAGCGCTGAAAATGAAGATAGCGCAACTATTCGATCTCGAGTCATACGATCTCGTAAGGTCGCCACTGAGAGATTTGCCCCTTATTCATTTAAGTTGAACTCCCAAATTCCACCCAACTTACTTGGAGAACGGTTTCGGCCGACTAAAGCGGGGATGACAATTCTCCACTCGCTTTTGGACAAAGAGGTAATTAGCGCCAGGGGATTCCACCGAACAATTCGCTTGAGTTGGAGTATCGCCGATCTTAAGGGAGTCACTGTTCCTGGAAAAGAAGAGGTGGAACTAGCCCTAACTCTTAGAAGTGGCATGCCAGGCGAATGAGGAGCTCTCTACTTCAACTTTTCAACGCAACTGAGCCCGGAGATAAATTTTGGTATTTCGAAATAACTAATAAAGGCCCGGAAGAAGTCATCGAAGGAATAAAGAGTGGACGCTACCTATCGACAAAGAAATCCGTAGAGCGCACAAAAAAGAGGCTGGAGGAGCGGAGTATCGAATCGCTCCAAGATGAAATCGAATCAGCAGGTGGCAAATTTGTAATTCAAGGTGATCCAGATTGGCCTCACACTTTGGATGATCTAATGGTTCCACCCATCGGAATAATTCTTAAAGGAAATGCACCAAGCTGTTGCTCGGTCGCGCTTGTCGGAACTAGAAATCCAACTCAGTATGGTGCCCGTATTGCGGGCGAATTTGCTTCAGGTTTTGCAGATCGAGATATCGAGATCATAAGTGGGGGAGCCTACGGAATTGATACCCATGCCCATCGAGGTTCTATTGCCGCAGAAGGAAGAACGACTGCAGTTCTAGCCTCCGGTATCTCAGTTCGCTATCCAGCGGGTAATGAGAGGTTATTCGAAGAGATACTTGTTAATGGCTCACTGATCTCTGAAGTAATGCCTAACGAGAAGGCGCGCCCGGAAAGATTTCTTACCAGGAATCGACTAATTGCTGCTCTATCTCGAGCAACCATCGTGGTTGAGGCAGCTTTCCGAAGCGGCTCGCTGAGAACTGCTCATAACGCATCAGAGTTGATGAGAGTTGTGCTTGCGGTCCCCGGCCCAATCACTTCGCCGACGAGTGATGGTTGCCATCGACTCATCGGAGAACGATGTGCCGAAATTGTCACCTCAGTTGCAGATGCTATGGAATTTCTTCCCGCAATTACATGTACCCTTTGCGTTAATGGCTCATAAGTCGGCGTTTGTAACCATCGTAGGTAGACCCAATACAGGCAAGTCCACTCTAATCAATACATTAGTTGGCGAAAAAATTGCAATCACCTCGCACCATCCCAATACGACTCGAGGTGCTATACGCGGAATCATCACTGAGCCAAACTTCCAGTTAATTTTGGTTGATACGCCCGGTATGCATAAACCAAAAACAACTCTTGGTACAGCGCTAAATCAAGTAGTCTCGGATAGCATCGATGACGTAGACATCATCATTCAATGTATACCTGCAATTGAAGAGATTGGCGAGGGAGACCTCTATATAGCAAGACAAATTGGCACACTTCGATCGGCGAAGAAGTTTTGTGTGATAACAATGATTGATATGAGCTCCAAAAATAACCTCCCAGAAAAATTGCTCGCTGCTAAAAATCTCGCTCAGCGAGCGGGCTTCGAATGGGATGAGATTATTCCGGTATCTGCTTTTACCGATACTCAGATTGCGCTCTTGATCCAACTTCTAGCTAATCATGCAAAAGAAGGTCCAGCCTTCTATCCAGCTGAGATGCGCTCTGATCAAGAGCTAGAGATGACTCTCTCTGAATTGATCCGTGAGGCGGTAATTGCCGAACTATTCGAGGAGGTTCCGCACTCGATTGCGGTTGTGATTGATGATATTTCTAAGCGTAAGGAAAAGGAACTTACAGACATTCACGCTTCAATAATTGTCGAACGAGATAGCCAAAAGGGCATAATTATTGGATCCAAAGGCGCGCACTTAAAGGATATTGGAACGCGCGCCCGCAAAGAGGTCGAGAAAAAACTGAATTCAAAAGTCTTTCTGGCTCTTCATGTGAAGGTGATTCCCAATTGGCAGAGCGATGCAAAAGCTTTATCGAAATTGGGATTATTGAACAAGTAATTAATCAGGCCGCAATTGGCTGTGAATTTGGCTTTCGACTTGCGAAGTAAGAACCGATTAACACAAGTGGTAAACCAATAAGAATTGCCAGAGTAATCGGCTCGCGCAGAATGATTATCCCGAGTATGACTGCGACGGCGGTATTTGGATAAACAACGAGCGAGGCGCGAGCAGGCCCAATCTCATCAAGAACTACGAAGAAGACCCAGAAAGCTATACCACTACAAAGAACTCCGAGCCCAATCATTGAGAGCGTGACTTCCAGAGAGGGAAGAGTTTCGGGTCGATTGGCGATGGCAAAGGGCGCAAAAATCACTGAAGAGATCATCATGGCAATACCGTTGATTGCAAGACCTGATATCCCAGGAGCCTTTCGGGTGATCATGTTTACTGCCCACGCGTACGATGCGGCGGCAACAAGAATTTGAAGCAGGGCTCTTATATTGCCAAAATCAGAGATACTCTCAATTCCAACAATGAGAGTGATGCCGATTAGGCCAATGACAATTCCAAAGATGCGAACGCGGTGAGCAGCAGTCGAATCACCAGTTTGATGGGCAAACAAAGTCGCCCAAATTGGGACAGTTGCAACTAAGAGCGCCACGACTCCAGAGGATAAATCGCGCTGTGAGCTCGTGATCAGTGACCAAGGTATTACCATTTCCAGAACTGCATAGAGAAGGATGTAGCGCCAATATTTGAGCGCACCCTTGAAGGAGCCCTCTCTAAGCGCAAGCGGCACCAAAAGTGCTGCGCCAATCATTAGACGCGTGAAGACAATCATAGGAATAGAAAGCTCTTCGACTGCCACTTTTATAAATAGATAGGGAACACCCCATAAGAGGCCAACTAGGGCGAAGAGAATCCAGCCCTTACGTGACATTAAATAAGACTCCGATACAGCTCAATTGTTTGGTTCGCTACCTTATCCCAGCCAAACTCTGCGATGGCACGTTTACGTCCTGCGCTTCCTAATTCTTTGGCGAGAGATGCGTCACCAAGTACTTTCATCAACGAGAGTGCAAGATTCTCTTCGAAAAGTTTGGAATCTTGATTGTAGTCAACAAGCACTCCAGTGACATTATCTGCAACAACTTCAGGAATTCCCCCAATAGCGCTAGCGACTACTGCGGTTTCGCAGGCCATCGCCTCTAAGTTAACTATTCCCAAGGGCTCATAAACGGAAGGGCAGACAAATAGTTGGGCGTCGGTTAAAAGCGCAACTAATTCGTCGTGAGCGAGCATTTCTTTAATCCAGATAATGTTTCCACGCTCAGCACTCAGTTCAGCGACAAGAGATTCGACCTCAGCGCCAATCTGTGGTTCATCGGGACTTCCGGCTGCGAGCACGAGCGTGAATTCACTTGGAATGGATCTCCATGCTCTTAAAAGGTGGGCAAGTCCTTTCTGTCTGGTGATTCGCCCTACAAACATTGCATACGGAGTGTTCACGCCATATTTTGAAAGAACCTCTGGTCGACTATTTGGTCGGAATTTTTCGGTATCTATTCCATTACGAATGGTAAAGACTTTTTGTGGATCAACTTTGGGATATGCGGACAGCACATCCCTGCGCATTCCATCACTTACTGCGATGATTGCATCGGCGTTCTCATATGCAAGCTGTTCGACCCATGATGAAATCAAATACCCACCACCAAGTTGTTCTGCTTTCCAAGGGCGAAGCGGTTCCAAAGAGTGTGCCGTAACGACGTGTGGAACATTTTGAATCTTGCTAGCTACGTAACCTGCAAAGTTCGCATACCAAGTATGAGAATGAACGAGATCCACTTCTTGAATATGTGTAGCCATATCCATATCAATCAAAAGAGTTTGAAGCGCAGGATTTATCTCAGTAAATGGAGGCTTCAATTCGTAGCCAAGTGCATCGGTACGCGGTGCTCCAAAGCAATGAACCTGTGTCTTAACCACGCTTGAGTCTTGGAGCGCTTTGACCAAGCTCTTGACGTGGACTCCAGCTCCGCCATAGATATTTGGCGGCCATTCCCGAGTGAGGAGAGCTATTGATAGTGACTTCCCGCTATTCACTCAGCAAGAGTATCGTTCGCGTATGGCGCGCTTGGATTTACCACTTGGAATAGTGCTTGCTGGTGGCGAAGGAAAGCGCTTGATGCCACTCACAGCGGATCGAGCCAAGCCTGCTGTTCCATTTGGCGGTTCGTATCGTCTAGTTGATTTTGTCCTATCGAATCTCGTCAATGCTGGATTTCTTCGAATTGCAGTCTTGACTCAGTACAAGTCGCATTCGCTAGATCGCCACATAACGACAACATGGCGTATGTCAACTTTGCTTGGTAACTACGTGACTCCAGTACCAGCCCAGCAACGGCTCGGACCTCGGTGGTATACCGGTAGTGCAGATGCAATTCTGCAAAACTTCAATCTAATTCATGATGAGAATCCAAAGCATGTCCTAGTTTTTGGTGCGGATCACGTTTATCGAATGAATCCAGATCAGATGTACCAACAGCATCTCGCCACAGACGCCGGCGTCACCGTAGCTGCGATAAGAGTGAAGCGAAGTGAAGCTTCGCAATTTGGCGTGATTGAACTCGCTGAGGATGGAATCACAATAAAGGCGTTTCATGAAAAGCCTGAAAATCCACCCGCTATGCCAGGGTACCCAGATTTATCCCTGGTCTCCATGGGCAATTACATATTTCGTCGAGATGCTATGGAAGAAGCTTTGATACTGGATTCGGAAAATATCGATAGTCGTCATGACTTAGGTGGAAACATAATTCCTGCCATGACCAAGAACGGGCAGGCAAAGGCTTATGACTTTGCAAACAACATCGTGCCTGGTGAAACAGATCGAGATAAGGGATATTGGCGTGATGTAGGAACAATCGATTCATACTATGACGCACATATGGATCTTGTTTCGGTTCATCCCATTTTTAATCTGTATAACCGGAAATGGCCGATCCTCACGAATCCGCCTTCGCTTCCACCTGCAAAATTCTCAGAGCGTGGAATTGCGTTCGACTCTGTGATTGGTGCTGGCTCCATCATTGCTGGCGGAGAAATGCATCGAACTGTGACTTCCTATGACGTTCTTGTAGGTCGCGACGCCCGCGTTGAAGGATCAGTGCTGATGCCATCAGTGCGAATTGGAGATGGGGCACACGTAAAGAATGCAATATTAGATAAGAACGTAATTGTTGAACCGGGCGCTCAAATCGGAATCAATATAGAGCGCGATCGAGAGCGTTTTACGGTCTCCGAGGGCGGAATAGTTGTTGTCGGTAAAGGCGTAACGGTTACTCGTTAAATCAAGCCCTGCTCTAGGCCCTGCAAAACCTTTTCACCGCGCTTAATTGTTGCATCTAAGTCACGGAGTTTTTTCATCCCATTTATCTGCTGGAACATTCTGTGATTACGTTTGAATCTCTCACTATTTCGGGCAATGTAATGCCAATATAAAGTGGTAAAAGGACAGGAGTCTTCTTCGGTTCGAGTCTTAGGGTTATACGGGCAATTGCCACAATAATTGGACATCCTTGAAATGTAGGCCCCGCCGGCAACATAAGGTTTCGTTGACATTTTCCCGCCATCAGCATGAAGACTCATTCCAATGACATTTGGAACCATTACCCAATCTGTGGCATCGATAAATACTTCACGCATCCAAGCTAGGAAGACGGAAGGCTCAACATCAGCCAGCGCAGCAAGATTGCTCAAGACCATCAACCTAGGGATGTGATGAACCCAAGAACGCTCCTCAATTTGAGAGACAATCTCACTCACGCATTTCATCTTGGTCTTCTTTGAATCAGTGAAGAGCGGAAGTAGCTTTCTCGTTGAACCTAACTCATTTAAATTGCGGTAATCGCTGCCGAAATACCAATAAAGCCCATTTATGTACTCACGCCAGCCAATAATTTGTCTAATGAATCCTTCGCAAGAAGCGATGGATATTCCACCTTTTGAATAGCGTTTTAAAGTTTCGCTAAGAATTTCTTCCGCAGAGAGCAGGCCAACATTCATATACGTACTTAAGAGAGAGTGGTTTAGTGCCCAACTCTCAGTTGTCATGGCATCTTCATACGGCCCAAATTCGGCGAATGAGTTCGACAGAAATCGATTTAATTGGGCTAGGGCTTGCTCTCTAGTTGTGCCCCAAGTTGTATCGGAAACCGAACCGATGAGATCTAAAGCTGAGATCTCCTCGATTACTCGCATGTCAATCTCATCCCTGACGTGCTGAGGGTATTTAGGCCAGCGATGTCCAAGCTTGGGCGGAGGTAATCGATTCTCCTCATCAAAGTTCCACTTGCCACCGATTGGCTCGCCATCTTCGATTAGCACATCTAGGCGTTCTCTTTGAAAGCGATAGAAGTTCTCCATCTTTAGGGATTTTTGATTCTCCGCCCATTCGGAGAATGTTTCTCTCGAGGTAAGAAAGAAATCATTCGGTATTAGTTCAACACCAATACTCTTCAATTGTTCGGTAAGTCGATAAGAGGAGGGTTCGACCGCTATCACCTTCGAATATTTATCGGCGAGGCTTTTTATTCCTGAAGCTGTGTCCTCAGCTTTTACATAATGGACTGTAAAACCCTCTTCAAGTAACTCTTTGGCAAAATGTTGTGCAGCCGAAAGTAAGAAAAAGACTCTTTGTCTATGCCAGCGAGCTCCTTTGAGCATCCGCTGACTCTCGACAAATAGAATTTCATGCGTATTTGGATCGGCATTTTTGAGCGCGCCCTTTTTGCGATTTAGGTTGTCGTGAGCAAGATAAATAAGGGTTTTACGGTCAGCAGTTGGCGCCATCACGGAAAGAGTAGCGGGGTAGGGGTAGAATCTCGCTCTAGATCAGAGTTGATCGTTTAATTGAGTCATCGGAGAAGTAAAAAATGCGCTTTGGTGTTCTAACTGGTGGTGGCGATTGCCCAGGCTTAAATGCCGTTATCCGCGCCGTGGTTCGAAAGGGCGAAAAAGAGTACGGCTACGAGTTCATCGGATTTAGAGATGGCTGGAAGGGACCGCTCGAAGGTTTAACTATGCCACTGAACATAAAAGCGACTCGCGGAATCCTCCCTAGAGGTGGAACGATCTTAGGTTCCTCTCGCACCAATCCATTTAAGATTGAAAATGGCGTTGAGCGAATAAAAGAAAATCTGGCAAAGATGAGCGTTGATGCCCTAATCGCTATCGGTGGTGAAGACACTTTGGGCGTTGCAACTAAGCTGGATGCGCTCGGTGTACAAGTAATTGGCGTTCCAAAGACTATTGATAATGATTTGAACAATACGGATTACACCTTTGGCTTTGATACCGCCGTGAACATCGCAGTCGAGGCAATTGATCGTCTTCATACAACCGCAGAGTCGCATCACAGAGCTCTCATTGTTGAGGTTATGGGCCGCCATGCAGGATGGATCGCGCTTCACTCTGGCCTCGCAGGTGGCGCATCCTGCATTTTGATTCCTGAAGTGCCATTTGATATCGAAAAAGTTTGCAAGTTAGTTGAGTCGCGTTTCCAGCAATCCTATGCGC
This sequence comes from Actinomycetota bacterium, assembly GCA_046048255.1. Classification (GTDB taxonomy): domain Bacteria; phylum Actinomycetota; class Actinomycetes; order Nanopelagicales; family Nanopelagicaceae; genus MAG-120802. The sequence goes on along the minus strand of JBJOGL010000006.1, from coordinate 11,535 downwards.
CAATAGTTGTAGTTGCTGAAGGAGCGCTTCCTAAGGATGGAACGATTGTCACTAAGGATGGTTCACTTGACTCATTTGGACATGTGAAGTTATCAGGAATTGGCGAATGGCTCGCGAAAGAAATTGAAGCTAGAACTGGCGCAGAAGCTCGCACCTCAATACTCGGCCACATTCAACGTGGTGGAACCCCAACCGCTTTTGACCGCGTACTAGCTACCCGATTTGGAATTCATGCGATTACGGCTGCGCATGAAGAAGATTGGGGCAAGATGGTCGCGCTTCACGGCACCGAAATTGTTCGTGTTCCTTTGAAATCAGCAACCGATAAGTTGAAGACTGTCGATCCGCGCCTACTCGCCGAAGCGGAAGTCTTCTTCGGCTAATTAAGTAGCGCCTAACCAGCACTTCTACCTAACCTTCTCCCATGACAGCCCAGCTAGAGACCCTCTTTGATAAGTCACTCAAGGCTGCTCAACAACCAGTATGGCCCGATACCTCGAAGGTTGAAGCGGCCGTTACAGAGTTAAAGGCGCTTCCACCGCTGGTCTTCGCCGGAGAGTGCGACAACTTAAAGGCAAAAATCGCACAGGCAGCAAGAGGTGAAGCATTCTGGCTGCAAGGTGGAGATTGCGCTGAGACTTTTGCGGGCGCCACTGCTGACTCAATTCGTAATCGCATAAAGACAATTCTGCAAATGGCAGCAGTTTTGCAATATGGCGCGAGTATGCCAGTCATAAAAGTAGGTCGAATGGCAGGCCAATTCGCCAAACCACGTAGCAATAATCTCGAAAAGCGTGGCGATGTAGAACTTCCGGCATATCGAGGTGATGCAGTAAATGATCTTGAATTCACAGCCGAAGCCAGAACTCCAGATCCATCTAGATTGGTCAAGGTCTATCACACATCATCTGCGACCCTAAATTTGGTGAGAGCATTTACCCAAGGTGGTTTTGCGGATCTCCGTTTAGTCCATGAGTGGAACAAGGGATTTATAAAGGATTCAAATACTGGCGCTCGCTATGAAGCGCTTGCTAAAGAAATCGGTCGGGCTCTGGACTTTATGCGCTCTGCTGGAATCAACCCAGAAGAGTTTAAAACAGTTGACTTTTATTCTTCACATGAAGCGCTAATACTCGAATACGAAAAAGCGCTGACGAGAGTCGATTCTCGCACCGGCCTTCCTTATGACGTTTCGGCCCACTTTCTCTGGATAGGAGAGCGGACTAGACAGCTTGATGGAGCGCATATCGATTTTGCCAAAAAGATAAAGAATCCAATCGGAGTTAAGTTAGGCCCAAAAACAACTGTTGAAGAGATGATGTCCCTCATTGAGAGCTTAAATCCAGAAGATGAGCCAGGGCGACTCACATTTATCACGAGAATGGGCGCAAAGAACATCCGCAGCGTCCTTCCATCTCTGGTTGACGCCGTCGCAAAGAGCGGTAAGAGCGTTCTCTGGGTATGCGACCCTATGCATGGAAACACCTATGAAGCTCCAAGTGGATACAAGACAAGAAGTTTTGATGATGTCCTAGATGAAGTTAAAGGGTTCTTTGAAGTTCACCATTTGAAGGGAACCCATCCTGGTGGAATTCATATTGAGTTAACCGGTGATGATGTAACCGAGTGCGTGGGTGGTGGCGCTGAGATTTCACACGAGGATTTGGCAACGCGTTACGAGACCGCCTGCGACCCTAGGCTCAATCACACTCAATCTCTGGAACTTGCCTTCTTACTCGCTGAAATGCTTCGCGATCGAAGATAATCTGACTATCGGAATTTAACAGGTGGGCGTAGGCTCCCAAAATGCTCAGTAAGGCGACCCTCAAGACGCCAATCGGTTCGCTAAATCTGATTTCGCACGATCATCTACTACTTGCATCTGGTTTTGGTAGTTTCAAAGAGTTAATCGACAAATTGGATGAACTGGATTTGAAATTAGGCATAAAGGAAGAAAAACGACTACCAATAATTACTGACCTTCTGGAAGATTATTTTGCTGGTGATTTGAAAGCTTTGGATGGAATCTCAGTTCGTCAGCCAGGTGAAAAATTTTCTCAATCAGCATGGAAGGCAATGCGCAAAGTAGCCCCAGGAAAGACTATTTCTTATGGAGAGCTAGCAAGGCGGGCAGGCTCTGCAGATGCGGTGCGCGCAGCCGGAAGCGCCTGCGCTCGAAACTTGATAGCGCTCGTAGTTCCATGTCATCGGATTGTGAAAACTGGTGGAGCGCTTGGCAACTATGCCTACGGACTTGAAGTAAAAGAGTGGCTTCTATCCCATGAAGGCGCGCTCAAGTAATTTCTTCAATACTAAACTTGCTTTCGCAATACCGTTATCGTCAACATCCATATGTGTTACCAAGCGTGCATATTTGGGACCAAGAGCGCTTATCCAGATGCCTTCTGCTTTAGCTTCTCTGGCTAGATCAGCAGCGCTCCAAGTAGCTCCTGCAAGATCTAGGCCAACAATATTGGTTTCAACATCCTTTGGATCAACGCAAGATGGCGCTACAGAGTGGCACGCATTCGCTAGCTCCTGAGCCCTCTTATGATCATCGGCTAAGCGTGAAACATTGTGATCTAAGGCGTAGTGTCCAGCGGCGGCAAGTAAACCAACCTGGCGCATACCGGCTCCGTAACGCTTGCGCCAAACACGAGCTTTAGCAACTCTTTCGCTGTTACTGATCATCAGCGATCCGATTGGAGCGCCAAGACCTTTAGATAAGCAGACGCTTATGGTTTCAAAATGCTTTCCGTACTCCTTGAGTGAAACTCTTGAAGCAACATGAGCGTTCCAGATTCGCGCACCATCTAGATGAAGTTTGATTCCCAGCCGCTCTGCTTCGATTGCCAATTTAGATATCTCGGATTCCGGCTGGATAGTTCCACCACCAAAATTATGGGTATTTTCAACGGCGATTGCTGTAGTTGAAACAAGGTAAGGGCCGGAGTCCGGCCGAGCTAATTCAATTGCCGCATCGGCAACCAGTAATCCTCTATTCGCACTCCAAGTGCGGGTAGTGATTCCACTAAAAGTTGCCGCTGCACCAAGCTCGGCGCGAACAATGTGGGAGTTACTTTCACAAAGTAACTCTTCACCTGGAGATACCAATGTGCGGATAGCCAATTGATTAGCAAGGGAGCCGCTCGGGGTGAACACGGCGGCCTCTTTGCCAAACATCTCAGCAACTCGTTCTTCTAGTGAATTCACCGTGGGGTCATCGTGATAAACATCGTCACCAACGGGAGCTGCAGCAATTACAGCGCGCATTTCTTTAGAGGGGCGCGTTACGGTGTCTGAGCGAAGGTCAACTATCACTTTTCACCGGAGTAACTTTTGGTTGAACAATCATGATCATGGCTACGAGAACCATAGAGCCGCCCAGCAGGATACGTAAAGTGAGCGGCTCGGCGCCGAGGGCGACTGAGAACAGCGCAGCGAAGACGACCTCCATAGTAAGAATTACAGCTACCTTGGTCGCAGAAATTCGGGCTTGAGCCCAGGTTTGAATGACAAATGCGAAGAAGGTGGCAAATACAGCAGTAAAGATAACCACTGCCCATACTTGGATATCAGGCGGTGCAACAAATCCATTTATTGAAGCCGGTATTCCCGAAACAATTGCACAAGTTAGCAGCTGTACAAAAGTAAGAGTGTAGGCATCAAAGTCCTTACTCCAGCGGCTAAGTAGAAGTATGTGAGCTGCAAAGAGAAAAGCAGATATCAGAACAAATAGCTCACCAGTTCCAATCGAAAAACCTGAAATAGACAAGACCCCCAGCCCGACAGTGGCTAGAGCGATATAGAACCAAGCCTGAATCGTTAACTTCTCTTTTAGAATCAAAGCCCCAATAAGAGGTGTCAGCACTACATAAAGTCCAGTGATAAAACCAGTAATCGCGGGGGTAGTTCGCTCTAGTCCAAGAGTTTGAAATATGTAGCCAAGTCCGAGCGCAGTTCCGATTAGGGCGCCTTTAGCTGCAATCTTGCGGTTTAGTTTCTTCAGAAAGCGTGGATTCACAACTATCATTACAAGTGCTGCGACAGCGAATCTTGAGACCAAGAAGCTGTACACATCTTGTTGGTCAAGAATGTCCTTCATCCAGACAAAAGAGATACCCCACATGGCAGCTACGGCAAGGAGCGCCCAAGGAGCAAGCACTAGCGCCATTTACTTATCACGTAACTTCTTTAGGAGTGCAACTTCTCTTCCATGCTCTGGCTCTTCACCAGGGGTCTCGAGAATTAGAGGCGCATTAAGAACTGCTGGATGGCTCAACAGTTCTTCGAAAGGCTTGACTCCGATTTCTCCCTCACCAAGGTTTGCATGTCTATCCTTTAGAGAGCCAAGAACATCCATCGAGTCATTTGCATGTATCAACTGAATACGTTCAGCGCCTGCAACCTCAACGAGTAAATCAATTGTCTTAGTCATTCCACCTTTGCTCTTGATATCGTGTCCGGCAGCAAAAACATGACAGGTATCCAGGCAGACTCCTACTTTTGGATGCCACTCGAGGGCCTCAAAATAATTATTTAAGTCATCCAATTTCTTTACGAGAGATTGACCCTGACCGGCAGTCGGCTCAAGAAGAAGCCAGGGATCCTCACCAGTCAACTTTTCGAGGATCGGCATAACACCGCTCTTAATTTGCTTCCATGCTTTTGTGACATGAGCTTCATCAACAGCAGAGCCGGTATGAATCACGACGCCGAGCGCTCCAATTTCACGCCCTCTTCGTAGCGAGTAAGAAGTTGAGGCAACTGAATTTTTATAAGTTCCTTCAGTAGGCGAGCCCAGGTTTATCAGAAATGGAGCGTGTACATATGTTTCGATTCTGAGTTCTGAAGCGCGCTCGCGAAATAAAGCGTCTGCTTCTGGGTTCGCATCAGGCATGGCCCAACCGCGAGGATTCGAGGCAAAAACTTGAATCGCCTCAGCCTTTATCGTGCTGGCATATTCAATAGAGCGTTTTGCCATCCCGCCTGAAGTTGGGACGTGCGCCCCAATCAAGGGCCGACGCAATTCCTTAGCCGGTTTTTTGGTCACGACCTCACCCTACTGTGATTGTCACAGTAGAGCCACGTTTTACCTTACTTCCGACTTTGGGAGCGATATTTGTAACAACCTTTGTCTTCTTGTTGCCGATTTTCTTGACAACTACCTTCAACTCTAAGTCTTCAAGAGCTGCAACTGCTTTCTCTTCATTTAGCGCAAAGACATTAGGAATAAAAACAAATTCTGTACCTTTAGAGACAATCAGAGTAATTGTGCTTCCCTTATCGGCCTCGCCATCTCCTGGATTCTGTGAAATGACGGCTCCAGCAGGAATGTCCTCACTAAAAATGTATTGCGTCTTAACTTCAAATCCAGCCTCGACAAGTTCATTTAAAGCCTGTTCACCGCTCTTCCCTTTGTAATCAGATAACGAGATCTGTTCAATTCCTTTTGATACAAAGAGAGTTAAAGGGGTATCGCGTTTTACTCTCTCACCCTTTGCTGGACTGGTTCTCAAGATTAGACCTTTTCGATAGTCGCTGGAGAATTCTTCGACGATCTCGCCAATTACTAACTTGTTATCTTCAATTAACCCCTGAGCTACATCGGGCTTTAGTCCCGTTAAGTCAGGAATAAGGAATCTCTCTTTACCTTTCGATACGACTACAGTAATCAAGCCGCCCTCATCAACTCGTCCACCGCCAGCTGGACTTGACTTAATGATTCTGCCCTCGGATACATCCTCACTGAATTCTTCGCTACCAACATCTAGAGCTAATCCAAGTTCGGATAATTCAGAGCGAGCATCTTTTATGGTGAATCCGGCTAGAGATGGCACGACGATTTTAGAGCCTGGTCCAACCCAGATGTACCAAGAGCTAAATACAAGTATTAGCGTAACTAGCGCTGCAATCTTGCGATTTCTCTTTACTCTTGGTGAGACCGCCTTCAATGATTGCGTAGCTCGTTTTGCCTTTGCCATAGTGTTCTCTTTCTCGCTCTCGGATTTCTCAATAGCGATAGTTGAATCGTCAGATTTCTTCGCTTTAGCCCGTGAAATCTTCTGCCGTTCTCTAACCGGTTGTTTGATAGGTAGAGGCGGTAAATCAAGTTCTAGACTCAATTGGCGCTTTCTGGGATCTAGTTTTTCAGATAACGATCTCAACTCTTCCAATAGAGCTGCACCATCGGATGGTCGTTTATCGGGATTGATATCAGTTGCCCGGATGACAAGCGCATCTATATCGGGAGTGATTATTGAGTTCAGAGTCGAAGGAGCTGGAACTCGATCATTCACATGCCTAATGGCAATTTGAACTGGATCTTCACCTTGATATGGCTTCTCACCGGTGAGAAGTTCGAAAAGAACAATACCCAGGGAATAGACATCACTTCTGGCATCCGCAACGCCACGTTGAACTTGTTCAGGGGATAGATATGAAACGGTTCCAAGTATGACACTGGATTCTGCTGTCATCGTATTTCCCAGCAACGCGCCCCTCGCTAAACCAAAATCTGCAATCTTGATCCGGCCTTCTTTTGAGACGAGAATGTTTTCTGGCTTTATATCTCTATGGATGATTCCAATTTTGTGCGCCGCAGCAAGTGCGCTGGCCACTGGGATGATTAAGGGAATTGCTCGTTCCGGTGGAATTCGTCCTTGTTCATGTAGGTAATCACGGAGCGTTGCGCCCTCCACAAGTTCCATGACTATAAATACACATGGAGTCCCACCCTGATTCCAACCTTGATCCAATACGGCCACGATATTTGGATGGGAGAGCGAAGCGGCGGCCTTAGCCTCGCGGATAAATCGCTCTACAAACTTTTCATCTTGAGCAAGATGAGGATGCATAATCTTTACCGCCACTTGACGGTCTAGACGAAGATCCAGGGCAGCGTAAATTGTCGCCATACCGCCAGAAGCAACGATTCGATTTAACTTGTAACGCCCATCAATTACCTCGCCAGTTAAATCAGACACACACGAATTTTAGATGAAGAAGTTCCCGTCGACTCGAATTGTGGCGCAATCTCGGGTGTTTTCTGATTCGAAATGCTCTTGCTCACGAATCTGCCAGATTCGCATCTCGGTCTCTAAGTGTCCACCATCACGATTGAGTACTCTCTGCAGGCCCACTTCCATATCAATATCAATCCAGATTAATTCATCAGTAAACTTTCGGGTAGTCTTTTGTCCTGCTCCTACGCCCTCAAGGATCAACAACGCCGGTGCACTAAAAGATTGGATTTCTCCAAATCTCTTGTTGAACCAATCGTATTTCCGATAGCCAAAAGATTTTCCCTGAAAGACTGGTTCGAGTATCTGAGTTGCGAGAGTGCGCGTGAGTTGAGAGGTTAAGGCATCATCCCAGCCGTTATAGAGATCATCCATGTGTATGGTGTGGACATCTCCGCCCTCAAAAGCGCCGGCGATGCGACGCGCCAAAGTTGTCTTCCCTGATCCTGCTGGGCCATCAATCGAAATACTCTTAGTGGTCAAAGACTTTCCAGGTGTACCAGATAGCCTCTGCAAAATTTCATCAAGCGATGGATTTTTCAACTAGCCCTCTTGATCATTAGCCACTTGGTCCATCCGTAAATAGCAACGATGGTAAAGACCGAATACAAAAGGGCGGTGAAGAAGTATTCTTGTCTCGCATAATGCCAAGTTCCAAAGACGTTAATTGCAAACCAAAGCGCCCAGGTCTCGTGCCATTGAAGAACCATTATTACCTGGGTAAGAGCGCTCGTCACAAGGAGTAACGAGTCTGGCCAAGAAGCAGCTGCACCGATACTTTCAAGGGCTGGCGCGGCCACTAGCCATATCGCTGCTGCAGAGAAGAACCAAACAGCTCGCTCCTTATTGGACATGTATCGTGGCTCTACGCCAGTTGGCTTCCAACCAAACCAACCCCAAATTGCGGCTGCAATAAAAATTAGTTGCAAAAGTGCGCTGGAAAAAAGCTCGACATTGAAGAAGAAAAGTCCATACAAGGAGGAGCTAAGAATCCACCATGGCCAAGCCCAGCGCGTACCGCGCGCACCAAGAATTACTGCCGTTAGCGATGTAAGAACTGATGCAATCTCCAAGTATGAAACTTCATAGTTCCAGGCTGTAAAAAAAGTATTCATGTAACCCCTTTCCAATTCGCATTACCGAACTGGTGCTACGGTCGACCCGGAGGTCCTCTCAGCCAACTTTTGGCTCCCGATTAAAAAGAAGATTAGCATAAGGCGTGCTCAAGTACTCATACTTCGCCATGTTGATCTTCACATTTCTGGGATCAATTTGGCTAGAAGTCTTCTTAAAGGTTGGGGTAATACGAAGAATTAAGCGAGCGCTTTTGAGTATTCTGCCCGTAGCAATTCTCTTTCTTATTTGGGATTACTACGCCGTCATTAGAGGTCATTGGTGGTTTGACGAGGAGCAAGTCGTCGGAATCTTTGGACCAAAAGGAATTCCGCTAGAAGAATTTCTCTTCTTTATAGTCGTTCCGCTAGCTGCCTTACTAACAATTGAAGCGGTAAGAACTCGGCGGCCTCATTGGAAATTTGGTGATGAGCAATGACTTATACTCAATTGGCGATCCTTAGCGTGATATTGGTAGTTATTGCTGATAGATATTTTCTGAAAACTCATTTGCTTCAACGTAAGGCATTTTGGACTGCTTATGCGATTATCGTCTTCTTCCAATTGATAACTAATTGGTGGCTCACTTCTCGCAATATATTGAGCTATAGCGAAGATGTAATTCTCGGTTTACTTATTGCATCCGCACCAGCAGAGGACCTCTTATTTGGATTCTCTATGGTGACTTTAACAATCTCACTCTGGGTTTTCTGGGGGCGAAAAGGAATTCAACGCCGCTAACGAGCGCTAATCGCTCGACGCCATGCAGGTAAAGCAACTTTCAATCTTCGCAAGGTTGAGGTTTTTGCGCGGAGCTTAAATACTTCATAGTTAATCTTTTCTACCTCATCAACGATTCCGCAATACAGCTCGCTCGCCGCTTCGATGCAGGGTCGAGACTCAGGGGCAAGGAGCGAAATGCCGTTCTCTGCCGCTCGTTGCAGTTTTCTTACGCGTTCGATTTGAAACTTAAGGGCCTCAACTATCTCTGGCGTAAGAGTCCGTCGCTCTAACATTTTTCGGTCAACGCCAAATTTTGATAGCTCATTTACCGGCAAATAGACACGTCCTCGCTCTAAGTCTTCACCAACATCTCTGATGAAATTTGCTAACTGAAAGGCAATACCAAGTTTTTCCGCAGCCGAATTGGATTGTTCCAGCTTTCCGGGAAGAGTCCCAAGAATCGGAACCATTTGCAGGCCGATAACTGCGGCAGACCCGTACACATATTCCATTAGATCTTCAAAGGATTCATACTCAATAACATCGAGATCCATAGCCATTGAGTGAAGAAATGCTTCAAAGTATGCAATCGGTATATCGAAACGTCTAACTGTATCTACAAGCGCCCTACCAATATGGTCATTGCTTCGACCAGACTTGATATCTTGAAGTAGTTGGTAACTCCATCTCCCGAGTTCATCTCGTTTTTCCAGGGGCGACAATTTGGAATCTAAATCATCAACGATTTCATCTGCGTATCTGGCAAATCCATATAGGGCATGGACATAGGGACGCTTCTCTTTAGGAAGAAGGAGAGTGGCTAAGTAATAAGTCTTTCCATGTTGCGAGTTAAGACGTTTACATTCTAAATATGATTCGCGCAGGTCCGGATCAGAAATTCCGGCTGCAGTTAACTCATCCATTTCCAGTGATTCGTTCCGCAGCTAACTTGCCAGATATTAGAACCATCGGCACGCCAACTCCTGGTTGAGTGCCACTTCCAGCAAAGACAACATTTTCAAAACCTCTTGCCATATTGCCGGGCCGAAATGGGCCAGTTTGGAAAAATGTATGAGCGCTGGCAAAGGGCGCTCCCATTTCCAATCCCATCGCCTCCCACTCAAGTGGCGTGGTCAAATGCTCTACTTCAATGGAATCGCCAAATCCCTCATATCCACGCGACTCCATAACACGAACCATTTCATCACGATATTTAGGTGTCTCGCGCTTCCAATCGATGTCCGCGCTCAGATTTGGAGTTGGGAAAAGAACGTAATAACTCTGCTTTCCCTTGGGAGCCAACTGCGGATCGTCATGCGATGGAACGGTAACTAGCAAACTTGGGTCGGTCATAAGCTGTTTCTTATCGATTAGCTCCTCAAAGACGCCATCCCAAGAGTCGCCAAAATGAATATTGTGATGGGCGATGTGGTCATATCGCTTACTCGAACCAGCAAGCAAGACTGCGCAGGAAGGAGAGTAATTCAAGCGCTTAACTCGCTTTGGAATCTTATTTAGAAGTTCACGGTAAGCAACTGGTAAATCTGGACTCAAAATGATGGCATCACACTCGAAGCGCGAACCATCTTCTGTAATTGCAGCCTTTACGCGAGCTCCGGCCTTTTCGAGTCTAGTTACTTTATGGTTGTAGTGAATTTTGACGCCGTGTTTAGTGGCCGCCCCTGCAAGCGCTCTTGGGAGCGCATGCATCCCGCCCTTAGGAAAGAAAACTCCATTAACAGAATCCATATATGCAATCACGGCATAGATTGCGAGAGCTTGTTGGGGCGAAACACCGGCATACATTGCCTGGAATGAATAAACTCGCTGTGTTCTAGGATCCTTGAGAAATTGCGAAACTTTTGGCGCGAGCTTGCGAAAACCACCGATTGCAATCAACCGAGCAAGATTAGGAGTTAAAAGATTGAATGGCGTATCTATGTTTTTGTCGATGAAGTCATTCATCTCATACTTATATAACTTGGTTACAAAATCTACATATCTGCGATATCCAGCAGCTTCGTCGCCTCCGATTACTTGAGCGATTTCATCTTCCATTTTTGCTGTATCGGCGTGGACATTCAAGATGCTGCCATCTGAATAGAAGGCGCGATATAGCGGAGACAAGGGCATTAGCTCAAGCCAATCCTCCAGCCGTTCCCCAACACAATTAAGCGCATCTTCAATTAAGGAAGGCATGGTCAATACAGTTGGGCCGGTATCGAAGGAATATCCCTCTTTCTTTAATAGACCATTTCGGCCACCAGGAACTGATTCACGCTCAAGAATTGTTACTTCATGTCCGGCCCCAGCAAGGCGAAGTGCTGCACTTAACCCAGATAATCCAGCTCCTACTATGACTATCCGATCACGTTTACCTTTGACTCTTCGCATTGAATTTCTAGCTCTTTCTTCTCGTGGCGGCCAAGGCCATTTCGCTAAGACTCTGAGCAACTTCCTCATTCATCTCTGGGTGCCCGAGAGCTTCCAAAGATTGAGCCAGTAGCGTCTCGATTAACGATTCACACTCAGCTAAAGCACCCGAATCTTCTATCAAAGATTGGATTTCTGCGACTTGAGATGCGCTCAATTCAGGGTTTCCCAAAGAACTTTCGATTCTTTCCCGTCCCCGTTGGGAAGTTCGCTCTGTAGTCATCGCAATCAAAACAGTCCGTTT
>JBJOGL010000005.1:0-58035 GCA_046048255.1 Actinomycetota bacterium | reverse complement strand
AGGGAGATAAAGGTGATACCGGATTAACTGGAGCAGTTGGCGCCACCGGAGCAACTGGTCCAGCAGGCGCAACAGGCGCTACGGGAGCAACAGGTGCTACGGGAGCAACCGGTGCGACCGGCCCATCAGCTGTTTCTTTTGTAACTATTCCTACGTTTTCTCTCTCAACCGGCACTCCCAATGTTTCTGCGATTTCTTCAAGTTTCGGATCACTTGAACCTACCAAGAGTTATAAATTTGAATTGCTTGTAAAAGGTGACTCAAATCAGACAACTGGAGTGTTTGGTCTTGCAGTAAATTCAAGTGGAACGGGCAATTCAATTAATTACACGTACACAAGTTCTTACATTATGGAGTTTAGAAATAATACGCAGATTCGCTCTTATCACTTCAATGTCGTAGGGACAATTCTGGTTGGTTCCTTAACGAGTTCGCTGAGCGTTGCGATTACAGACGGTACTGCAACCACTCAGTCTTACCCTATGACGATAAATGGATTCGGAATAATTACTTTGGTTGGTAGCGTGAGTTAATGCTTGCAAAAAAGAATCAATAAAAACTGGAGCGGGTGACGGGAATCGAACCCGCATAGCTAGCTTGGAAGGCTAGAGCTCTACCATTGAGCTACACCCGCATTTGTTGCTTCCTTAGGGCGGTCACCGTCCTAAGGGGGCATACGGTATCGGCTGAGGTAATCAGTTGTGAATTTTTCATCTAGACTCTGCCACCTACGCCGCGGGGCGTAGCGTAGTGGCTAGCGCGTCTGCTTTGGGAGCAGAAGACCGTGGGTTCGAGTCCCTCCGCCCCGACCAGTAATAGATGTAAGAAGTCAGGAGTCCTGTGAAAAGCGCGGTCGAAAATCTCTCTCCAACCCGAGTACGAATTTCGATCGATGTTGATTTCAAGGAATTAGAGCCACATGTTTCTGTTGCATATGAAACTCTGGCACAACAAGTTTCAATTCCAGGATTTAGAAAAGGCAAAGTACCGCGTCAACTGATTGACCAAAGAGTTGGTCGTGGAACTGTGCTTAATGAAGCTATTAATAATGCGCTCCCTGAGTTTTACTCACAAGCGGCGCGTGAGAACGATGTGTTGGTTGTTGGTCGCCCAACAGTTGATATCAAGGAAATGAAGGACAACGAACTTTTGAAGTTCGAAGTTGAAGTCGATATTCGTCCAGAGGTCCAACTTCCTGATTTTTCATCTATTGAGTTGAGTGTTGATGATGTTGAAGTAGCTGATAAAGATGTTGAAGAACAAATAGATGCACTCCGGACACGCTTTGGAACGCTGACAACGATTGAAAAGGATGCCTCAGCTGGTGATTTTGTGAGTATAGATCTAGTCGCAAAAGTTGATGGAAAAGAAGTCGAAGGCGGAACCGCTAATGGGATCTCCTACGAAGTTGGTTCAAACCGCATGATCGATGGACTAGATGCCGCTCTAGAAGGAATGAAGGTCGGCGAGAGCAAGACCTTCAATACCCAACTTGTTGGAATGAAAGAGGGCGAAACCGGTGAAGTTTCGGTGACTCTACAAGCTGTGAAGAAGCGTGAACTCCCTGAATTGAATGATGAATTTGCCAAATTAGCTAGTGAATTCGAAACTCTTGAAGAGTTGAAGAATGATTCACGCGAACGTCTCTCCAGGTTAAAGGCGATGGAACAAGGCGCCCAAGCACGAGATAACCTTTTGAAGCACCTGTTGGACACAGTTGAAATACTTGTCCCGGAACAACTAGTTGCTGACGAAGTACATGATCATTTGGAGAAAGAGAATCGCCTTGAGGATGTGACCCACCGCAAGGAAGTAACGGATGAAATCACTCGCTCGATAAGAGCTGATTTTATTCTCGATTCGATCGTAAAGGCGGAAGAAGTCCAGGTAACTGAAGCTGAGTTAACCGAGTACTTGATTCGTACCGCAGCAAGATACGGAATGACTCCCGATCAATTCGCACAGCAACTTTCACAAGCTGGCCAAATTGCAGCCCTAATGGCTGAAGTCGCTCGGACAAAGGCGCTGGCTGTAGTTCTTGAGCGGGTAAAGATTAAGGATGCATCAGGTAGGGAAGTAGACCTCTCGAAACTTGCTCCGAAGCCGGCGGCTGAATCTCAATCTAAATAACGCTCTGCCCTGAGCGAACAAAGGGGGATTTCTGGGATTCAGGGAAGCAAAACTCCGTATTGGGCGTTAGGGTCACTACATATTCAACGCGATAGTTAAGTAAGCAGGAGGATTCGGTGGAGCTTAATACCCCACGTCTAGCGGCATCAGCCGCGGGCGGATTGGATGATCAGGTCTATAACCGACTATTAAAAGAGAGAATCATTTTTCTCGGATCGGTAGTCGAGGACACAATGGCAAATGCGATTGCTGCACAGATGCTCCTTCTTGCCGCAGAAGATCCTGAGAAAGATATTTACCTTTACATCAATTCACCAGGTGGTTCGATCTCTGCAGGTATGGCGATCTACGACACCATGCAATACATAAAGAATGACGTTGCCACCGTTGCGATGGGACTTGCTGCTTCGATGGGCCAATTCCTTCTCTGTGCAGGAGCTCCTGGAAAACGATATGCACTTCCACATGCACGGATAATGATGCACCAACCTTCAGGTGGTATTGGTGGAACAGCGTCAGATATCAAGATTCAAGCAGAGCAGATGTCGTTTACTAAGAAGAAGATGGCTGAGTTGATTGCATTTCATACTGGCCAGAAAGTAGACACAATTACTATCGATTCGGATCGCGATCGTTGGTTTACTGCTGAAGAAGCTAAGGATTATGGTTTCGTTGATCATGTTGTTAAGTCTGCTGGTCAGGTTTCAGGAAGCGGAGGAACAGTTCGATGAATAAGTATGAATTTGAGAATCGCTACGTTCTTCCTACCATCGAAGAGCGCACCGCTTATGGTTACAAACGTCTTGACCCTTACACAAAACTATTTGAAGAGCGCATCATTTTTCTAGGTCAAGGGATAGATGACACAGTTGCAAATGATGTGATGGCACAACTTCTAACTCTTGAATCAATGGATCCTGATCGTGACATCATGATGTACATCAATTCACCCGGTGGTTCATTTACTGCGTTAACTGCGATTTATGACACTATGCAGTTTGTCCGTCCAGACGTTATGACAATCTGTTTAGGACAAGCTGCCTCAGCTGCCGCAGTCTTACTCGCAGGTGGAACTCCTGGAAAGCGCTATGCACTCGAGCATTCAAGAATTCTGATTCACCAGCCCTACAGCGAAGGCGGTGGACAGGGTTCCGATATTGAAATCCAAGCCAAAGAAGTGCTCCGAATGCGCGAACTCTTGGAAGATATGTTGTCCAAGCACTCTAAGAAGAGTAAAGAGGAAATTGCCAAGGACATTGAGCGCGACAAGATCCTGACCTCGACCGAAGCAGTTGAGTACGGACTTATCGATCAAATCCTTGCGAGCCGAAAAGCTTCCGTTAAGAAGTAACTTCCACTGCTCGAATTACTCTTAGAGCGAACGCGTATTACCCCCCATGCGAATGGGTTCAAATCTACGATTAGAGCCTTCCCTAGTGAAAGTTGGCTATCGTGACTCGCATCGGTGAAAGCGGCGATCTACTTAAGTGTTCCTTCTGTGGCAAGACCCAGAAACAAGTTAAGAAACTTATCGCCGGTCCTGGGGTTTACATATGTGACGAGTGCATCGATCTCTGTAATGAAATCATTGAAGATGAATTAAATGAAGCGTCTGGTCTTGGTTTACAAGAACTACCAAAACCACAAGAAATCTATGATTTTCTTGACCAGTACGTGATCGGTCAAGATCGCGCAAAGAAATCACTCTCAGTCGCGGTCTACAACCACTACAAGCGGATAAAGACAGGCGATCGTCGCCGCGAGGAAGGCGTTGAATTAGCAAAGAGCAACATCTTGTTACTTGGCCCAACTGGATGTGGAAAAACTCTGCTCGCCCAAACTCTAGCTAGAATGCTCAATGTTCCATTTGCTATCGCTGATGCAACCGCGCTAACTGAGGCGGGGTACGTTGGTGAAGATGTTGAAAATATTCTTTTGAAGTTGATTCAGGCCGCTGATTTTGATGTTAAAAAGGCTGAAACCGGAATTATTTATATTGATGAAATCGACAAAGTAGCGCGGAAGAGTGAGAACCCATCGATAACCAGAGATGTATCTGGCGAGGGTGTACAGCAAGCATTGCTAAAAATTCTAGAAGGGACGACCGCATCGGTACCGCCCCAAGGTGGTCGCAAGCATCCACATCAAGAATTTATTCAAATCGATACGACGAATGTTCTATTTATTGTTGGTGGTGCCTTCGCTGGCCTTGAGAAGATAATTGAAGGGCGTAAAGGAAAAGCCGGAGTCGGTTTCAATGCTTCGCTAAAAGTAATGAAAGAGAATGAAAAGCTAGATCCTTTTGCAGATGTTATGCCTGAAGATCTATTGAAATTTGGCATGATTCCTGAGTTTATTGGCCGACTTCCGATTGTGACTTCCGTTGAGAGTCTTGATCGCGCCGCTCTGCTACAAATCCTGACTGAGCCCAAGAATGCTTTAGTTAAGCAGTACCAACACCTATTTGATATGGATGATGTCGAGCTAGAAATAGCTGAAGATGCACTTGAATTAATTGCAGACCAAGCAATCGCTCGCGGCACTGGCGCTCGTGGGCTACGTGCAATCATGGAGGAAATCCTTCTTCCGGTTATGTATGAAGTCCCAAGCAAAAAAGAGATTGCTAAGGTAATCGTGAACGCTGAAATAATTAAGAATAAGTCGGCTCCCGTCTATGTAGAGCGTGGTCCAAATAGCGTGAAACGAAGTAGTAAGCGCGGAGAAGAGAAGACCGCGTAACTCTCGGTAGTATCCGTTCTTATGTCTGAGCTACCTTCCAATTTTGCGCCGCAAGATATCGAGGGTCCGCTCTACCAAAAGTGGCTCGACGCCGGATATTTCTCTGCTGATGCGAAATCTGAGAAACCGCCATTTTGCATAGTCATTCCACCGCCTAATGTGACTGGAAGTCTTCATATCGGTCACGCTCTAGATCACACACTCCAAGATCTTTTGATACGAATGAAGCGGATGAAAGGTTTTGAAACTCTCTGGCTACCCGGAATGGATCACGCCGGTATCGCTACTCAAAATGTTGTTGAACGACAGCTTGCCGCTCAAGGAATGAGTCGACATGACTTCGGTCGTGAGGAATTTGTAAAGAAAGTTTGGGAATGGAAAGCGGAATCCGGTGGCGCAATTCTTGGCCAGATGAAGCGACTTGGCGATAGCGTTGATTGGAGTCGCGAACGCTTCACTATGGATGAAGGGCTTTCGAGAGCGGTCCTAACTATTTTTAAGCGGCTCTATGAGGCGGGTCTGATCTATCGAGCAGAGCGGATAATCAACTGGTGTCCTCGCTGTCTAACAGCTTTATCTGATATCGAAGTTGATTACCAAGAAATTGATGGCGAGTTTGTTCAGATACGTTATGGTGAATTAGATGGCGATCACATCTTCATAGCGACTACACGCCCTGAAACAATGCTTGGAGATGGGGCCGTAGCGGTTAACCCAAATGATGAGCGTTATAAGCACATGATTGGTAAGAAGGTGCGACTGCCCTATGTAAACCGAATGATTCCAATCATCGCCGATGAGCTAGTGGATCCTGAATTCGGAACTGGAGCCGTAAAGGTCACCGCGGCGCATGATCCAAACGATTTTGAGATGGGAATGAGACATAACGTCCCAATGATCATCATTATGAATGAGGCTGGTGTTATGGAAGGCACCGGAACTCAATTCGATGGTATGGATAGATTCGTAGCGCGTAAAGCAGTAGTCGAACAACTTCGCACAGATGGATTGCTTGGCTGGGAGAAGCGCCCTTACAAACATAGCGTTGGCCACTGTTCGCGCTGCAGCACAATTGTTGAACCAAGGCTTTCCATGCAGTGGTTTGTAAAGGTTGCTCCACTAGCAAAGTTAGCCGGCGATGCTGTTAGAGATGGTCGAGTTGAGATTTCACCAAAAGAGCTTGAGCCACGTTATTTTGATTGGGTCGACAACATGCATGACTGGTGCATCTCACGCCAACTTTGGTGGGGACATCGAATTCCTGTCTGGTACGGACCAAATGGTGAAATGGAAGTCGTTGGACCCGATGAAAGTGGACCCGAAGGATGGGTTCAAGATGAGGACGTATTGGATACCTGGTTTTCCTCAGCTTTGTGGCCATTTTCGACTCTAGGTTGGCCAGAAGAAACCGAAGAGTTAAAGAAGTTCTATCCAACAAGCGTTCTTGTCACAGGTTACGACATTCTCTTTTTCTGGGTAGCTCGAATGATGATTTTTGGTTTATATGCCATGGATGGAAAACAGCCATTTGAAGTAATTGCACTCCATGGACTAGTGCGCGATAAGCACGGCAAGAAGATGTCTAAATCAAAAGGCAATGTAATTGATCCACTGGAGTTCATGGATAAATATGGCTCAGACGCGCTCCGCTTTGCGCTAGCTCGCGGTGCAAATCCCGGTGCAGACCAAGCACTAGCCGATGAATGGATTGCTGGAGCTCGAAACTTTGCAACCAAAGTCTGGAATGCAACTCGTTTCGCAATCATGAATGGCGCAACTATAAAAGGCGAACTTCCTGCCCGCTCAGAGCTAAACCATATTGATAATTGGATTCTTGATCTCTTAGATCGAACTATCGAAGAAGTCGATTCACTTTATGAGAACTTTGAGTTCGCAAAAGGTAGCGATGCGCTCTACCACTTCGCCTGGGATGAAGTCTGTGATTGGTACTTAGAACTCATCAAGGATTCTTTTGCAAAGGGTGGAGCCGAAGCTGAGAAATCGAAACGAGTATTGGGACATGCTCTTGATCAACTGCTGCGCTTGATGCACCCGAGCATGCCGTTTATCTCCGAGGCGCTCTGGACATCATTAACGGCCGGCGAATCTCTGGTAATTGCTGCGTGGCCAAAGGCATACTCGAGTGAATCAGATAAAGAAGCTATAGATGTGGTTGAGGATATGAAGCGTCTTATAACTGAGATACGTCGCTTCAGGAGTGAACAGGGCATTAAGACTTCGGCTCGAATCAAGGCTGATATTCAAGGAATGAGTGGCGCACTTTCACAATATGAGGATTCGATAAGATTTTTAGTTCGCCTCGATCGGCCGGACTCAAATTTCAAGCAGAGCGCCAAGATTGAGGTCGGCAAGTTCTCGGTCGCCTTCGATCTCTCTGGCGCAATAGATGTAAAGGCAGAACGCGCTCGTTTAACAAAAGATTTAGCCACTGTTGAGAAAGATCGCGAGACTGCAAAAGTTAAATTAGAGAACGAGAACTTCATGGCAAAGGCACCCATGGATGTCGTTGCATCTATCAAGGAACGTCTTGAGTTCTGTGATGGTGAGATTCTTCGAATTAAGTCGCTGCTGGATTCACTCCCTAAGGAGTGAGCGCAGTGAACAGCAAGATTGAAGAGATTGAAAAGGCGCTTCTAAATCGATGGCCTGAGACTCGTATCAATCCGACGTTAGAGCGAATCTCTCTACTAGCTGATTTGCTTGGCTCACCACAACTTTCTTATCCCACAATTCATATCGCGGGAACTAATGGCAAGACCACCACAACTCGCTTAATTGATTCTCTCTGTTTTGAGCTAGGTCTCCGTACCGGAAGATTTACCAGCCCACATTTAGAGAGCTTTTTAGAACGCATTTCTATAAACGGCGAGCCAATATCTGAAGAAGCCATGATTGCTACCTACGAAGATGTAGCACCATGCTTTGGATTGGTAGATGAACGTATGTCACATCGTTTATCTTTCTTTGAGGGAATCACGGGACTTGCTTTTGTGGCATTTGCTGAACATCCAGTTGATGTAGGGATCTTTGAATGCGGTATGGGTGGAGAGTGGGATTCAACCAACGTTATTGAGGCAAAGGTTTCAGTTTTAACCCCAATTGGATTGGATCACATGCAATACCTGGGCGATACCTTGGGCGCGATAGCCACCACAAAGTCAGGAATCATCAAGCCTGGATCATTCGCAGTTTTAGCGCGACAAGAGTTAGATCCGGCGCAAGTACTGATGCGTAAGTGTGCCGAGGTCGAGGCAACTCCGATCCGCGAGGGCATGGAATATCAGGTTTCCAGCAGATCTATCGCTGTTGGTGGACAACTTCTGAGTATCACAGGTGTGTATGGCGAATACAAGGATTTATTTTTGCCGCTGCACGGTGAACATCAAGCCAGCAATGCGGCGACAGCGCTAGCGGCAGTTGAAGTTTTTGTGGGCGAAGAGAAATTAGATGAGGAGATTGTTCGGTCGGCATTCGCGAAAGCTTCTTCTCCGGGACGGTGCGAAATTGTCCATCGGAACCCAACTGTCATTATTGATGCAGCCCATAACCCTCATGGCGCTAAGTCACTCCGAAGAACTATCGAGAGCGAATTCGATTTTGATTCCATAATCGGAATCGTCGCGCCAATGGGGGATAAAGACACCGATGGAATACTCGAGGAATTTGAAGCGATAATGACGACTGCGATTATCACGAGAAATTCATCCCATAGGGCTGCGCCAATAGAGGAACTTGCTGCACAAGCTCGCCAAATCTTTGGTGACAATAGAGTACTCACTAAGGAATCGCTCGAGAGTGCGATTGAAGCTGCTGTAACACAAGCGAAATTTGAAGTTGAGATGAATGAAAAGAGCTGTGCGGTCTTGATTGCCGGTTCAGTAATAACCGCAGGTGAGGCTAGGGCAATAATCAGAAAGATGTTAGAAAAATGAAAATGTTGGCAAGAAGTGTTCTCTCAATGGAAATTTTATTGATTGGATTCGCGCTACTGCTGGCGAAAGATCTGACGACTAGTGCTGGACTCTACTTCGGGTACTCAATACTCTTCTTAAATATCTTGGCCCTTGGCACACTTCGCAATCGCCTTGGTTGGATTCTTGGCTGGATACTTCAATTCGCTTTGGTTCTCTACGGTTTCTATGTCTTTATGATGTTTTTCATGGGAGCCCTATTCCTGGGGCTATGGATTACCGCGATAGTGGTGGGGCGAAAGGGTGAGGCGATCAAGCGGGCTCGCGAGTCAGAAAATCCACAATAGACTTCTCCCGTGACTTCCACCTCTACCGGCATCGAACGGACATTGATCTTGGTAAAACCAGACGGTGTTCGTCGTGGACTTGTTGGTGAAATCATCTCTCGAATTGAATCTAAAGGTTACAAAATTCTAGAACTTCGAATGTTAAACGCTGATCGATCAACACTTGAAGCTCACTACCTAGAGCACCAGGGCAAACCGTTCTATGAACCTCTTATGGAGTTTATGCAGAGCGGTCCAATAGTTGCTCTTATTGCTGAAGGCAATCGCGTTATTGAAGGATTCAGATCTCTGGCCGGTGCAACAGATCCAACAGTCGCTGCCCCAGGAACCATTAGAGGAGATTTGGCGCGAGACCAAGGAACAAAAGTTGTACAGAATTTAGTTCACGGATCAGACTCAGTCGAATCTGCTGAACGAGAGATAAAGATTTTCTTCCCTAATCTATAAGGAGTAACACGATGGCAAACCAACTCAATCGTTGGACCTTTTTAGGTCGCGATATGGCAATTGACCTGGGTACTGCAAACACATTGGTATATGTGCGCGGCAAGGGAATTGTTCTAAACGAGCCAAGTGTCGTTGCTGTTAATCAAGATACTGGTGCAGTCTTAGCGGTTGGCGCTGAAGCGAAGAAGATGATTGGGCGAACTCCAGGAAGTATCGTCGCAATTCGACCTCTAAAAGATGGTGTTATCGCAGACTTTGACACTACTGCCTTGATGATTAAGTACTTCATCCGACAAGTTCACAAGCACACTTACCTTGCCAAACCTCGAATTGTTATCTGTGTTCCTTCTGGAATTACTGGAGTTGAGCAAAGAGCTGTAAAAGATGCCGGCTATGAAGCTGGAGCACGAAAGGTATACATAATCGAAGAACCTATGGCTGCTGCAATTGGAGCTGGTCTACCGATTCATGAGCCCACAGGAAACATGGTTGTAGATATTGGTGGCGGCACCACAGAAGTTGCTGTTATTTCTATGGGTGGAATCGTTTCCGCCGGTTCAATCCGCGTTGGTGGGGACGAACTAGATCAAGCGATTATTAATTGGGTCAAGCGCGAGTACTCACTCATGTTGGGCGAGCGCACTGCTGAAGAGATAAAGATGGCGATTGGATCGGCTTATCCACTTCGTGATGAACCAGATGCAGAAATTCGCGGCCGTGATATTTCTACAGGATTGCCGAAAACTATTGTTGTTTCTTCAGAGGAGATAAGAAAAGCATTGGAGGAACCAGTCACAGCAATTGTGAACGCGGTAAAAGCGACGCTCGACAAAACTCCACCCGAACTATCTGCTGACTTAATGGATCGTGGAATCGTTCTTACTGGTGGTGGGGCAATGCTTAAAGGATTGGATGAGCGGCTACGTCACGAGACAAATATGCCTATCCATGTCGCAGAGCGCCCACTCCTTGCGGTAGTTGAGGGATCAGGCAAGTGCGTTGAGGAATTCGAAGCGCTTGAGAAAGTTCTTATCTCCGAGCCTCGTAGATAAGCGATGGCGCATAGATGGCTACAAGAGGGACTAATCGAGCAAGACTCTTACTCGTATCTCTCCTTGTTACATCTCTGCTGCTAATTACTCTAGATCTTCGTGGAGTAAGTCTCGTCTCTTCGCTACGTGGATTTACTCAGACTGCCTTAACACCATTTCAAAGTTTGGGTAGCTCTTTGCTTACACCAGTCGGACAATTCTTTAGTGATTTATTCAATATAAACAAGACCCGGGAACGTATTGCAGAGTTAGAAATAGAAAATCAAGAACTTAAAGCACAGGTCATACTCAATGAAGATATCCAAAGTGAACTTAAACAACTCAAGGGTGTTTTGGATTTGGCTGGCAAGGCGAAATTCAAAACAGTTAGCGCGCGTGTCATAAGCAAAGGTGGAACTGCGACCATTAGCGAATCCATCGTGATTGACCAAGGCTCTAAGGCTGGAATTAAGCGTGATATGACCGTAATTGCAGCCTCGGGATTGGTTGGTGTGGTGAAGTCCACGACGCCCAATGCCTCTGTAGTTATGTTGATGAGCGACCCTTCATTTCGAATTGGCGTACGTGTGGCGGGCTCTCAATTTATGGGCGTGCTTTCTGGAGAAGGACAGAATATTTTCTCGTTACAGATGTTAAGTGCTGCTGCTCAAATTTCCGTAGGTGATGTGCTTTTATCACGAGGAAGTTCCGGAGATGCTCCGTTTGTACCCGGAGTTCCGGTAGGAAAGATTACATTTGTTGAAAACTCAGCTGGTCAATTGACCAAACAAGCTCGCGTTCAATCTTTCGTTGATTTGAATGCAATCGGTGTTGTCAGCGTAGTTCTCGATTCGTCGGGAAATAATCCCGGAGATGCCCTAGTGCCTGCGGCGCCACGTCCAGCACCAACAGTTACTGTATTTGTTACGCCATCGCCAAGCGAGTAATTATGTCTATCAATAGATTACCCACCAGTGCGGGCTTACTACTTATCGTCTTTCTAATTCAGGAGGCCTTCATCAATAGAGTTAACTTTTTTATTGGTGGATTTGCACTATATCTCGCTTTCACGATTGCTTGGATTCTTCGAGAAGAGAGATCTTCGGTTGTTCTGATCGGTTTCATTTCTGGATTGATTGCTGACTTGTCGCCAACACTCGAAGCACCCTTTGGTCTCTGGACCTTTACCATGACTGGATTTGCTTTCTTAATCTCAAATTATGTCCGAGGCGCACTGGATTCAACAATAAGCCCTCTAGCTCTCACTATTGTTACGACGCTTTTGAGTAGTTTGGCATTAGTTCTATTCATAATCTTTGGGGCGATTCTTGGACAGGATTTACCTTCGTTTGGAGCCATAGCCAGAGAGCTAACTGGAAACGCGCTTTGGACCTTTGTACTTGCTCCTATTTATGTGCCGGTAGCGATTAAGAGCCACAAGATCTCGTTGACAGCCAGGGAAAAGTAATGCGAGATAAATCAGCACTAGCAATTGTGGTGGCCCAGATATTTGTGGCTTCGTTGATGATTGCATTGTTCGGCCGCCTTTTTTATCTCCAAATTGCTGACGGACCGCGCTACCAGCAGGCGGCGCTGGATATCCAGAGTCGAGACATAGTCACTCCAGCGCTCCGTGGACTAATAGTTGATAGCGATGGCGAACCTTTGGCTGCAAATAAAGCTGGACTTATGGTTACCGCAGATCGTTCAATTCTTGATCGCGAACCGGACAAGGGCCGTGACATCTTGAATCGCGTTGCAAAAGTTCTTAAATTGAATCCAAATGATGTCTTTGTAAGAACCAGGCTGTGCGGAGAGTTGCCGCGAGAAGAACAAAATGGTTGCTGGAATGGAAATAGATATCAACCAATTCCAATCACCAAAGATGCTAGTGAAGCGCAGGTACTCAAACTTCTGGAACGATCTGACGTCTTTCCTGGAATTAGCGCCGAACCGGTCTCAATTAGAAATTACCCAAGTCTTTTTGGAGAGCGTGGCACCCACGTGCTTGGTTATGTTGGCCCGATAACTGAAGCTGACTTAAATAATGAAGTCGATAAGCGTTATTACCGAAATGAGCAAATTGGAAAAGCAGGTGTTGAGTTCGTTTACGATGAAGAACTCCGTGGGATTCCCGGTGTTCGCACCGTCATCGTTAACTACAAAGAATCAGTCACCCGAGAATCTAGGAATGTGGCTCCTATTCCGGGTAACCATTTAGTTTTGAACATAAATGCAAAACTTCAAGCAGTTGTAGAGCGAGAGTTAGAGGCTTCAGTCTTACGTGCTCGCTCAAATGGCTATCGTGGCGATGCGGGAGCGGCAATTGTTACAGACCTACAAGGACGAGTTTTAGCGATGGCCTCCTATCCTGATTATGATTTAAATATTTGGGAAAATGGCATCACGGTTAAACAAGCTAAAGAGCTTTATAGCGAAGCCACTGGTGTCCCGGCTCTTTCGCGCGCAGTACAAGGAGTCTTTGCGCCGGCATCAACATTCAAAGTTGTTTCACTCGCTGCGGCAGTTGAGGCGAAGTACAGCTTGAAGGCTAGTTACGACTGCCCGGCAACAGTGCAGATTGGCGATCGAACATTTAGGAATTTTGATAGCAATGCCGCAGGGAAGATATCTATGACCACCGCGATGGCGATTTCTTGTGACTCAATTTGGTACCAAATTGCTTATGACGAATGGGTCAGAGATGGCGGCCTCAAGCCAAAAGCCAATCCAAAAGATTATTTTTTCAAGGCTGCTGCTGGGTTTGGGGTTGGAAAAAAGACGGGTATTGATCTGCCCTCCGAGCAACGTGGCCGTTTGCCAAATAGAGATTGGAAATTGGCTTGGTATGACGAGAACAGGGACTTTTATTGCAACTACGAAGAGCGCGCCAAGAAGTCACAGCGAACCCCTTATCTAATTGAGATTGCAAGAGAAAACTGTCTTGATGGAGACAAAGTAAGAGCTGGCGATATGGTCAACTTCTCTATTGGCCAGGGAGATGTATTGATGACACCAGTTCAAATGGCTGTCATGTACGGCGCAATTGCGAATGGTGGCAAGTTAGTTCAACCAACGGTTGCAAGAGCGATTGTTTCGCCAAAAAACAAGATTCTTGAAGAAGTTCAGCCTAAAGTTACAGGCAAATTACCAATTACCCGTTCGACTTTAAAGTTTTTACAAAATTCATTGCGTGCTGTTGTAACAAATGGAACTGCTACTGGCGCTTTTGCTGGTATGCGAACTGAAGTGAGTGGCAAGACTGGGACTGGTCAAGTTTTTGGATTGAATCAAGATGGGTCCTCAAAGGATGACACATCTTGGTTTGCTTCCTATGCACCTTCGAAGAAACCTCAATTTGTAGTAGTAATGATGATAAGCCAAGGTGGCTTTGGGGCTTCAACAAGCGGATTGGGCGTAAGACGCATTTACGAAGATATTTTTGGCGAGAATGGTAAAGAAGCGATCTTCCCTAATGGACCATCCAAGCGAATCCCCATTATTAAAAGTAGTTTGGTAGCTAGAACATGAATATCGTGTTAAAGAAATCGAGGTCTGAGCGACGGAATTTCCTCACGGGAAGTGACCCGGTACTGAATATCGCTGTACTTCTACTCTCAATAGTTGGAATAACTCTTGTGTACGCAGCCACACGAGATTGGTTTGCCGCAAATGATCAGGATCCTGAGTACTATTTAAAGCGCCAGATAATTAATGTAGTTATTGGCGTTGCTTTGGCTTATGGTGCCACTCTGGTTGATTATCGAGTTCTGCGCGCATACACCCCCATCCTCTGGGTAATTGGAGTTTTGGGTCTATCTGCAGTCTTAGTTCCCGGTCTTGGCAGCGTAGTGAATGGTGCCAGATCATGGATTCAGTTCCCGGGCGGTTTTCAGATTCAACCTGCAGAGTTAGCAAAGTTAACGATAATTGTTGGCATGGCTTTGATTCTTTCCGAGCGCGATGCTGGCGAAAAGGGTCCTAGCGATCGACAAGTTTTTTATTCGCTGATTGTTGCAGCAGTCCCAATCTTGCTGATTGTTCTCCAGCCAGATCTTGGTACGGTCTTGATTATTAGCGCTGCCGTAATTTCAATTATCGCGATTTCCGGTGCCAGGCTGCGATGGGTTGTTGGGCTATTGATTGTTGGAGTCACTGGTGCATACGTAGCGGTTGCAACTGGCGAAGTTAGTGAGTACCAACTAAATCGTCTTCGTTCTTTTATTGATCCATACGCAGATCCACAGGCGAGCGGTTACCAACTTCGTCAAGCTCGCATCACAATCGGTTCTGGAGGTTTGCTCGGAAAGGGCTTATTTGATGGCCCACAGACCAATGGAAGATTTGTTCCAGAACAACAAACCGATTTTATTTTTACCGTATCTGGCGAAGAACTTGGATTTCTCGGTTCATCCTTTATTCTACTTCTTTACACGATTATTCTGATGCGTGGATTTGCAATTGCAAAGCGAACCAACGATTTATTCGGACGACTTGTAACAATGGGAGTCGTCGCTTGGTTTTCATTTCAGATATTTCAGAATATTGGTATGACTATGGGACTAATGCCAATGACCGGCGTTCCGTTACCATTCCTCTCTTACGGAGGCTCAAGCATGTTTGCAAACATGATTGCAATCGGCCTTCTACAAAATGTTTATCAACGGTCGCGCTGAGCCTTTTGCCCTTGAATTAGGCTGGATTCTCCATCTGTGACATACTTTCCCAGCAATCGCCTCGACTCCTCGAGGTCGCCAGACCGCTCTTTAGGTGCGGTCGGCTGATCCGGTAACTCAGGCGCCACCGAAGTTTTATGAAGAGAAATCGCCCTAGCGGGCGGGGATTAAGGATTTTGTTATGGCTGATGAGCCAAAAAAGACGCGTAAGCGCGCTGTAAAGAAAGCAGCTCCGAAAGAGAGCGCCAAAGAAGAATCGACAAAGCCCGACAGCAAGAAGGCCAAGTCTGCTGCGGTTATTCCAACGCCTATTTTTCAGGCGGCGCCAGTAGCTGCTGCCGCAACAACAAAAAAGTCACCGAATAAGAAATCAGCTTCGAAACCTGAGGCCGAAGTTAGAAATAGCGATTCTCAAGATAGCGAAAATCGCCGCCGCCGACGTCGTAGAGGTGGTCGAGGTAGACGTCGTTCTGATCGTGATGATGTAGTTGATACCAATTCTGAAGCTTCTACAGAATCTAATGAGAAACCAGAATTTGCCGTTGCCGGTGAACCGGTATTCAAAAAGCGCCGCCGACGTCGTCGTTCTGGTTCAGATGGAGTCGTCCCCGGAGAAACTGTTGAGGAAGATGGCGTAGTAACTGTAGTAAAAGTTCGCGAGAATAAGCCGCAGATTGAGCGACCACGTGAACGCAAGAGTTTTGAGCGCCGCGATAGACGAGATCGTTTCAGAGATCGTGACCGCGATAGAGGTAGAGATAGGGATAGAGATCGGAATCGATTTGGTGATTACCGCGAGAATCGTCGACGCGGAACAATACTTACTGATGCCGAATTCTTAGCCCGAAGAGAGTCGGTTGATCGCGAGATGTTGGTGCGTCAACAGGGCGATCGAACTCAGATTGCGATTCTCGAAGACAATATCCTTGTCGAGCACTATGTAAACAAGAACAGCAATATTTCATATGTAGGAAATGTTTATCTTGGCAAAGTACAAAATGTCCTTCCTTCAATGGAAGCCGCCTTCGTTGATATTGGAAAAGGCAGAAATGCAGTTCTCTACGCGGGCGAAGTTAATTGGGATGAGTCTGGACTTGCAGATAACAAAGAACGAAAGATTGAACGTGTTTTAAAGACTGGCCAATCTGTTCTCGTACAAGTCACCAAGGATCCAATCGGCCAGAAGGGTGCTCGTCTAACCAGCCAGATTTCACTTCCTGGTCGATATCTCGTCTATGTACCAGGTGGTGGCATGAGCGGAATTTCACGCCGGCTTCCTGAGAGTGAACGTAATCGCCTTAAGGAAGTTCTAAAGGGCTTAATTACTGATGAAGAAGGTGTGATTGTTCGCACCGCAGCAGAAGGCGCATCTGACGAAGAGTTAACTCGTGATGTCGTCCGGCTAAAAGCTCAATGGGAAGACATCAAGAAGAAATCCGAGAGCTCTTCTACTAATGCACCAACTTTGCTCTACGGAGAACCAGATCTAACGATTCGAGTCATCAGAGATATTTTTAATGAAGACTTTCGCAAGTTAACCGTTCAAGGTTCTGATGCGTGGGATGACATCAATAATTACCTAGGCCATATCGCACCTGAGTTGATGGCAAAAGTAGAGAAGTGGAGTGGCGTAAAGGATTTATTTACCGAACATCGAGTTGATGAGCAATTAGCAAAGGCCCTGGATCGTAAGGTCTATCTACCTTCGGGTGGCTCGTTAGTAATAGACCGAACCGAAGCGATGGTAGTAATCGACGTAAATACTGGAAAATTCATTGGCAAAGGTGGCAATCTTGAAGAGACTGTCACAAAGAATAATTTGGAAGCCGCTGAAGAAATTGCTCGCCAATTGCGACTTCGAGATCTCGGTGGAATCATCGTTATCGACTTCATTGATATGGTTCTTGAATCTAATCGCGAGCAAGTTTTACGAAGACTTGTTGAGTGTCTAGGTAGAGATCGTACAAAGCACCAGGTCGCAGAAGTAACTTCACTTGGATTAGTTCAAATGACGCGCAAGCGAGTTGGCCAAGGATTGATTGAAGCCTTTTCCACTACTTGTGAAAGTTGTGCCGGACGCGGAATACATGTCCATATGGAGCCGGTCGAGAAGAAGAAATTAGAACGTGAATTGAAGCCAATGACTCCAACTGAGCAGAGCGCTGAGCCGGCGGAAGAAGTTGAGGTTCCAACTTCAGAAGTTGGAGCGCCCGAGCTCCAAGCTGAGGTCACAGGGGAAGCCGAGAAACCTAAGTTTGGCCGGCGCCGGAGAAGGGCTTCCTCGTCAGGAATCCTGACCCCCAAGGCCTAAGGGTTCAGTTTGACCCTAGCTACGCTCAATCCGTAACCTAGCCCCCTGCTCGCGCCGCTCATTGGGCGCGACCTAGAAAGTGAAGTCAAGGAAGGAAAATCGTGTACGCAATTGTTAAGGCTGGCGGGCGCCAAGAGAAGGTCGCCGTCGGTGACACCGTATTCGTAGATCGAATTGAGGCTGCGCCTGGTTCGACAGTTACCTTCCCTGCGGTGTTGGTCGTTGATGGCGATGCCGTCACCTCTGATCCAAAAATTTTATCTGGGGTAAAAGTTACTGGCGAAGTTATCTCAGAAGTGAAGGGTCCGAAGATTCATATCCTTCGCTACAAGGCTAAGACTGGTTATCGTCGCCGCCAAGGTTTCCGTTCCAAGAACACGCGCGTGAAAATCACCGCAATCAATGGTGTGAAGTAAGGAGCTGAATAGAAATGGCATCCAAAAAAGGCGTTTCCTCGACACGAAATGGTCGCGACTCGAATCCACAATTCCTTGGTATCAAGCGTTTCGGTGGCCAAGTCGTTAACAGCGGCGAGATTCTTGTCCGTCAGCGTGGAACCAAGTTCCATCCAGGCAAGAATGTTGGAATCGGAAAAGATGACACGCTATTTGCTCTCGCAACCGGCGCTGTCGAATTCTCCAATGCACGTGGCCGTCGCGTCGTAAACATCGTACCGGTTTCGTAACACACGGACTTTAGAAAGAACGGGTCCGTTGCGACGGGCCCGTTTTTTATTTTCAAGAGAGGAGCGTCATGGCAACGTTTGTTGATCGTGTGACGCTTCATGCTACGGCCGGAAAGGGCGGCGATGGATGTGTCTCAGTACATCGTGAAAAGTTTGTACCGCTCGGTGGACCAGATGGCGGAAGCGGTGGACGAGGTGGGGACGTAATACTTGTTGTCGATCCAGATGTAACAACACTCCTTGATTTCCATCATTCTCCGCATCGAAGTGCGACTTCGGGTCGACAAGGTCATGGCGCTTTAAAAAATGGACCCGATGGCGATGACCTAATACTTGGAGTACCTAACGGAACTGTTGTATTAACTAAAGAAGGCAAAGTACTCGCGGATTTAGTTGGCATCGGAACTCGCTTTGTTGCTGCAAAGGGTGGCCAAGGCGGATTGGGAAATGCCGCACTCTCTTCTTCGCGACGTCGCGCACCAGGTTTCGCACTTCTAGGTGAGCCCGGAGAAAAGCGCACCCTCGTACTTGAGTTGAAATCTGTAGCCGATATTGGATTGATTGGATTTCCTAGTGCCGGTAAGTCTTCTTTGATTGCCTCTATTTCTGCAGCCCGGCCGAAGATTGCTGACTATCCATTTACAACGTTGATCCCAAACCTAGGGGTAGTTCAAGCTGGTGATTCTCGGTTCACAGTTGCTGATGTCCCAGGTTTGATTCCAGGCGCATCAGAAGGAAAAGGACTTGGTTTGGAATTTCTACGGCACGTAGAGCGCTGCGCCGCTTTAGTTCATGTACTTGACTGCGGTTCTCTTGAAACCGACCGAGATCCTGTTAAGGACTTCGAGATTATTGAAGCTGAATTGAAGAATTACTCAGCAGACTTAAGCGACCGCCCTCGAATCATTGCGCTCAACAAAGTAGATCTGCCAGATGGCGCCGCAATTGCAGAGATGGTTGCTCCGATATTTAAAGAGCGCGGGTATGAGGTTTATAAGATTTCAGCTGCGGCTCATATCGGATTACCAGATTTACTTTATGCGATGGCACGTACAGTAGATGAATATCGCTCACGTCAGACTTTGGATGAAAAGACTCGAATTGTTTTACGCCCAACTCCAGTTGATGATCGTGGATTCAAAGTCATAGCGAATGAAGATGGATCCTTTACTGTTGTTGGTACTAAACCAGAACGTTGGGTGCATCAAACTAACTTCGCAAATGCCGAAGCTATTGGTTACCTTGCTGATCGGCTAGCAAGCCTGGGTGTTGAACGGGAGTTATTTAAGTTAGGCGCTAAAGCGGGGGATGAAGTACGAATCGGAAGCGATGAAGATGCTGTCGTGTTTGATTGGGAGCCAACCATTGAAGCAGGCGCTGAACTTTTGGCTGGTCCACGCGGCGATGATCTACGCATCCCAAGAGGCTGGGAGAAATTTGATGAAGAGGCAATAGATCAGTTAGATGATGAGGAATTGGCGCAACAATGGGAGTACCAAGTTGCTGACCCCACTTCGCCACGGATCGATGGTGATTCCAAGTGAAACATCGCGAAGAACTCAAATCACCTAAGCGAGTCGTAATAAAGATTGGCTCTTCCTCGTTAACGGGCGCAGATGCGGCCGGACTTAAATCTGAGGCGGTTGATTCGCTAGTAGATGTGGTTGCTGTATTTAGAAAGTCGGGCGCCGAGGTATTAATCGTCTCGTCTGGCGCGATTGCTGCCGGGCTTGCACCGCTTGGTTTAACAGCGCGCCCAAAGGATCTCGCCACCCAACAAGCCGCGGCCTCAGTCGGTCAAGGGCTTCTTGTCCATAGATATACGGAGTCATTGGCTCGTTATTCGATAATCGGATCGCAAGTTCTACTGACTATTGATGATGTAGTTCGTCGCTCTCATTATCAAAATGCCCAACGAACTCTGACGAAGCTCCTTCAACTTGGAGTTGTGCCAATTATTAATGAGAATGATTCAGTCGGAACTCAAGAAATTCGTTTTGGTGATAATGATCGAATAGCTGCGCTAGTTTCACATCTAATTGGAGCTGACCTATTAATACTTGTTACAGATGTCGATGCACTTTATGACGCACCACCATCTCATCCTGGAGCAAAGGCTATTTACGAAGTAGAGGATTTAGCTTCTCTCGCCGGAAAAGAGATTGGAGGCGCCGGCTCAAAGGTTGGAAGCGGTGGCATGATTACCAAGATTGAGGCTGCTCGAATTTCAACTGGCGCTGGAATTCCGCTTCTTCTTACCTCTATCGAAAACGTCCTTGCCGCGATTAATGGAGAGCGAGTTGGCACCCTTTTCAAAGCGGTACGAGAGCGACAGCCATCGAGATTACTTTGGCTTGCTCATGCTGCTACTCCGCACGGAAAACTCCATGTCGACGAAGGGGCCGCAACTGCACTACGAGAACGGGGCGTTTCGCTACTTCCGGCTGGGACCACAAAAGTTGTTGGTGAATTTAGCGCTGGCGATACGGTTGAAATCCTTGCTCCAGATGGTTCTGTAATAGCGAGAGGATTAGTTGGATTTGATTCCAGCGAAATTCCCGCCATGCTCGGCCGTTCGACAAAGGAGCTAGCAAAAGAGCTAGGTCCAGAATTTGAAAGAGAACTTGTTCACCGAGATGATTTGGTGCTGTTATGAGTAATGATGCCTTGATTGCAAATTTGGCCGACACCGCCAGACGAGCTGCCCGCTCACTCCGTGCAAGTTCCTACCAAGTTCGCCAAAGTGCACTACTTGCGATTGCATCAGGGCTAAATGAATCCCGCAGCGAAATTTTGGCTGCAAATAAAGAGGATGTAGACCGCGAGCGCGCAGCCGGACTCTCTGAATCTCTAATTGATCGACTTCTGCTAAACGACTCTCGAATTGATGGAATTATCGGCGGCACCAAGAAAGTTGCGGCGCTTGCCGATCCCTTAGGGCGAGTGATCAACTCTCGAACACTTGATAATGGATTGCAGTTAACTCAAGTCAGCGTCCCTTTCGGTGTTGTGGGAATGATCTATGAGGCGCGACCCAATGTGACTGTGGATGCAGCCGTAATTCTCTTGATGTCCGGCAACGCAGCTTTGATGCGCGGTTCGTCTACTGCAAAGAAGAGTAATCAAGTACTCGTGAAAGTAATTAGAGAAGCATTAGAAAAAACCGAAATCTCACCTGATGTAATTCAATTAATCCCATCAGATGATCGAGATACCGTGAGAGCATTACTGCATGCTCGCGGGAAAGTAGATTTAGTAATCCCAAGAGGTTCTGCTTCGCTAATCCGCACCGTGGTTGATGAAGCGCTAGTTCCCACGATCGAAACCGGTGCCGGAGTATGTCACGTCTATGTAGATAAGGATGCTGATCTAGATAAAGCCCTCCCGATTCTTATAAATGCAAAAACCCATCGGCCATCAGTATGTAATGCGGCCGAGACGCTCTTGGTTCATGAAGCCATCTCAGAGAAGTTTCTAACAATCGCAATTCAAGCGCTCGAGGACGCAAAGGTTAAGTTGCATTGTGATGCCGCCTCGCTCAAGATTGCCAAAAATCTGGGAGTCCCAGCTGTCGAGGCATCGGAAGAGAATTGGTCGACCGAGTACGGAATCCTGGAAATGAATATTGGCGTAGTTTCTGATGTAGATGGCGCGATGGAGCATATAAATCGATATGGAACTCAGCACACCGAAGCCATCGTCACTGAAAATCAAGAAACAGCTAATCGATTTATTGCTCTAGCAGATTGTGCTGCTGTGATGATCAACGCATCGACTCGCTTCACCGACGGGGAAGAGATGGGATTTGGAGCAGAAATAGGAATCTCAAATCAGAAATTACATGCCCGAGGGCCAATGGGCTTAGATCAGATGACTACCACAACTTGGATCATAAAAGGCATTGGCCAAATCCGAAAGTAATTTCGGTAAGGTGACCCCTATGTCAAAGATTTCTCGCGATGATGTAGCAAATCTAGCTCGCTTGGCGCGGATTGAAATGACCGATGAAGAACTAGACCATCTCTCAAACGAACTATCGGTGATTCTCGATGCAGTAGCCCGGGTTCAAGAGGTTGCAGGAGAAGACGTTCCACCAACATCACATCCGCTCCCAATCACAAATGTTTTTCGATCTGATGAGAATCGTCCGAGCCTTACGCCAGAACAGGCTTTATCTGGAGCGCCAGCGCAAGAAGAGCAGAGATTCAAAGTTCCACAGATTCTCGGTGAAGAATGATTTACGAAAAGAGCGCAACCGAGATGGCAAAAGCCCTCGAACAGGGTGAAGTGAGCGCCGTCGAACTTACTCAAGCACATCTTGATCGAATAGCTTCGGTAGATAGTGAAGTTAAGGCATTTCTTTATGTAGATGAAGCAGGAGCTCTCGCCCAAGCAAAGAATGTAGATCAACGGCGCAAGTCTGGTGAGAAGTTATCACCTCTTGCTGGGGTACCGCTCGCGCTCAAAGATGTAATGGTTCAACAAGGAGTGCCAACTACTTGTGGTTCGAAGATGCTTGAAGGTTGGCGCCCACCATATGACTCAACCGTTGTGTCACGTTTAAAGGCGGCTGGCGTAATCATTCTTGGCAAGACCAATATGGATGAATTCGCAATGGGTTCATCTACAGAAAATTCTGCATACTTCCCAACCCATAATCCTTGGGACTTAAGCCGAATTCCTGGCGGATCCGGTGGTGGGTCTTCTGCCTCACTTGCTGCCTTTGAAGCTCCACTCGCAATTGGTACTGACACTGGTGGCTCAATCCGCCAACCTGCAGCCGTCACCGGAACAGTTGGAGTGAAACCTACCTATGGCGGTGTTTCGCGCTATGGCTTAGTTGCCTTTTCATCTTCGTTGGATCAAGCCGGACCTTGTGCCAGAAATGTTTTGGATGCTGCTTATCTGCATGAAGTAATTGGTGGTTATGACCCTATGGATTCAACTTCGATTAATGCGCCGATACCTCCTGTAGTTGAAGCGGCAAAAAACGGTTCTGTTAAAGGTATGAAGATAGGTGTTATCAAGGAACTTCAAGGCGAGGGTTATCAAGCGGGAGTTCTGAAGAGATTTAATGAATCACTTGAAGAATTATCTCAGTTGGGTGCAGAAATAGTTGAGGTCTCATGTCCAAACTTTGAATATGCTCTGGCAGCCTATTACCTGATTGCACCAAGTGAATGCTCCTCCAATTTAGCCCGCTTTGATGCAATGCGCTATGGAATTCGTGTCGGAGAAGGTTCAGCCGAAGAAGTCATGAATGCAACTCGTGAGGTTGGGTTCGGCAAAGAAGTTAAGCGCAGAATCATCCTTGGTACTTATGCTTTATCAAGCGGTTATTACGATGCTTATTATGGAAGCGCCCAGAAAGTGCGCACGCTAATTTCTAGTGATTTCGAGAAGGCTTTTGCAAAGGCCGATGTCCTTGTATCTCCAACTGCCCCAACTACAGCTTTTAAGATTGGTGAGAAATCGAATGATCCAATCGCCATGTATCTAAATGACATTGCCACTATTCCCACAAATCTCGCCGGAGTCTGCGGTATCTCAATCCCTTCTGGTTTAGCTGATGAAGATGGTCTGCCTGCTGGTTTTCAAATAATGGCCGGCGCTATGAAAGATGATCGTCTATATCAAGTTGGCTCCGCCCTCGAGGCAGCTTTGAATTCAAAGTGGGGAGCCCCGATTCTTTCTAAAGCTCCAAAGTTGGGAGCAAAATAATGGCGCTGTCATATGAAAAAGTCATAGAAAAGTATGAGCCAGTCTTAGGACTCGAAGTCCATGTTGAGTTGGGCACGAAATCAAAGATGTTCTGTGGATGTAGTACCGAATTTGGAGCCGCTCCCAACACCCAAGTCTGCCCAGTTTGCCTGGGCTTACCAGGCGCTCTTCCCGTAGTAAATGGAAAGGCCATCGAATACACGATCGCAATTGGTCTTGCCCTTAACTGTTCGATTGCACCTTTTTCAAGATTTGCACGTAAGAATTATTTCTATCCAGATATGCCGAAGAACTTTCAGACATCGCAATATGACGAGCCCATCTGTTTTGGTGGATTTCTAGATGTAAAGATTGATACGGATCAAGGAATCAAGGAGTATCGCGTAGAAATTGAGCGAGTTCATATGGAGGAAGACACTGGTAAGTCACTTCACATGGGTGGCGCTACCGGCAGAATCCATGGGGCTGATTACTCACTTCTTGATTACAACCGCGCTGGCATTCCGCTCGTAGAAATAGTCACAAAGCCTTTGACCGGAACTGGAAAATATGCTCCAGAAGTTGCGCGAGCATATGTATCAGAGCTGCGCGACATTCTTCGCTCGCTTGGAGTAAGCGATGTAAAGATGGAACAAGGTTCGCTCCGTTGTGATGCAAATGTTTCGTTACGTTTAATCGGTGCTGAAAAATTAGGCACTCGTAGCGAGACTAAGAATGTCAATTCACTTCGCAGCGTTGAACGCGCTGTAAGAAGCGAGATGATTCGCCACGCCGGAATCTTGGATAAAGGCGAACGTGTTATCCAAGAAACTCGACACTTCCATGAAGATACCGGCGAAACAACCCCTGGTCGTTCCAAGGAACAAGCAGAAGATTACCGGTATTTCCCAGAACCTGATCTGGTTCCAGTTGCTCCGGCTACGGATTGGATTGAAAAGATTCGCACCTCACTTCCAGAGAAACCATCCGTTCGCAGAAAACGACTTCAGGATGAATGGCAAGTTCCTGATAAAGAGATGGCGGCGATGATTAATGCAGATGTGCTTGATCAAGTCGAGGAGACCGTAAAGCTAGGTTCTGATCCAACTCGCGCTAGAAGTTGGTGGCTAGGTGAGATTGCCCGTCTTGCTAATGAGCGGGAAGTTCCGGCTGCCTCACTAGCAATTACTCCTAAAGATGTAGCTGAAATAGTCGAGTTAATCTCGAAGGGAGAGCTAACCGACAAATTGGCACGTCAAGTCGTTGAGGGCGTAATCAACAATGAAGGAAGACCCAGCGAAATAATTGAGAAGCGGGGCATCAAAGTTGTTTCTGATGATTCTGCGTTATTACAAGCGATTGAGAAGGCAATTTCTGCACAACCAGATGTTGCTGAGAAAGTTCGCAACGGCCACATTCCTGCGGCCGGCGCTCTAATCGGCGCGGTGATGAAAGAAACCAAAGGCCAAGCCGATGCCGCTAAAGTTAGAGAACTACTCCTTAAACATTTAGGACAAGGTTGAGACAATGAGTAAGAACCCTATGAAGCCACGTTCTTATCTTGTAACTGATGGCTTAGAACGCGCACCCGCCCGCGGAATGCTCCGCGCGGTTGGCATGACTGACGCTGATTGGGAGAAACCTCAGATCGGAATCGCATCTTCTTGGAATGAAGTAACTCCATGCAATCTCTCGCTTGATCGCCTAGCTAAAGCTTCTAAGAAAGGCGTAATTGAAGCTGGTGGATTTCCGATGCAGTTCGGAACTATTTCTGTTTCAGATGGAATTTCCATGGGACACGAAGGAATGCATTTCTCCTTAGTTTCACGTGAAGTTATTGCTGACTCTGTCGAAACCGTTATGGAAGCAGAGCGGTTAGATGGAATGGTTACATTTGCCGGTTGCGATAAGTCACTTCCCGGCATGATGATGGCAGCAGCCCGTATCAATGTCGCCTCTGTATTTGTCTATGCCGGATCAATCATGCCCGGAAAAGTTGATGGTAGAGATGTAACAATCATCGATGCATTTGAAGCTGTTGGAGCATGCGCTCGCGGTCTAATCTCTCAAGAAGAAGTGGACAAGATTGAACGCGCTATCTGCCCAGGCGAGGGCGCCTGTGGTGGTATGTACACCGCAAACACAATGGCATCTATCGGTGAAGCGCTAGGTCTCTCGCTACCTGGTTCGGCTGCGCCACCTTCGATTGACCGAAGGAGAGATTCCTACGCGATTGCCTCAGGCGCTGCAGTAGTCAATTTGATTCGCCAAGGAATCAGGACGCGCGACATTCTCACCAAAGCAGCTTTTGAGAATGCAATCACAATCCTCATGGCACTCGGTGGCTCGACGAATGCAGTTCTGCATCTCCTAGCGATTGCTCATGAAGCGCGCGTCGATTTAACAATGGATGACTTTCATCGCGTTGGTTCAAAAGTTCCTTTACTTGGCGACTTAAAGCCTTTTGGAAAATTCGTGATGAATGACGTCGACAAAATCGGTGGAGTTCCGGTAGTTCTAAAGGCGCTCCTTGACGCTGGGCTAATTCATGGTGATTGCATGACTGTCACTGGAAAGACGATGGCAGAAAATCTAAAAGAGATTGCACCACCAGATCCAGACGGTCAGATTCTTAAGGCAGTTAGCTCACCACTTGCAACAAGCGGCGGAATCACTATTTTGGGCGGAACCCTTGCTCCAGAAGGAGCGGTTACAAAAGTAGCTGGAGTTGGCGTAGATGTTTTCGAAGGACCAGCTCGAGTATTTGATCGCGAACAAGGCGCGATGGATGCACTTGAAGATGGAACCATTAACGCTGGCGATGTGGTTGTGATCAGATATGAAGGTCCAAAAGGCGGACCAGGAATGCGCGAAATGTTGATGATTACCGGCGCGATAAAAGGAGCGGGGCTAGGAAAATCGGTTCTATTAATCACCGATGGAAGATTCTCTGGCGGAACTACCGGGCTCTGCGTTGGACACGTTTCACCTGAGGCTGTTGATGGGGGAGCAATTGCACTTGTGAAGAATGGTGACCGAATTCGAATTGATGTAATTGCTCGGACCTTAGATTTGTTAGTAGATGCAAAAGAACTCGAGGAACGGCGTAAGAGTTTTAAGCCGCTACCTTCTAGGTACACCTATGGCGTCCTTTCAAAGTATGTGAAATTGGTCGGTTCGGCCTCCCGCGGGGCAGTCTGCGACTAGTTCCATAATCCGATTCCACAATCTGATTCCATAATCTGAGATGGATATCTCAGGGGTTGACTACCCCCATTTCGTGACGGAATAATTCGCCGCATGTCAACGAACACCTTCTCTTCATCAGTGGTGGTGATTCGTTGCGCGTGATCTAACTTAAAGATCACGCGCACCCTCAGGAAACTGAGGGTTTTTGCATTAATAGGGATATTTACTAGCAAGGGAAAGGAGCGGAAGATGAGTAACGAGATAACTGGAGCGCAATCACTCGTGCGTGCTTTGGAAGAAGCCGGCGTTGAAGTGATGTTCGGTATCCCAGGTGGCGCAATTCTTCCCGCTTACGATCCAATCTATGATTCAAAGATCCGGCATATTTTGGTTCGCCATGAACAAGGCGCCGGACATGCTGCAACCGGTTATGCCCAAGTCACTGGCAAAGTCGGAGTCTGCATCGCAACATCTGGTCCGGGAGCAACAAACTTAGTAACACCACTTGCTGATGCCCATATGGATTCAGTTCCAGTAGTGGCAATCACCGGCCAAGTTCCAGCTCCAGCAATCGGAACTGATGCCTTCCAGGAAGCTGATATCCGTGGCATCACCATGCCAGTAACAAAACACAACTATTTGATTACTGATCCTGCGGATATTCCTCGAGCGATCTCAGAAGCTTTCTACATCGCAAACTCAGGACGACCTGGGCCGGTTCTTGTAGATATCGCAAAAGATGCGCTGCAAAAGATGACCACCTTTAGCTATCCGAAGCGCGCTGAATTGCGCGGTTATAGACCACAGGTCGAACCGAATTCGCAATCAATAAGAGATGCTGCATCTCTTATTGCCCAGTCTTCAAAGCCAGTCTTTTACATTGGTGGCGGCGTAATTAAGGCAAATGCAGCCCAAGATCTTTTGAAACTAGCGGAGCTAGTTGGCGCACCAGTCGTAACGACTCTTATGGCGCGCGGCGCATTTCCAGATAGCCATCCACAACACCTTGGTATGCCGGGCATGCATGGCACCGTTGCTGCTGTAACCGCGCTACAAAAGGCCGATCTATTGATAACTTTAGGTGCGCGATTTGATGATCGAGTAACTGGAAAACTAAGCACTTTCGCCGTGAACGCCAAGATAATTCACGCAGACATTGATCCGGCCGAGATTGGCAAAAATCGCTATGCCGATGTCCCTGTTATTGGAGATTTGGGGCCAACAATTCGAGCGTTGATTCCAGCAGTCGAAGCGGAATTCAAAAAGAACCAACCAGACTTAACAACTTGGTGGCGCCAAATGAACTCGCTCCGCTCCACTTATCCACTTGGATATAACGAACCAAGTGATGGTTCACTCTCGCCTCAATATGTGATTGAGCGAATCGGTCAATTAACTGGCCCAGATGCCGTTTATGTTGCAGGAGTTGGTCAGCATCAGATGTGGGCATCTCAATTCATCAAATATGAGAATCCAAGAACTTGGCTTAACTCCGGTGGATTAGGAACTATGGGATATGCCGTTCCGGCTGCTATGGGAGCAAAAGTTGGCTTACCTGATACTCCAGTTTGGGCGATTGATGGCGACGGATGTTTCCAAATGACCAATCAAGAACTTGTAACTTGCGCTCTCAATAACATTCCAATCAAAGTCGCAATTATCAATAATGAATCACTCGGAATGGTTCGACAGTGGCAAACTCTCTTCTATCAAGGAAGATATTCAAATACTGATTTGAATTCAAAACGTGTACCTGACTTTGCAAAACTTGCTGAAGCGATGGGGTGCGTTGGCCTTCTATGTGAAACGAAAGGCGATGTTGACAAGATTATCAAGGAAGCAAATGCGATTAATGATGCACCAGTCGTTGTTGACTTTAGCGTTCATCGCGATGCCATGGTCTGGCCAATGGTCGCTGCGGGTACATCAAATGATGACATCATGATCGCCCGCGAAATGGCACCTGACTGGGATTCACAGGAGTTATAGAAATGGCCCAACACACCCTCGCAGTCCTGGTTGAAAATAGCCCTGGTGTTCTAGCTCGCGTCGCCAGCCTCTTTTCGCGCCGCGGATACAACATTGATTCACTAGCAGTTGGTCCTACCGAGGATCCAAAGGTTTCCCGAATGACGATAGTGCTAAATCTAGAAGGACATGCTCTGGACCAAGTTAGCGCCCAGCTCTTTAAATTAGTCAATGTAATCGGTATCCAGGAGATGAAAGAGAGTGAATCCAGGCAGCGCGAGCTCCTCTTCGCAAAGGTGTCGGCAAAACGAAGCGAAATTGAAGGGCTAATAAGTGGACTTACAGCTGAGATTGTTGATGAGCGCGATGGAAGCTGCATCATCCAAGCCGTTGCAAATAATAAGGATCTCTCGGAGCTAGTTAAGAAGTTAGAGAAACTTGGTATCCGAGAGCTAGTTCAATCAGGAGCAATCGCAATCGAATTCGGTGCTAAGACTTTGGCCGAACAGACCGCCATTGAGACGGGATTGGCTTCATCTGAGACTCACCAGCAGACTCAGGACTACCAGAATTAAAAATAGGAAACGAGATAAAGGGAGATAACGTGGCAACCATCTATCACGAGGAAGATGCCGATCTATCGGTTATTCAAGGAAGAAAGGTCGCAGTAATTGGTTATGGCTCACAAGGCCATGCCCACGCTCTCAACCTTCGCGATAGCGGCGTTGATGTCCGAGTTGGTCTTGCCGAAGGATCTAAGTCTCGTGCGAAAGCGGAGCAAGAAGGACTTCGAGTTCTCTCGGTAGCCGATGCTGTTAAAGAGGCAACTGTCATTATGTTGCTTGCTCCAGATCACAAGCAACGTCACATTTACAAGGAGTCGATCGAACCAAATCTCAAAGCCGGAGATGCGCTCTTCTTTGGTCATGGCTTTAATATCCGTTTCGGTTACATCAAGCCACCGGCAAATGTTGATGTTTGTA
Organism: Actinomycetota bacterium; assembly: GCA_046048255.1. GTDB lineage: Bacteria > Actinomycetota > Actinomycetes > Nanopelagicales > Nanopelagicaceae > MAG-120802. Next base: position 27,897 of record JBJOGL010000005.1, on the reverse strand, counting down.
TGGTTGCGCCAAAAGGCCCAGGTCATCTAGTCCGTCGCGAATTCGCAGCCGGACGTGGTGTTCCAGATATCGTTGCAGTCGAACAAGATGCAACGGGTGGCGCATGGCCACTAACTCTCTCTTATGCAAAAGCTATGGGTGGATTACGCGCTGGCGCAATCTTGACCACTTTCACCGAAGAGACTGAGACTGACCTATTTGGTGAGCAATCAGTATTATGCGGCGGCGCATCACAACTGGTGATGTATGGATTTGAAACTTTAATCGAAGCTGGATATCAGCCAGAAGTCGCCTACTTTGAGTGCCTGCACGAACTCAAATTGATCGTTGACCTGATGTACGAGGGCGGAATCGCGAAGCAACGCTGGTCTGTCTCAGATACCGCTGAATACGGCGACTACATTTCTGGTCCACGAGTAATTGACCCGAGCGTTAAGGAAAATATGAAGGCTGTCTTGGCTGACATACAGAGCGGCGCCTTCGCGAAACGTTTCATTGATGATCAAGATGCGGGCGCGCCAGAATTCAAGGCGCTACGCGCAAAGGGCGAGAGCCATCCAATTGAGAAGGTCGGACGTGAACTCCGCTCGATGATGTCCTGGGTAAAGGCTTCAAACAAAGACGATTACAAGGAAGGTTCTGCCGCACGTGAGTAAACCAGTAGTCCTTATCGCTGAAGAATTAAGTCCGGCGACGCTCGATGCGCTAGGTCCCGATTTTGAAATCCGAAATTGCGACGGTGCAAACCGAGCTGAATTGCTTGCCGCACTTAGTGGTGGCGTTGATGCTGTTCTGATCCGCTCTGCCACAAAAATGGATCAAGAAGCGATTAGCGCTGCAAAGGGTTTAAAAGTGATTGCCCGAGCTGGAGTTGGTCTGGATAACGTCGACATCCCTGCCGCAACAACGGCTGGTGTTATGGTTGTAAATGCACCAACTTCTAACATTGTCAGTGCAGCTGAATTGGCAATCTCGCTAATTCTGGCTTCAGCACGTTTTGTTGTTCCAGCAAATGTCGCGCTTAAGGGTGGAAAGTGGGCTAGATCCAAATACACCGGAGCCGAGCTATTTGAAAAAACTTTAGGAATCGTTGGTTTTGGTCGAATCGGCCAACTCGTTGCAAGTCGGATGCAGGCTTTCGGCATGAATGTAATTGCCTACGATCCCTATCTTCAACCAGCGCGCGCAGCACAACTCGGAGTCGACTTAATCTCATTAGACGACTTACTGAAGCGATCAGATTTCATAACAATTCACCTGCCAAAGACAAAAGAGACTGCAAATCTCATCGGAGTCGAGGCGCTGAAGAAAGTGAAACCTTCGGTGCGCATCATTAATGCAGCGCGCGGGGGAGTCCTGGATGAGGCAGCCTTATTTGAGGCTCTTAAGGATGGTCGTGTTGCTGGTGCTGGACTTGATGTCTTCGCAACCGAACCATGTACCGACTCACCACTTTTTGCGCTAGATAACGTAGTAGCGACGCCTCACCTAGGCGCTTCTACCGATGAGGCGCAAGAACGTGCCGGAATCGCTGTGGCTATCTCGGTTCGTAAAGCGCTCGCTGGTGAATTGGTTCCAGATGCCGTAAACGTGAAAGGTGGCGAGATTCATGAAGAGATCCGGCCATCTCTTCCTTTAGTTGAGAAGCTATCTCAAGTCGCGACCGCAATCGCAGATGAACTTCCTGTCACTGTTGAAGTAATTGTTAGAGGTGAAGTTAGTGAGTATGACTGTTCGGTTCTTGCGACTTCAGCGCTAAAGGGCGCTTTAGTTGCAACGGGCGCTGAAGATGTCACTTATGTAAATGCCCCAGGACTGGCTCAAGAGCGTGGTTTTAGCTCAACAGTCACAACTGATCCGGTAAGTCCAGAATATCGAAGCATGATCTCGCTAAAAGCTGCTTTTAGCGATGGCACTCATGTCACGGTTGATGGCACTCTCATGGGGATAAAGAAAACCGAGAAGATAATCGCAATCGATAAATTCGATCTAGATCTTCCTCCTACTGATCATCTGCTCTTCCTCCGCTATACCGATCGACCTGGTGTAGTTGGAATCGTTGGTGAAACTTTAGGTAAATCTGGGATAAACATCGCGAGTATGCAGGTTGCAAGAAGTTCGGCTGGAGGCGAAGCCCTAATGGCGATAACCGTTGACTCTGCTATTCCATCCGCGATTGTCGAGGGAGTCGCCAAAGCAACCGGAGCAAACTTGGCGAGAACGGCCTCGTTAAAAGTATGAGTAAATACAAACTCGCCGTAATTGCCGGCGATGGAATCGGTCCGGAAGTTGTATCTGAAGGTCTTCGTGTCTTGGATTCTGTCTCAAAAAAGTATGGACTTGAGTTCAGCAAGAAAGAGTTTGAGCTCGGGGCCAAATTGTGGCACCGCACCGGCGAGACACTGCCAGATGCGACATTGGCAGAGCTTAAAGAGTATGACGTAATTCTCTTGGGCGCTGTTGGCGATCCGAGCGTTCCTAGCGGTGTTTTAGAGCGCGGATTGTTGTTAAAGCTCCGGTTTGCATTCGATCACTACATAAATCTACGACCAGCAAGACTTTATCCGAGTGTTCGCGGTCCACTTCGTACCGAATCACCAATTGATTTTGTAGTTGTTCGTGAAGGTACTGAAGGACCTTATGTCGGAGCAGGCGGAGTTCTTGCCGAAGGAACTTCATCCGAAATTGCAACGGAAGAGAGTTTAAATACTCGCCGCGGAGCAGAACGAGTAATTAGAGATGCATTTATGCGCGCCATGAAGCGACCTCGAAAAAAGTTGACCTTGGTTCATAAGAATAATGTTCTAGTGCGTGCAGGAAGTCTATGGACTAGAACTTTCAATGAGGTTGCAAAAGAGTTTCCAGAAGTGCAAACCGAGTATTTACATGTGGATGCTGCTTCGATGTTCTTCGTCACCAATCCAGAGCGTTTTGACGTGGTCGTAACCGACAATTTATTTGGGGATATCCTTACCGATATCGCAGCAGCAGTTTGTGGCGGCATTGGACTTGCAGCTTCCGGAAATATAAACCCGGAGCGAAAATTCCCATCAATGTTCGAACCAGTTCATGGCTCAGCTCCAGATATCGCAGGCAAAGGTATCGCCGACCCCACCGCAACTGTTATGTCGGTGGCGATGATGCTTCGTCATCTAGGTCATGATGAAGCAGCGCAAGATGTCGAACGAGCGGTAGAAAGTGATCTTGCAACGCGTGGTGATTCGAAGCGGAGTACAAGTGAGGTCGGAGTGGCTCTAGCAGGAGGAATCCAATGAAGATAAATGTGATTCCTTCAAGCAATCCAGTTCCAAGTGATACTCGCGAGAATTATCTTGCTGAACCAGGTTTTGGTCGCTACTTCACCGATCACATGGTGCATGCTGAATGGAATCATTCTTCAGGATGGGGCGATGCTGAAGTTCGAGCATATGGACCGCTCTCTATGGATCCGGCATCCATGGTTTTTCACTATGGGCAAGAGATTTTTGAGGGTATGAAGGCATATTCACAGCCTGATGGCTCAATCTCATTATTCCGCCCCGATGCAAATGGACTTCGTTTTGCAAAGAGCGCAGCTCGCATTGCGCTACCTGAATTGCCAGTTGATGACTTTGTAGCTTGCGTCGCAAAACTTGTTGAAGTTGATGCATCTTGGGTGCCAAAGAGAGTTGGCGAGTCACTTTATATCCGTCCATTTATGATTGCTACAGAAATCGGACTTGGAGTCCGTCCCAGCAACAAGGCGCTCTTCTCCGTTATTGCCACACCAGCGGCTGCATATTTCAACGCCGCAAAGGCGGTCACGGTTTGGATCTCTACTGAATATGTTCGCGCGGCACTTGGTGGCACTGGTGAAGCAAAGTGCGGCGGAAATTACGCTGCATCGCTCCTTGCCCAACAGCAAGCTGCTAAAGAGGGATGTGATCAAGTTGTCTGGCTTGATGCAATTGAACGACGCTGGGTCGAAGAGATGGGTGGCATGAATCTCTACTTTGTTAAAGGTCGAGGGAAAGATGCAACCATTTTTACTCCTAAGCTAACTGGAACGCTATTACCTGGAATCACGCGAGATTCAGTTTTAACTGTTGCAAGAGATCTTGGTTACAAGACCGAAGAGGGAATGATCAATATTGATGAATGGCGTGATGGAGTAGCAAGCGGTGAGATCTCCGAGATTTTTGCCTGCGGAACTGCTGCGGTAATTGCACCGGTTGGAACTGCAAAGAGCGCGGCTGGAACCTGGATCACGGGCGATGGAACGCCGGGTGAGATAACTATGCAGATCCGAAATTATCTACTTGGCATTCAGCACGGAACAATTGAAGATAAGCATGGCTGGATGCGAAGAGTCTGCTAATGACTATCTCAGATGCTTTCCACGTCTATGACACAACCCTAAGAGATGGGGCCCAGCAAGAAGGTTTGAATCTTTCGGTCCATGACAAGCTCACCATCGCACGCCATTTAGATGATTTAGGCGTCGGATTTATTGAAGGTGGTTGGCCGGGCGCGAACCCAAAAGATACTGAGTTCTTCAAGTTAGCCCAGACTGAATTGAAGTTAAAGAACGCTACCTTTGTTGCATTCGGTGCGACCAGACGAGCAAACGTCAAACCTGAAGATGATCAACTTTTAAGGGCGCTTGCCGATTCAGGTGCGCCTGCCGTCACTTTGGTGGCGAAGTCCCATGATCGACATGTCGAACTAGCGCTTAGAACGACCCTAGATGAAAACCTGGCGATGATCCGTGACTCAATCCAATTTCTGCGCGATGGGGGACAGCGTGTATTTCTCGATGCGGAACATTTCTTTGATGGTTACCGTTCCAACAGAAATTATGCATTGGAAGTGGTTCGGGTTGCGGCCGAGGCCGGTGCAGATGTAATTGCACTCTGCGATACAAACGGTGGAATGTTGCCCGACGAGCTTTCGCAAGTGGTTCATGATGTTTTAGAGCGCAGCTCTGCGCGTCTTGGTATTCATTGTCACAATGACACTGGTTGTGCAATCGCAAATTCGCTAGCTGCCGTTGCCGCTGGAGCTACTCATGTCCAAGGAACAATCAATGGATATGGAGAGCGAACTGGAAATGCAGATCTAGTCTCAATCATTGCAAATTTGCAACTTAAGAAGAAGCAACAAGTTCTTCCCGAAGGTAAATTGGAAGAAGCCTTTAGAATTTCACACGCAGTAGCTGAGGTCACAAATGTTGCCCCGAGCGCCCGTCAACCATACGTTGGAATATCGGCATTTGCACATAAAGCAGGATTACATGCTTCAGCTATAAAGGTTGACCCGGCTATGTACCAACACGAAGACCCCGAACTTGTTGGAAACGATATGAGAATGTTGGTTTCGGATATGGCGGGGCGGGCTTCTATTGAATTGAAGTCTCAAGAACTTGGCATAAGCCTGGGCGATGACAAAGCTATTCCATCGCGAATTGTTGAACGGGTGAAGGATCTAGAAGCGCGGGGCTTCACTTTTGAGGCGGCAGATGCATCTTTTGAGTTGTTGTTGAGAGAAGAAATAGAAGGTAAGCGACCAAAATATTTCACCATTGATAGTTGGGAGACTACAGTTGATCAGAGCTCGGATCGACAAGTTACCTCAAGAGCAAATGTAATAGTCACATCACGGGGCAAGCGGATAGAGTCAACCGGAGTCGGTAACGGTCCGGTCAATGCTATAGATAACGCGCTTCGAAATGGTCTCGAGAGTATTTTTCCTGAAATCAAAGGATTGGAACTGACGGATTACAAAGTCAGAATTCTGGAGGGTCGACTTGGAACTGGTGCCGTGACGCGCGTGCTCGTTGAAACCTCAGATGGTAACGGCGAATGGAGCACGGTCGGCGTGCACGAAAATGTAATCGCCGCCTCGGCTATGGCGTTAGAGGATGCGCTGACTTATGGTTTGCTACGAAAAGGGGCAAAGCCCGAGTAGGAGTTTCTTATGGCCGGCGGATTGAAGCGGAGTTCGCGATTAAGTTCAGACGAAAGTGCGGTTTGGCTCCGCACTCGCATGAAAGAACTTGGAATTTCAGGGCTTGAAGAGTTACATCGCAAAACTGGAATTGATCGAGGTTCGCTATCAAGATATTTTAGACAAGAGCGAAATCCCGGGGTAGATGTTATTGCGCCGCTTTGTGAAGCGCTAGAAGTCTCGCCCGAAACACTTCTTGTGGCGCTAGGAGCTATTGGTCGTCGCGGGCGGTAATTATTAGGGAAGCACCCTCTCTTTTGAAGGTGCGTGGAAAATTGTCGTCTGACCATAGTTTATGTAGGTGGGCGAGCTCCTCATTACTGAGATCGCTACCAGCAACGTCGAGAACATCATCAAAGTCATGGTTCAAGCCAATAGTCACTCGGATTAGCCCTTCAATCTTCGTAAGCGTAGGAATAACACAATCATCATTTACGACTAGTTCAATTCTCAAGCCGGCTCCATTCATTTCCGGGATTTGCTCATCTGCATCTGACAAAGAGTCAAGAAAATCCACAACCTCTGAAATCAGCCTTACTCAAGTGTTGCTTATTAGCAACGCTGTGTCCATCACACCTTTGGATGAAATCTGAGTAATCTTTCAGACGTGTCACTTGACCAAGATTTAGAGCGCGCATATAGCGAGCACCTATTAAATGAGCGCAATCTCTCGGAGAACTCAGTTCGGGCCTATTTGGCCGATCTTGAGTCAATGATTTCTCATGTAAACCAGCTGGGAGTCACAGAGTTCTCAAATTTAGAGCTAGATCATCTCCGCTCGTGGCTGGCAAACCTGCAAATTAAGGGTGCTGCGCGATCCTCGATAACGCGACGTGTGGTCTCTATCCGGGCTTTTACATATTGGGGAGCCAAGCATGGTTGGCTCAAAAAAGATATCGGGAGGGATTTAGTCGCCCCAAAGCCAGAGCGCATACTCCCTGAAATTCTTGATATCGATTCTGCGGCCGAGGTAATAAGTTATCTAGAACAGCGCGCCGGCGAGGAGCGAACGCCTTTAGCTCTAAGAGATTTGGCGATCGTAGAGCTCTTATATGGAACCGGAATTAGAGTATCTGAACTTGCCGGTATTGATCTCAAAGATATTGATAGGGACCGTTACACCTTAAGAGTGATTGGAAAAGGTAACCGAGAGCGAGTCGTACCAGTCGGAAACCCTGCGATGCGCGCAGTTGATTTTTGGTTAAGCGAGGCAAGACCGCTTTTGGTCAATAGCGAGAGCGGCAACGCGCTATTTTTGGGAGCGCGTGGAAAGAGAATAGATCCACGCGTTGTGCGCGATATTGTTTATGAAGCTACACAAGCGATTGGTAAAGATGTGCGAGTGGGACCACACGCACTTCGTCATTCAGCCGCAACTCATCTCTTAGAGGGTGGCGCCGATTTGAGAACCGTACAAGAGATACTCGGACATTCATCGCTCGCAACTACACAGATATATACACATGTGACTGAAGAGCGATTAAAGAAAGCATACGAACAGGCGCATCCACGCGCCTAACCAATCCTTCTTCTAACTTCAATCTCGTTATCAACGATGGTGCTCTCAGATATTTCCGGTAGTTCTATGACCATCCCGCTTACTAGCCCGATTGCAAAGGCAACCACGAGAGCGAGCGCACGCACCTGGCAAAACTGCTCTCTTTAGCCTGCAGAAAGCAGGGATTGAGGCCCTCGCCCGTGGAAATGTGCACGCTCCGTCTCAGGTAGGATTCCGCCTGCACAGAGAAATCTGTGACTTCACGCGTCTACCTCTCCTCGCGGCTCGCGAGATAAAGAGGAAGCCAATTCGGTCCGACTCGTAAGAGTTGGTCGGTGCTTAGACGCTAGAGAGTTAGCAAATCGCTAACTCATCAACCGAGGCGAACTAAAAAAGTTCGCACAAAGGAGCGTGCCGCCATGGCGGTTGTAACAATGCGAGAACTCCTCGACAGCGGTGTTCACTTCGGACACCAGACCCGTCGCTGGAACCCAAAGATGAAGCGCTTTATTTTCACTGAGCGCAACGGCATCTACATCATCGATATCCAACAGTCACTTGCTCTCATTGATAAGGCATATGACTTCGTTAAGGACACAGTCGCCAAGGGCGGCAATATTCTTTTTGTTGGTACCAAGAAGCAAGCTCATGAACCAATCCAATCTCAGGCGAAGCGAGTTGGAATGCCATGGGTAACTGAGCGTTGGCTCGGCGGAATGCTCACCAACTTTCCAACAGTTTATAAGCGAGTGCAGCGCCTTAAGGAACTAGAAGCGCTAGAGGCTTCCAATGATCAAGTTTTAACTAAGAAAGAACTTCTTCTTCTTCGTCGTGAGCGCGAGAAGTTACATAAGAACCTCGACGGTATCCGTAACATGACCAAGCTTCCTGCCGCGATCTGGGTTGTTGACACAAAATTAGAGCACCTCGCCGTCGCAGAAGCTAAGAAACTCGGAATTCCCGTAATCGCAATCCTTGATACAAATTGCGATCCAGATGAAGTTGATTTCAAGATTCCTGGAAACGATGACGCGATCCGTTCAATCTCATTGCTAACTCGAGTAATCGCAGATGCAACTGCAGCTGGCCTTCAGGCTCGCTCCGCCAATGTTGCTAAAGAGGCTGCTGAAGCGGCCAAAGCTGGAACTGAGACAGTTGCAGCAGGCGAACCGCTAGCTGATTGGGAGAAAGAACTTCTTAACGCACCAGCCGCTGAAGGCTCCACAGAAAGTGCAGGTTCATAAGTGTCCTACACAGCAGAAGATGTTAAGCGCCTGCGCGAGGTAACCGCAGCCGGCATGCTCGATTGCAAGAAAGCTCTCGATGAAACCGGTGGCGATTTCGATAAAGCTATCGAAGTTATCCGCGTTAAGGGGCTAAAGGGCGTCACAAAGCGAGAAGGTCGCTCAACTTCAAATGGTCTGGTTGCTGCCAAGTCCTCCGATAGCACTGCAGTTTTGCTCGAACTTAATTGTGAGACTGACTTTGTCGCTAAAGGTGATCGATTCCAAGCAGTCGCAGATGAGTTGGTAAGTCATCTCTTTACCTCCAAGCAATCAGAGTTAGCTGCATTTCTTGCTTCAAGTCTCGCTTCGGGCAAGACTGTTCAAGCAGCGATTGATGAAGCAAATGCGACGCTCGGTGAGAAAGTTGAACTTCGCCGGATTGCTGTAATTGATGGAAGCGCAAACGCTTTATATCTACATCGCACTAGCCCAGACCTACCACCACAGGTAGGTGTATTGGTTGCTCTTGATAAGCCAAACAATGAAGTTGGCAAGGATGTAGCCCAGCACATTGCTGCATTTGCACCGCAATATCTCAATCGCGATGAAATTCCTGCTGACGTTATTGCTAACGAGCGTCGTCTCGCTGAAGAGACTGCGCGTAACGAAGGTAAGCCCGATGCTGCAATCGCAAAGATTGTCGATGGTCGAGTAACTGGTTTCGTTAAAGAAGTTGCTCTGCTCGAGCAGGCCTTTGCTAAGGACCAGAAAAAGAGCGTCCAACAGGTAGCTAGCGAGGGCGGTGTAGCCGTCACAAAGTTCTATCGCTTCCGCGTGGGACAGTAAGGCGTTTCAATTCATATCAACAATAAAAATGAATAACAGCAAGTAGAATCAGGCCCGGAAGGAGCACTCGAATGGCAGATAATCGCAGAAGCTATAAACGAGTGCTCCTTAAGCTTTCTGGCGAAGTCTTTGGTGGCGAAAAAGGTCTAGGCGTTGACCCAGATGTAGTAAACGATGTCGCCAAGCAAATTGCCGATGTAGTTCGTTCGGGCGTCGAAGTAGCCATTGTTGTCGGTGGCGGAAATTATTTCCGGGGCGCCGAACTACAGCAGCGTGGAATGGATCGCGCCCGCGCTGATTACATGGGAATGTTGGGCACAGTCATGAACTGCCTCGCCCTCCAAGATTTTTTGGAAAAAGAAGGAATAGATACTCGAGTTCAAACGGCAATCACGATGGGCCAAGTCGCAGAGCCATACATTCCGCGTCGCTCCATTCGCCATCTAGAAAAGGGAAGAGTCGTCATCTTTGGCGCTGGTGCCGGCATGCCTTTCTTTACTACCGACACAGTAGCGGCGCAGCGAGCCCTAGAGATCGGCGTTGATGCTCTACTTCTTGCCAAGAGCGGAGTCGATGGTGTCTACTCGGCCGATCCTCGCAAAGATGCGAGCGCAACTAAGTTTGATTACATCTCATATGACGATGTACTTTCTAAATCACTTGCTGTGGCAGATGCTGCGGCCTTTAGTCTCTGCCGTGAGAATAAATTGCCAATAGTGGTTTTCAATCTTTTGGAAAAGGGCAATATTGCAAGAGCGGTACGCGGTGAGAAGATAGGAACGTTGGTCAACTAGACCTTCGTAAACGAATTAAAGGAGCGCCATGACAACTCAAACTGTTCTCGCAGATGCGAATACAAAGATGAATAAAGCTGTCGATGTCGCTAAGGAAGATTTTGCTGCAATCCGAACTGGTCGCGCCCATCCATCTATGTTTGCCAAGATAATGGTTGATTACTACGGGACCGCTACACCGCTCTCACAGCTAGCTACAGTTCAAGTTCCGGAAGCGAGACTTGCTCTCATCACTCCGTACGACAAGAGCGCCACTGCCTCAATTGAAAAGGCGATTCGTGAATCTGACCTCGGCGTCAACCCAGGTGGTGATGGAAATGTTATTCGCGTTAATTTTCCACAACTTACCGAGGAGCGCCGGAAAGAATTTATCAAGGTTGCCAAAGCGAAAGCTGAGGATTCAAAGGTTGCAATTAGAGCGATTCGCCGTAATGCAAAAGAAGCGATGGAGAAGTTAGAGAAAGATGGCGGAATCAGCAAAGATGACCTGACCCGCGGAGAAAAAGAGCTAGAGAAAATTACTGGGGATCACGTAAGTAAGATCGATGAATTGCTCAAGCATAAAGAGGCAGAACTTCTCGAGGTTTAACCTCGCGGTAGCCACATGAGCGATCTCCACTCGATTAACGAGGCGATTAACAAAAAAGCAGGTCGCAAATTGATCCCATCAATCATGGTGGGCTTGGCGCTTTTGGGAATCATCTTCTCGACGATGGCCTTTGTGCCAATTCTTTTCGCGCTCTTTGTCCTGCTAGCTGTTCAATTAGCGCTCCATGAATTAAGTGCGGCCTTCAATTCTCGTGACATTACAGTCAATTTCGCTCAACTTTCCGTGGCCACAACAGCAGTGATCGTCAGCGCTTGGTTTGGTGGACTACCTGGTCTCTCAATATCTATTGTGGTTTCAATTATTGGATTGCTCTTGCTTCAGCTAGTAAATGGAACAAGTGATTTCGTTAAGAACGCAACTGCGACCACTTTCGCACTGATGTACCCCGGCTTTATTTCTGGATTTATCTTTCTGCTTGCGCGTTCCGGGGATGGTTTTGCCTACATCTCTGTTCTTGTCATCCTCGTCGGACTTAATGACACCTTTGCCTATTTGACTGGCGTCCTGATCGGAAAACACCCGATGGCACCGAAGATTTCTCCGAAGAAAACCTGGGAAGGCTTTATTGGCGGTTTGATTTTTACTGCAACGGGAAGCGCTTTCGCTTTCCATTACTTGCTTGAGCAAGAACCTTGGATCGGAGTTTTGGCTGGAATTGCCGGCACGCTGGCCGCCACAGTCGGCGACTTAATCGAGAGCGCAATAAAGCGCGACCTTTCGCTCAAGGATATGGGAACGCTTTTGCCAGGTCATGGTGGAATGTTGGATCGCTTAGATGCTGCGTTAATTACAGCGCCTGTCTTTTGGTGCATTATCGAGCTCATTAAGCGATTTGGGTAAGTCAAAATGAAGCGCGAGAAAACCCCCGAACATTTCGCCGATATTCCAGCAAGCGATCGACGGGAGTGGATCCAGAGCTTCGATTTACCAGCATTTCGCGCCAATCAAATTGCTACTCATTACTTCACTCATTACAACGATAACCCCACAACCTGGAGTGATTTTCCAGCTAGTGCGCGGCAACTCGTCACAGAGAAAGTGCTTCCCCAACTAATTACTTTGGTGCGTTCCATTACTTGCGATGGTGGCATGACTAGAAAAGATTTGTGGCGACTTCATGACGGCGTCCTGGTCGAGTCAGTACTTATGAAGTACCCCGATCGAGCGACTGTTTGTATTTCCTCCCAAGCTGGATGTGGCATGAACTGTCCATTCTGTGCCACAGGACAGGCTGGGCTCACTAGAAATCTCAGCGCTGCCGAAATTACTGCCCAAGTTGTTGCGGCTGCTCGCACTTGTGCCAAAGGCGAGTTACCAGGTGGCCCAACGCGACTTTCCAATGTTGTCTTTATGGGAATGGGGGAGCCGCTTGCAAATTACAACGCAGTCCTTCAGAGCGTTCGAAACATCACTTCGCCACAACCAGATGGCTTAGGAATCGGTGCGAGATCGGTAACCCTTTCTACAGTTGGCCTAGTCTCTGGAATTGAAAAATTGATTGAGGAAGGTATTCCTGTAACTCTCGCAGTCTCACTTCATACTCCGGATGATGAACTTCGAGATACCTTGGTCCCGATTAATACAAGATGGAAAGTCAAAGAGGTACTGGCTGCCGCAGATAAATATTCGGATATGACTGGACGTCGATATTCAATCGAATACGCCCTGATTAAGGATATAAATGATCAGGCTTGGCGAGCTGACTTGTTGGGACGTTTACTCAAGAACCGGAATGCTCATGTCAATTTAATTCCACTAAACCCGACTCCCGGCTCAAAGTGGACCGCCTCCAGGAAAGAAGATGAACGAGCATTCGTCAAAACCTTAGAAGATTATGGGGTTCCGGTAACAGTTCGTGATACTCGCGGCCGGGAAATCGATGGCGCTTGTGGCCAGCTCGCGGCGCTTGAAATCTCGAAGGCTAACTCTTGAGGAGTTACCGCTCATTTAACTAGACTCCAAACCTCAACCGATAGAGCCATATGGAGGTTTGCGTGAAGACGCTACAGAATTTCATCAATGGAAAGAGTGTCCCTTCTTCTTCAGATAAGACACAAGATCTCATCAATCCAGCAACAGGTGAAGTCTTCGCCAAAGCCCCAGTCTCGAACGCCTCTGATATCGATAGCGCGATGAAAGCCGCCGAAAAAGCTTTTGAAACTTGGCGAGACTCAACCCCGGGCGAGCGTCAGAAAGCAATCAACAAGATTGCTGATGCCATAGAAGCTCGATCTGAAGAGTTAATTCAAGTTGAATCAGAGAACACCGGAAAGCCGATTGCCGTTACTCGCGCTGAAGAAATTGGTCCGATGCTCGATCAGATCCGATTCTTTGCTGGCGCTGCTCGCCACCTCGAAGGTCGCTCTGCTGCGGAATATTTCAAAGGCCATACCTCTTTTATTCGCCGTGAACCAATTGGAGTTTGCGCTCAAGTAACTCCTTGGAACTACCCGATGATGATGGCGGTCTGGAAGTGGGCACCAGCTATTGCTGCTGGAAATACCGTTGTGCTTAAGCCAAGCGACACCACGCCCGTCTCAACACTTTGGATGGCTGAGTTGATGCAGGAATTTCTTCCTGAAGGTGTAATCAACGTTGTAACTGGTGACCGTGAAACTGGCAGACTGTTGGTCGATCACGAGATTCCACAATTCGTTTCAATTACCGGTTCAGTGCGCGCGGGTATGGAAGTTGCAAAAGAAGCTTCAAAGGATCTAAAGAAAGTACATCTTGAATTAGGCGGTAAGGCGCCCGTCGTCATCTTTGACGATGCCAACCTAGAGGCGGCTTGCGAATGGATTGCCGTTGCTGGTTACTTCAACGCTGGCCAAGATTGCACAGCCGCAACACGCGTTATCGTTGAGGCGAGTGCTTACGACGATGTAGTTGCACTTCTCACCGAACAGGCAAAGAACAACATCAAGGTAGGAATGCCTGATGAAGATGTACTTGTTGGCCCCGTAAATAACGCCAATCAGCTCGCCAGAGTCCAAGGATTCTTGGATCGAGTTCCTGCACATGCCCGAGTCACAGCCGGTGGCAGCAAGGTTGATCGTCCGGGATATTTCTGGAATCCAACAGTTGTTGCTGACCTAAAGCAGGATGACGAGATGATTCAGAACGAAATCTTCGCGCCGGTAATCACAATTCAGAAGTTCACCGATGAAGCAGAAGCGGTCCGATACGCAAATGGTGTTAAGTATGGACTCGCATCTAGCGTCTGGACCAAGGACCACGGCCGTGCAATGCGTATGGCCAAGGCCTTCGACTTTGGCTGTGTTTGGATCAATACCCATATCCCGATGGTTGCTGAGATGCCTCATGGTGGTTTCAAGCACTCCGGGTACGGCAAGGATCTCTCCGGATACGGATTTGAAGAGTACACACGCATCAAGCATGTGATGACTAACCTCAACGCTTGAGGTTTGCCTGATAGATTTCCCGCACTTCCCCGGTCAGTATCCCTACTAGAGAAGAAAGTAGTTAGATGAAAAGAGATATCGAATCACTTGATCCAGAGACGCGTGCGTTAATTCGCGCCCAGCTCACTCGTCGCTCGCTCCTAGTAGGCGCAGGCGCAGTAGTAGGAGCAGGAACTCTCGCTGCATGCGGCACCGGTGGATCTGAAACTGAAGGTGCAGGGATTGTCGATGTGAGCGATGAAGAGAAAATCGTTCGTTGGGCTAACTGGCCGCTTTACCTAGACTTCGATGAAGATACAAAAGAGTATCCAACCCTCAAACAATTCGAGTCCGCTACCGGCATCACAGTCACCTATACCGAAGATATTGACGATAACAACTCCTTCTACGGAAAAGTACAAGGACAACTCGCAATCGGTTCTGATATCGGTTATGACATTGTCACCCCGACCGACTGGATGGCAGCCCGCTTCATCGAGCAGGGCTACGCACAAGAGCTAAACGCAGATAACATCCCGTATAAGGGCAATATCCGCGAAGTTCTTGCAAATGTTGGTTTCGATCCAGGTCGTAATTACTCATTAACCTGGCAATCAGGATTTGCTGGATTTGGATGGAATGTCGAGAAGATTCCAAATGGTGTGCGCACCATAGAAGATTTATTTGCTCCTGCCAACAAGGGCCGTGTTGTAGTTCTCTCAGAACTCCGCGACACCATCGGTGTGATTCTGCAATATCAAGGCGTAGATCCATCAGGTCCATTTACTGAAGATCAATATATGAATGCCATTGATTTCCTCAAGGGAAAGATTGCCGACGGCTTTATCCGTAAGGTTCGTGGAAACTCTTACTCCGAAGATCTAGTTAATGGTGACGCGGTCGCTGTTATCGGATGGTCTGGCGATCTCTTTATCTTGAAGTCGGAAAATGATGGCAAGTTTGACTTCGCTATCCCAGAGTCTGGCGGAACATTGTGGTCAGACAACATGCTCGTTCCTTCTACCTCCACTCATAAGAAGAACGCTGAACTTTTGATGAATCACTACTACGACCCAGCAATCGCTGCGGAAGTTGCGGCATATGTGAACTACATCTGTCCAGTAGAAGCTGCCCAACCTGAGCTCGAAAAGATCGATCCAGAATTGGCTGCTAGCCCATTCATCTTCCCTGATGCGGAAACGCTTTCAAAGGTGAAAGTTTTCCGTGCGCTTACCGCCGATGAGCAGACCAACTTCCAGGCTGCCTTCGACGAAGCAATCGGAAACTAAACGGACTAGCTCCGGATGGCTAACCAGAAAGTATCCCAAGATACCGGCGATCTGGTTCTAAACCGGATCTCAAAGTTCTACGGAGATTTCAAAGCTGTAGATGATCTCTCTCTAACCGTTCCTGATGGTTCATTCTTTGCTCTACTTGGACCATCAGGATGCGGAAAGACCACCACACTTCGCATCATTGCGGGCCTTGAAGAGCCTTCACAAGGCACGATCCATATTGGCGAAACTGATATCACCACTCAAAAACCATATCGCCGCAATGTAAATACCGTCTTTCAGAATTACGCTCTCTTCCCGCATCTAACAATCTTTGAGAATGTCGCCTTCGGCCTACGTCGCCGCGGAATTAAAGATGTTAAAGCTGAAGTAGATAAGGCGCTCGCGCTAGTTGAATTAGGCCATCTCGCAGAACGTAAACCTGGTCAACTTTCTGGTGGACAACAACAGCGCATCGCTGTTGCAAGGGCAATTGTTAATCGCCCGGAAGTTCTGCTTCTCGATGAACCACTTGGAGCGCTCGACCTAAAGCTCCGTCGCCAGATGCAGATCGAATTGAAACGAATCCAAATGGAAGTTGGTATCACCTTCATCCACGTCACCCATGACCAAGAAGAAGCGATGACGATGGCAGACACAATTGCCGTTATGAATCAAGGCAAGATCGAGCAGATGGGGTCCGCGACTGATCTTTACGAAGCGCCCCGCACTGCATTCGTTGCAAATTTCCTTGGCCAATGCAATCTAATCAAAGCTAAGGTCCAATCCCGCGCCGGCGGAAAAGCAGTCGTCACCGCTAAAGGCCATACCTTTGAAATTCCACTCTCAAGAGTTTCAACTGAGAATGAGTCAATACTTCTTGGTGTCCGACCTGAAAAGTTGCGGCTCGACGATAAGGGAATCAATTCGATTAAAGATTGTGTAGTTACTGATCGCTCATTCGTTGGAACTTCCACACAGTATTTAGTCCGCACGTCTTGGGATCAAGAACTAGTTGTATTTGAACAGAACGATGAAGGTCTTCATGACCTTCGAGTGGGGGATAAGGTCTCACTTGAGTGGGATCCAGAACATACCTTTGGACTTGATGGCGCCCAAGATGTAAATGCCGGCGCTGATCTAGACGACGAAGAGTAGTTCGATGGCTTTCCTACATACCGCAACCGGAACGAGCTCCGGCCCAAAGAGCGGTATTAAATCGAAATCCTGGACTCCATATCTTCTTCTTGCTCCGGGATATATCTGGTTAATTACCTTCTTCATCTTCCCAATCATTTCCCTTGCAAGCACCTCAACCATGGTCCGCCCCGATGGCGCACAAATTGGCACATATGTTCAAGAGCTCCGATTCCAAAATTACATCGATGCCTTCCAGGCTAACCAAGAGCAATATGTAAGGTCATTTATCTACGCAGCTCTCGCAACACTTCTTGCGTTAGCAATTGCCTATCCACTTGCCTACATGATTGCCTTCAAATCTGGAAAGTATCGAAACATTTTCCTTGTCTTAGTCGTCGCGCCATTCTTTACATCATTCCTACTAAGAACTATTGCATGGACCCAAATTCTCGGAGATGAAGGACCGATAGTTTCAACTCTGAAACTTCTTCCATTCGTTGATGAATCGATGCGCCTTACATCCACCCCATTTGCTGTCGTATCAGGACTTACCTATAACTTCCTTCCCTTTATGACCCTTCCGCTATACGCCAGCCTCGAACGAATTGACCCGAGAACTCTCGAAGCATCTGGCGATCTGTACGCAAATGCATTTACCACCTTTAGAAAAGTCACTGTTCCACTCTCTCTTCCTGGTGTTGTAGCTGGAACCCTTCTTACCTTTATTCCAGCAGCAGGTGATTACATCAATGCCGCAATTCTTGGTAATCCAAATACCAGGATGATTGGTAATGTAATCGAATCACGATTCTTCGCCGTAGTTGATTACCCCACAGCTGCTGCACTCTCCTTCACCTTGATGGCCACGATTCTGATACTCGTAACTCTCTATATCCGCAGAACAAAGACGGATGAGCTGGTATGACAACAACAGCTATCCCGATGCCCTCGCTCTCACACCGAGCAAAGCGATGGATCTCCCGCAATTTAATCCGAATTTATGCAGGCCTTGCCTTCATTTACCTATTCATTCCGGTCGCATATACCTTTGCATTTTCATTTAACGATGCCGGAAAGAGCAATCTAATTTGGCAGGGATTCACCCTAGATAATTGGAAGAACCCATGTGGTGCCCCACAGGTATGTTCAGCTGTAGTCAATTCGCTCCAGATTGGCATCCTCTCCACTGTGGCAGCGACAATCTTGGGGACAATGATTGCCTTTGCACTCGGAAGACATAAATTCAAGGGCCGGAGCACAACTAACTTGCTTATCTTCTTGCCGATGGCAACACCTGAAGTGGTTCTTGGCGCCTCACTTCTTGCGATGTTTCTTAACCTTCGAGTTAGTCCCGGATTCTGGACTATCGTGATTGCCCATGTGATGTTCTGTATCTCCTTCGTAGTTGTGACCGTCAAAGCCCGTATTGCAAGTTTGGATCCACGCCTAGAACAAGCTGCAATGGATCTCTATGCAAACGAACGCGAGACCTTCCGCTACGTAACGCTTCCATTAGTGATGCCGGGTATTGCAGGCGCCGCGCTCCTAGCTTTCTCTCTTTCTTTTGATGACTTCATCATCACCAACTTCAACTCCGGAATCGTCAGCACTTTCCCCAAGTTTGTCTGGATTTCTTCAGCTCGCGGAATTCCACCAGAAGCAAATGTGATTGGAAGCGCAATGTTCTTCATCGCTTTAATAATTGTTGTTGTCGGTCAAGTTGCATCGCGACGACGTCGAACTAACTAACGAGATAACCAGCCGCCATCCACAGCGAGGATCTCACCATTAATGTAACGCGCTGCCGGTGAAGCGAGAAAGACAGCTACGCCAGCGATATCGTCTGGCGTTCCCCATCTTCCCATCGGAATCCGAGCTAGGATTCCAGCGCTTCGACCGGCATCTTGCCGCAGTGGTTCGGTGTTGTCAGTGATTATATAGCCCGGAGCAATAGCGTTCACAGTAACCCCCGATGCTCCCCATTCGTTTGCTAGCGCCTTGGTCAATCCGGCAACCGCATGTTTACTCGCGGTATAGCCTGTTACGCGAATTCCACCTTGAAAGGATAGAAGCGAGGCGATGTTGATGATTCGACCTCTGCCTTTGGAAATCATTGACCTGGCCACGACCTGGGAGATTTGAAAGAGTGAAGTTAGGTTGGTTTGGAAGACTAGATTCCAATCTGCCAAAGTTGCGTCCACGGCATCGGCGCGAGTGATAGTCCCAGCGTTATTTACCAAGATATCAATTGATTGATCTGCCAACTTAGGTAGCAAAGCTGCGACTGAGTTTGAATCGCTCAAGTCACAAATCAGCTCGGAAGCAGAGCGGCCCAGGCCCGCTATCTTCGCCCGCGTTGCGGCCAGGGAGTCGCTGGAGCGACCTAGCAAGATAAGGTCAGCGCCGGCAGCAGCGAGCGCTACCGCAATTTCTGCGCCAATGCCTTTGCTGGCGCCGGTAACAAGTGCTCGGCTTCCAACAAGTGAGAATTGCGAATCTAAAAAGTTACTCATGCGAGGGAACTTGTGGCAACCGGCTTGAAATCAGTGTAAGTGACATTCTCCCCGGCAGTAGACCAGACGAATTTATAGTTGGTTGTGCCGGCTCCGGTGTGGACTGACCAAGCCGGGCTGATTATTGCCTCCTTGTTACCAAGAACTAGGCTCCGAGTCTGATTTGGCTCGCCAAATAGATGAACCACTTTCTCATCTTGATCTATATCGAAGTAGAGGTAGACCTCAGTTCTTCGCTCGTGGACATGGCACGGCATGGTGTTCCAAACGCTGCCCTCGTGGATTGTGGTGATTCCCATCGCCATCGCTGCAGATTGCACACCTTGATCATGAATGTATTTGCGCAATGTACGTTCGCTCGCTTTTTTCTTATCTCCAATTACAAGAGTTTCAGCATCTCTGCGCTTGACTAACTTTGTAGGGAACCGTTCATGACACATGCTCGATGAGATATAAATATCGCCATCTCCAGAAACATTTATCTTTGATGCGCCCCGACCGATATAGATGATGTCTTCGCTTTCAAGATCAAATTTCTCACCATCTACCTCAACTTTCACCCTGCCGCTTAGACAAGCAAGGCCTAGTTCGCGTCGTTCCAGAAGTTGGTCGCCCCCAAAGTCTTCAGGCGCTTTCAAATCGAGCCGTCCCTGTTTTAAGGTCGCGCCACCAATGAGAATCCGGTCATGATGAGACTGGACGAAGGTGAGCTCGTTTACATTGAAGAGCCCATTAATGACCAAGCGCTCTCTCAGGAACTGGGGGCTCCGGTTGGGGACATCTTCTTTAGTGATTGCCGGGCGAATCTCCATCGGGCGAGTCTAATACTCAGCCTTCAAATAAAGAAAAGTTATGTTTGTTTTCAGGCGGAGTATGTTGAATTTATCCCGACTGGAGTATTGAATTGGGTCACCAAAGTCGATCTGGGGATCGGCGTACAACAAGGAAGGTCAATCCTTAAATGAATATGAGACTACGCAAGTGCATCGCTATCGGCGCATCGCTGGCGCTAACGGCAGGCCTATCCCTCGTAGGCAATATGTCGGCGCAAGCGGCTCCATTACAGCCAACCGCTGCGCAATTGGCTGCCTGGAAGGGTAAGGAAATAACCTATTACTTCTACAACGACAGCGTTGCTGAGCTCGACACCACCAAGAAGCAGATTGCCGACTTCGAGAAGTTGACCGGCGCAAAAGTGAAGTTGGATGTCATACCCTTTACGAGCCTGGATCAACAACTTCAAGCTCGCATCGCCGGAGGAAACATTCCAGATGTTGCAAGACTAAACAACCCAGGTTTCTATCACAACGTGGCATTACCTTTGGAGCAATATCTTGGCCGTAATTATGTAAAGGAATTTCTAAAGGGTTCAACTACCCAAGTTACTCATCCAACAACAAAGAAGTTGGTCGGAGTTCCTTATGATTTAACCATAAACGGCCCATTTGTGAACCTAGAGTTGTTTGAAAAAGCTGGAGTTCCGGTTCCTACCTCTTGGACTTGGCCAGAGCTAATTGCAACCGCAAAGAAAGTACAAGCAGCGACGAAGAGCGAGTATGCCTTTGCAATTGATAAGTCAGGACACCGCGTCTCAACGGCAATGAGCCATATGGGTGCATACATGGTGAATTCGAAGCAAAGAAACGTCCTTCGCACATCTCCATACCGAGCAGAGAAGGCAATCAAGATGATTACCGATCTCTACGTAGCGGATCTTGCCCCTCGAGATCTCTGGATTGGGACTGGAACTCGCTACAGTTCGCCAACTGCTGTATTTCTATCTGGTCAGCTACCAGTCTTCTTCTCAGGAAACTGGAATGTCGCGGGTCTAAGTGAAGGTGCGTCTGCGGCCAAGTTTAGATTTGCTGCAGTTCCCAACCCATCTGGTCGAAACGGTGGCGGTTGGCCGGGCGGCAAATTCCTAATGGCTTTCCAGGCGAGCAAGAACCCAGATCTAGCTGCGTTCTTCCTTCGATTCTTAGCAGACACGGAGCAAATGGAAGAAATGTGTAAGCAGGCGTTTTGGATGCCCACTCGAGTAGATCTCTCCGAGAGCGGAATCAGTTATCCAAAGCGAGCATCAGATATGAAGGTGTTTCTAGCTGACGCAGCAAAAACCCCTTCAGCTGCATATGGAATTCAGTCAGTTCCAACTTTGACAGGTCCGATCTACAACAAACTTCGCGATCTAATGACTGATGTAATCGCAGGCAAAATTACTGTGAAGGAACTAGTGCAAACTCAGATAACCTTCATAGATCAACAACTTGCGACGCTCAAGAAGTAACTAGGAACTGACAGAAGTCAGGAACTTTTTGAGCCAAGCAGTCGAAATCCCGGTAAATCGCCGGCGCCATAAATCTTGGCGTCGGCGATTAACCCCCTATCTCTTTCTAGCACCAAATTTATTGATATTTGCCACCTTTATTATTTGGCCAGCGCTACGAGGCTTCTACATTTCGTTTTTCGACAGTATTGATGGTTATACCTTTGAATATGTTGGAACCGATAATTACAAGGCTATTCTTAGCGATCCCACGGTAGCCACAATTGCCCGCAATACTGCCGTATTTGTTAGCTTTTATATGATCTTCTCCACTCTCCTTTCGTTATCTTTTGCAATTATTTTGAATGAACAGAGATTTGCGAGGGGATTCTTCAGAGCCATAGTTTTCCTGCCCGTAATGTTATCTCCGGTAGTTGTAGGTTTAATTTGGAACGACTTCTTAGACCGAAAAGTCGGTCCGTTGAATGCGATTTTGGAAGCTCTTGGTGGTGGCAGCCCGGGATGGCTGGTGGAACCACCTTTAGGCATGATTGTGGCAATCTTTGTTGGAATTTGGGTACATCTTGGCTTTTACACAATTATTTTGCTGGCGGGATTGCAAGGCATTGACCGGAGCTTGTTTGAGGCAGCGGCTATTGATGGAGCTACGCGATGGCAAATTACCAGACAAATCACATTGCCATTATTAAAACCGACAACTTTGATTATTATCATTCTCTCAACAATTCATGGATTTCAATCATTTGATTTTATCTACACTCTCACAGGCGGTGGCCCGCTCGGCGCTACGACCCTAATAGTTCAATACATCTATGAGCGCGCTTTCCAGTCTCCGATTCAGTACGGACTTGGAAGCGCGGCTGGAGTCATTCTCTTTTTGATTATCTTCGCATTCACCGCTCTAAATTTCCTGGTGGGAAGAAAACGTGATGCCGTATGAGTAGTGCAACTCGATCTAAGTCTCCGGCCAAAGCTAAAGCTACTTGGACTTCAACGTCTGGGGGGCGTCCACCTTCGGTAGCCTCAATATTGAGAACTTCTTCGTTGATTGCACTTAGTCTTGTAGTCCTGATCCCGGTAATTTGGTTTATTCTTTCATCTTTCAAAGACATCATCGACCTAAGTTCTCGGCCGCCCAAGATTCTTCCGACACGCTGGGCCTTTGAAAATTACTCACAAGCATTTCAGATGTATGACTACATGCGTTATTTCATGAACAGCGTATTTGTGACTGTAGTTGCAACTCTCTTGACGCTAATCATCAATTCGATGGCCGCTTTTGCCTTTGCTAAATATAACTTCCGCGGTCGAGATGGTCTTTTTGTTCTTACCCTTGCGATGATCATGATTCCATTACAGGTCATTTTGATTCCGATGTACCTTGTTGTTTCCTCACTCGGCCTAGTTAATACTTACTGGGGCATGATTATTCCCGCAGCGGCTACTCCAACAGGAGTCTTCGTCATCCGCCAGTACATGCTCACGATTCCTGACGAATTAATTGAATCTGCTCGAATTGATGGCGCTGGGGAATTCCGTATTTATGCCCGCATAATGTTGCCGCTTGCCCGCCCAGCTCTCGCGGTCATCGCAATCTTCTCGATTCTATGGCGTTGGAATGATTTCTTATGGCCGCTTTTGATCGCTCAGACCGAGCGTCTCTACACCTTACCTGTCGCTCTTGCGCTTTTGAATGGCCAATTAGTTGTCCCCTATAACGTTGTATTAGCGATGTCAGTGATGTCGATAATCCCTGTCTTATTTATGTTCGTCTTTATGCAGCGCCAGATCATCCAAGGTATCGCCCATACCGGTTTGAAGTAAAAACTCTAAGTTCCGAATAGAAAGTAGAGGGCTACAGCATGTCTCCGCGATTTACTGATAACAGCGATAGAACTACCCATCTCCTAGATCACAATGGTTTTATCCGTGATTGGTTGGCGACCGAAGCCTGGATTTCTCCAGCCAAAGATTTGGAGAAGTTACTTAGTGCAACGGGCGACCCATTTGGTCCAGAAGGCCGTTGGGCACTCACGAATGGCCCAGATATTGCTCCGTTGAAGGAGCGCATCTTTGCTAACCGACCCTTCACGACTGAACAGATCATGCCCTCGATTATTGAAGGCGGCTCCGTAAATTGGCGCGAACCAGGTACTGGCAAGGTACAGGAAGGAAAATGGAGCCGAGTTCATACGGGTGACGACGGATATGTTGATTGGAGCCACTTCTCATACACGCCGGAGTACCGCCATTCTTTGATGGCAACGCAGATCGAAGTTGATCAACCGGAGTGGCGTAAATTGATCGTTGAAAGTCAAGGACCAGTACAAGTCTGGGTAAATGGTGCGATAGTCCTTTCCACCAGCAAATTTGGATATATGCAACCACTCACGCATGAATTCGATTTGTTACTACCTTCCGGAATGAGTTCACTAGTCATATCTCAATGGCAGATCTCATTACGCGAAGTGAGGCATGCGGTTCGGGCCCGAATAGTTGGTCTGCCGGTTCGAATCGTTATTCCATCGAGCGGAGCTGACGAATACGCAAGTGAGATTGCGGAGCGAGAACTCAACCAAGTTGCAATAAAGAGTTGGGCGCGTACAAGTGAATTTATTGAGTTCAGCGGGCCTGATGGTCTTCGATTGCGCGTAAAAGAACGTAAGAGCATTGGGTCTGGGCTATCAATCCAACTCAAAAAAGGAGTTGCCAAACTTTCGATCCAAGATTTGCGTCGGGCTGCCCAATTAGAGCGAGCCAAAGGCGGTTCTATTGATGGCGATATAACTGCGACGATGCTAGATACGGGTGAAGTTTTCCTGGAGGTACGAGTGGATTCTCGGCTCACACCAGTGGTGCGCGTTTTTAGAACCGCTCAAGTTCCCGCGAAGGTTCGTACCAAGGTAACAAAAGTTACTCCGAAAGTTTGGCGCCAAGAAGTTATCGATCATGTCGCCTCCAGCTACCCATCATCAGCACGTGCATTGGCTCGACTAGAAAATAATCCTAAT
The DNA here is from genome assembly GCA_046048255.1 of Actinomycetota bacterium. Classification (GTDB taxonomy): domain Bacteria; phylum Actinomycetota; class Actinomycetes; order Nanopelagicales; family Nanopelagicaceae; genus MAG-120802. The sequence goes on along the minus strand of JBJOGL010000005.1, from coordinate 3,312 downwards.
TATCGAGTTACAAAAGAGGATCTAACAACTGCCTTGACGATGATAAGTACTCGCGCCGATTGCGCCGACTTCGAGGCCGTTGGCCTAGTTCATGTACTAAATCGCTTTGCAGAAGGCCAATGGGAATCAGGCGTACGTGAAGAAGTAGTTGAAGCGCTAACAAATTTCAAGTACTGGATAGATCAACCTGGACTGGATGCGATGTGCTACTTCACAGAGAATCACCAACTTGTCTGGCATACTGCAGAACATCTGATTGGCTACTATTTCCGTAACGAACGGTTTTCTAACGCTGGTATGACTGGGGCCGAGCACTCCAAACATGGCGCTGATATGGCGTTAGCATGGCTAAAGTTGAAGCTAGAGGGTGGTTTTAGCGAGTTCGACTCCAACGCATATCTAGCAATCGATACTTTGGCCCTTGTATCCCTTCTCGAGTTTTCACCAAATAAAGAGTTACGAGGATACGCCGAAGCGCTCCTAGATCGGATGCTCTTTTCGCTCGCCAGCAATTCTTGGCGTGGCATCCACGGCGCAGCCCACGGCCGAAGCTACACAACAACTTTACGTTCATCTAGATTTGAAGAAACCGCTCCGATCATGTGGGCGCTCTGGGGGATGGGCGCTCTAAATCTCGCCGTCTTGCCCGTCACTACCTTGATAACTTCAAAGCGGTATCTCCTTCCAGAATTAATCATGAAAGTGGCGCACTCATTGGAAAAGAATTGGGATGGTCGTCAGTTCTATCGCGGCAAATATCGTTTCAAGAGTGATCTTCTAGAGCGTCCTTATTTTTCTGATTTGCGGGTGTGGCGCAATCGCTACGGAATGCTCTCGTCGGTCCAGGACTATCGAGCCGGTTTACCTGGATTGCAAGAACATGTCTGGGGAATCACGCTTTCGCCCGAGGTCCAAGTATTTGCAAGTTATCCCGCTTCGCATAGCCATGCTACTTCGGTGCGTCCAAATGCTTGGGCGGGCCACTTAGTCTTGCCGCGCGTACGCCAACATAAGAATCGCGTCTTTGCTATCTACCCAAAGCGCGAAGAACTATTCCCCGGGTCAACTCACCTCTGGTTTCCAACTCCTTTGATGGAAGAGTTCAAAGAGAAAGGCTCATGGTTGATTGGTCGGGTGGGTGACGCCTATGTTGCGGTAGCGACAAGCGGCGGATTCGCACCAAAGCGCTCGGGCGATGCCGCTTACCAAGAATGGTTGCCGCGCGGAAATGGCGCACTCTATGTTGCGATAATGAGTGATAAGTCGAGCGCAAAGAGTTTCAAGTCATTCGTTGCCTCACTCAAAGAGCCAGAATTTGATGTGGACCAACTACGTATAATTTTCAGCCACAAGGAACGGTTCGAGTTTGCTTGGGACGGATCTCTAAAGGTAAATGGAAAGAGTGATCTACTTGAAAATGGGCTACCAGAGGCTCCGCCGCGCTTAAAGAACCCTGCAGTTTATCTGGCAGGCGAAGAGGCGATTCTCGATGCAAAGATAAGTGGAGCACAGTTGAAGATCAATATCGAATCTGGACGTCGATTAGCTCCCGAGTCGAGGGCCTGACGTTGGTCGGCGAAGATCCCACTTCAAGTTTGCTCGAAGCGCCACCACTTGCGCCGCTCAAGACAGAGCAGTTAGAGAGAAGCTTTCTAACTTCGCTAGCAGATCGCATCATCGCTGCAACCTGGCGCTCTGGATTGATTCAGTGGTCTTGGGGAGAGGGGGTCTACCTTCTCTCCGAAGTGCGATATCACGAGACAATCGGGGTGGAGATTCCTAGTCAAATAATAAAATGGTTCGCTGGAAGAGAAGTTATTACTTCCGGTCATATCAATAATGTTGCTCCCGCCGCCGCAGCGGCAAGACTTGGAGCAAAAGGCTTATTCGATAACAGCTCGATAGATTCCAACCTGCAACGCTGGTTAGCCGATCCAAGTTCAGCTACGCGTGCGGCAAACGGTGCGATTGAACATTGGCCCGGTAGCGTCTGGGCGGACACCTGCTACATGTTGGGAACTTATTACTTGAATCTCGCGGTAGCGAAGCGGGCGAACGAAAAAGCTAAGTTCATAGGTGAACAACTCTGTCGGCACTTCGAACTTCTTCAAAACCCAAAAACCAAACTTTTTGCCCATGGCTCTCATCGAGGAGAGACGCTCTGGAATTACTGGGGGCGAGGCAACGCTTGGATGGCGCTCTCTTCGGTTGAATTCCTAGATTCATGTGAGGCGCTCTCACTGGATTTTCCGGAAGTCCGTGAAGTCAAGAATGCGTTGCGATTTCAACTAAACGCTCTGACTGTATTGCTGCCTGATCATGGAATTTGGGATGTTCTCGTTGATGGCCAAGTTGAAAACAAAGGAATCTTGGAGACTTCGGCAAGCGCAGGTATAGGAGCCGCGATGGTTCGGGCCGCAAGGCACCTTCCCGACCTTGCAGCGGATCTACGCGCAACTGGGCTAAAGGCGATCGCTGCCTCGCTCACATATGTCGACGATACTGGCGTTCTAACGCGAACCAGCGCTGGCACAGTGCTCCAACTTGTTCCATTTGGATATAGCGTCATCCGCAGCGATCGACTTCAACTCTGGGGGCAGGGCTTGGCTCTTAACGCGATTACGGCTGCGCTTGATCCGCAGCGCAACATCTTGAATCTCTAAGAAAGTAGAGTTAGGGACATGGCAAATCATGGAAACATGTATGGCCCGAATTTCACATTTCTTGGCATCCCCGCATGTGATCTCGATAAGCCAGAAACTTGCAAAGGTGCCGATGTAATCTTTGTTGGCGCTCCAATTGATAGCGGAACATCGCATCGCTCGGGTGCGAAGTTTGGGCCACAAGCTATACGGATGGGGGATTACCTTCCTCATGATGGTGAGCGTCCCCATCTAGCTTTACGAATTGACGGGTTGAAAGCTTTGAAAGTATTTGATGCCGGGGATTTATTGATGCCTCCTGGAAACCTTGAAGAGTCACTCAAGGTATTGAAGGCAGCTACCGAGAAGATATCGAGAGCTGGTGCCATTGCTGTTGTGCTTGGGGGAGATCACTCGATTGCATCAGCTGATGTTGCTGGAATTGCTGAACATCGAGGTAAGGGCAAGATTTCGATGATTCACTTTGATGCGCATGCTGATACTGGTGATCTCCAATTCGGTGCGCTCGTTGGACATGGAACTCCGATGCGAAGATTGATTGATAGTGGATACGTGCGAGGTGATCGCTTCTTACAACTCGGGCTCCGTGGATATTGGCCTGATGATGCCACACTTAACTGGATGCGTGATCAAGGCATGCGCTCCTATG